>JBBQUA010000048.1:0-26710 GCA_038212905.1 Hyphomicrobiales bacterium
CGGAGCGCCATTCGCGAAGAAATGGAAGGCAGGGTAGCCGCTTTTCGCGCCCACCAGCAGCGCTTCGATCGGGAACGCGACAGGCATTTCAATTCCGTATTGACGGGGATTCGCGCTGCGATCACGAACCCGTCCAGGGCGTCAACGCCCTAAGCTCGGGCGTTCCGGCCCAGCACGAATCTCACGCGAAGCAAACTGCACTGCCCGAGCAAACATCCCAGGCGAACTGCCACGGTAATCTTGCATATGCCATGCCCAACATCCCGCACCAGCGGTATCTATTAGCTGATTTTCCGGCTGATTGCATTGCCGCTGGCGAACGGCGTAGTCCTTTGCCAAGGAGGGGCCGCGGACAAGCTACCAGCCAGAACCGAACGCTCTTTTTCTTCGAGGCCCGGTGGTCTGAGCGTCGATGACGCCTATCGCGTGACGCCGCGGGTCGGCAACTATACGAGGCAGGCGGCGCCCACGTGGATTGGCTGGCGATGGGTCGGCGCGGAAATTGCGGTCAGAACTTGCCTTTCGACGCATCCTTGGCAGCCGACATCACCCCGCCGGTGATCTGCCTCATATGCTCGCCGGCATTGGTGAACTGGCTCCTTAGGAACTCCGATTGAATTCGCATCGCTTCTTGCAGATCGGTTGCATGAACCAGCTTTCGCGCATGATCGAACGCAGCCTTCATGTTCTGTTCAGTGAATGATAGCGCTTGCCTGGACATCTCCGTTCCCGGACTCGGAACGGACGTCATCGACTTACCCGCAGCATCAAAAAACATCCCGAACGCCTTTTCCGCCTGGTCGATGGTTTTTTCGGCCAGCTCGCGCAATTCGGCCGGGACTTCCAATTTCGGTTCAATCATTCCGCCACCCTCCGGTTTGCCTTGAGAATTACCACATTTCCGCAGCGGCGTCTTTGCAGAGTTTTCCCCAACCGAGGTCAACATCGTGAACGGTTTGCCGGGCTGGCCCGTCTTCTGCGGAACCGAACAGCGGGTCATTCATTTCCAGGATAGAAAGACCTCTTGCGGATTTTGATCTCGAAAGAGCCGTTGGCCTTCGCTAGGCCTTTCGCTACACCCTGGAATCGGCTCAAACGAACGCCGGTGCAGCCAGGTTTCATCAAGACTTGCGCAAAGAAAATCCGCCCGGCGAAGATCGCCTGAGGCGGACCTGGTTGTATATCGCTATCCGGCAAGGCCCCGGAGCTTCATTCAAGCCTCGCCAAGGATCTGACCTTTCCGCTTGGTCGCAAGACGTGCTTCGCCGTCAATAACGGTAAGGCTCTATATCCAGCAGCGGGAATGCGCTGAACACGTGGGGCAGATTGGTCGGCGTCGCCGAGTGCAGATAGGATTTGTCAAGTTCAGCAAAATTCATCACGCCGAGCAGTCCCAGGCAGCGCATCACCTCGTCCTCGAGCAGTTCCAGCATGCGCACGATTCCGGCCTCGCCGGCAGCTGCAAGCGCCCAGCATTGCAGACGGCCGATACCGACGAGATCGGCGCCCATCGCGATCGCCTTGACGATGTCGGTACCACGACAGAACGAACCGTCTACCATGATCTTTGCTCGGCCGCCGACCGCGGCGACGATCTCCGGCAGTACCTGCATGGCACCGCGGCCATGGTCGAGCTGACGCCCGCCGTGGTTCGACAGATAGATCCACTCGACCCCGTGATCAAGCGCGATGGCCGCGTCTTCTGCGGTCGCTATCCCCTTGATCACCAGCGGGATCTTGAATTTGTCCTTGATCAGTTTCACGGTGCGCCACTCCAGTCCCTTCTGGAAGTCGCCCCCGGTGGCACGAACCCGGCTGGCGCGGACATAGCGCTTGGCGATGTCGCGTTCGCGCCGGCTGTAATGCGCGGTATCGACGGTCAGACAGAACGCCGCATATCCACCCGCGATCGCCCGGCCGACACAATCTTCGACGAAAGCGTCGTCACCGCGAACGTAGAGCTGGAACATGCGCAAGGCGTCCGGCGCCGCCTCAGCGACCCCCTCGAGGCCTGGTTCTGACACCGAACTCAACATGTGCGCGGCGCCGAATGTACCGGCCCCACGCGCCACAGCCGCGCCGGCGCCGGGATCAAAGATCTCCAGCGCGCCAACCGGTGCCAGCACGACGGGCAGTCGCAACCTGCGGCCGAACACCTCGACGGAGGCGTCGACCTTGGTGACATTGCGCAGCACGCGCGGGCGAAATGCGATCTCGTCCAGCGCCATGCGGTTGCTGCGCATGGTGGTCTCGGTCTCGGCGGCTCCGACGATATAGTCCCAGGCATTCTGGTTGAGATTCGCCCGTGCCCTGCGGATGAACTCGTGAAGGTTCTGGTACTCTTCGCCGCTCGCGCCGAGTTCGGCGACCAGCGGCTGGATTGGCGTCCCGTCATTCATGGTGTTTCTCCCCTTTTTTGGGGACAATAGCCGCTGCGGACTGACTGGGAAAGCTGCCTGCCCCGCGGTTTGGGCTCCAACGCGAGCCATGCCCCGCCACTCATAAAGCAGCCCGCGCCGGATAAAGACACATAAAGGTGAGGTGTGACGCCATTCACATGGCTGCCTTGCGGTCCACGCTAATCAAGTGGCACGGCTTTTTGGGGTGGAGAACCGAACGGAGGTTTCCCATGAAGCGCCTGATGATTTCTGCGGTCGCGGCGATTGCACTCCTCACGGCCGCAACCAGCATGCTGCGATCGCACCCGCCCTCAGCCGGCCGTCTCTCCGGTATGATGTCGTTGCGGGAGTTGCACACGATAACCGACGTCAACAAGCTTCCGATTGAGGACGTCGACGATCAGTCGCTGGTCTATTCCAAGACGAGACGGTAGGCCAGCCCGTCACCGGCTAACGATTCGCACCGGTGCGGAGTGGAAAATTGCCGCCCCGGAGACCTGCGATGCGATCAGGAATGCGGCCATGACGGCCGGCACGCCGACGAACCTGAGGAATTGATCTACGGAAAGCATCGTTGTCCTCGCCCGGCCAGAAAAGCCGGCTTCAACCGCCGGCTTCAATTCGCAACCTGCATCGCCTGATCGCCGGTCAGAATCTGATCCGTGTAGGCCGCCCCAGAAATCGTGAGCAGCGCCAGAATCGAAATGACGGCCAATGTTTTCATGACGACACCGTCGTTTTCGATTGTGGCCAAAAATGTCACAGCTTGGCGCATTTTCGGGACGAACCGGGGAAACATCGTGGCTGCCCCCGGCAAGTGTCCAATCAGCCCGAAAAGCGGCTTCGATATTCCGAAGGCGATATCCCGAGGTGCCGGATGAACGCCCGCCGCATCCGTTCGTCATCGCCGAAGCCTGCCCGCCGCGCCACATCGATCACGCCGCGAATTTCGCTGCTTTCCAGCAGCAGCCGTGCAGTCTCCACGCGCAGCGCCTCGACCCCGCTTGCCGGCGTCATCCCGGTGCGGCTGGTATAGGCACGCGCGAAGGTCCGAGGGCTCATGCCTGCTTTTTCGGCCAGCGTTTCGACCTTCAGATCGCCGGCGATATTTTCGATGATCCAGGCATGCAGCGCACTGAAACGGCCCTCAACGTCGGAAGCCTGCGCCGCCAGCACTGTTGAGAACTGGCTTTGACCGCCGGGGCGCTTGAGAAACACCACCAGCCTGCGCGCGATGTCCAGCGCGGTGGTATGGCCAAAATCCTCCTCGATCATGGCGAGCGCCAGGTCGATGCCAGCACTGACGCCGGCCGAGGTCCAGACCCGCCCATCCTTGACGAAGATCGCATTCGGCTCAACGCGGATTTTGGGAAAGCCATCCGCTAGTCTTGGGCAATAGCGCCAATGCGTCGCGGCGCGCTTACCGTCCAACGCGCCGGTCCAGGCCAGTGCGAACGCTCCAAGACAGACGGACGCCACGCGCCGGGCCCTGGGCAGCACTTCCGAAATCCAATGCATCATGACGGCGTCCTGCCGCAACGCCCAGATGCCGGGGCCGCCCGGGATCACCAGGGTATCGACCTGGTCCGGCCGAATGCTGGAGATCGGGGTGGTATCGATCATCATCCCGACGTCGGTCGGCACCAATCCGCCGGAGACCGAAAGGTAGGACAGCGAGTAGCTCGCGCCGGGCAGTTCGATCGCTTGCAATTCCGCGAACACCTGCGCCGGACCTGAGATATCGAGCAGGGTCACGCCGGGAAACGCGACGATCGCCACGCGCCTTGTCGCGGCCTTTTCGCGCGGCTCCGGCCGCCGGGGTTTGGCAGATTTCGAGGGCATATTGTCCTTTAAGCCATTCGAGGCTCGGCTGTATAGCTCGCTTGAATAGCTGGGGTACCGGATATGTCGCGAGAGCTGCGCCGCCAATACGGAACCGTCAAATCGCCTTGGCCCGATTACGCAGTCTACAGTTTTCCTGATGCAACACGGGTCAGTCTCGCCGAACAGCACCCATTGATGGATGCGATGAACAACATCATCGCCGTCAACTGGCAGGCAACTGAGCCACATTGGACGCCGGCTTCCTCCCCGTTCGACAGGAAATTCAGCCTCATTCTGGTCTACGACGCTTCCGGACTGGTGGCGTTTTCGGTCTACCGCAGGTTGCGGATTGCAGGGTGGCCGGCGATCTATCGCAGCGGCACCGAGGTGCTTCCGGCCCATCAGGGCCGCGGCCTCTACGGGTTTTTCACTACGGAGATCCTGAGGGCCTCGGCCGCCGTTGTCAGCGGCGATGGCGGCATCTTCTATGGATGGCGAACCCGCAATCCCATCGTATGGGCGGCAAACGCCAGGATCTGCGAGAAGGTTACGCCCTCGCTGCTCGGCGGCCCCCCTGACGCCACACTGCAGTCGGCCTGCGTCGAGATGTGTACCTTGCTCTATCCCGGCAAGCGCCTCGAAATGCCCGGCATGATCATGCGCGGCGCTTACGGTCATATCAAACATCACCGTCAAGCCTATCACGGCGCTGCGTCGCTGGTTGACGAAGCGATGCAGCGCGTCATCCCGGACTCGGCGGATGCCCTGTTCTCGGTCGGCCTTGTGAGCGTGTGATGGCGCTGACGGAACAACACACCGTGCTCGCTCCCGCCGTCCGCCCGACGGATCGCGCCTATCTGGCCTGGGCGGCGGTGGCCACCGCCTATGCGATCGCGTTCTTGCAGCGGGTATCCCCGCAATCGGTCAGCCTGGATTTCATGGCCGACTTCTCTACCGACGCCGCCGGTGTCGCGATGCTCGCCTCAAGCTACTTCTGGGGCTACACCTTGATGCAGATTCCAGCGGGAGTTCTGGTCGACCGCTTCGGCGTCAAGCGCGTCGTGCTGTTCAGCATGGCCGCGTCTTCGCTCGGAAGTGCAGCGTTTGCACTGGCGCCGAACCTGCTCGACGTTTTTGCCGCAAGACTGATCATTGCCTGCGGCGATGCGTTGATTTTCACTGCGCTCTTGAAGCTTGTTGCGCTCAGTTTCAAGGACGAACGGTTCGGCATGATGTCGGGCATCTCGCAGGTCTCGGGCTATGTCGGCGGTGTCCTGGCAACGACGCCGCTGGCTGCGGCGGTGACAGGCTTCGGCTGGCGCGCGTGCTTTGTCTTTGTCGCCTGCGTCGGCGTGGCCAACCTCACCTTTGCCTCCATCGTGCTCAAGCCGGATCCGGTGTCGAATAGCACCAAGACCTTGAAGAGCGTGCTCGTCGCCAGCCGGCAATCGCTGGCGCGATTAGCGAACTGGGGATGCGCCATGACCTTTGCGTCCCACTTTGCGGTGGTGACGACGCTGTCGGGCGTCTGGGGAATTCCGATGGTGGCGCATTTCTTCAATATCTCCCCGTCGGCCGCCAGCACTCCCTTGCTCACCTTCATGGTGGGCAACGCGATCGGCTCGATCTTCCTCGGCCATATGGCGGACCGGGCAGCCGCGGCGCTCGATACCGCGCTGATCCGAATTTGCCTGCTGCGGATGCTCCTTATCGCGATACTGCTGCCTCCGATCGCCCATGCGCTCGGCTTTCTGTATGTCACCGTCGTGTTCTCGGTGCTCGGTCTGGTCGCCGGTGGGACAGTGCCGCTGGTGCTGAAATGCACCAAGAAACTCTACACCGCCGATCTGATCGGCGTCGGTGCATCGGTCAACACGACGGCGGCGGGCATTTTTGCAGGGATTTCGCAACCCATTATCGGATTCGCCATGGTTGGCGTTAGCCAGCTTGCAGGGACCGGGCTCCAGCCCGGAGCCGGCTCTGTCGACGATGCCGGCTACAGCGCGCTGATTGGAATTCTGTTGCTCATGTCGCTGCCGGGCATTGCCGGCCCGCTGCTGATGAGGAGCCAACTGATAGTTCGTTAGCCGTATTGAACGGGAGAGGGTGCAGAATGTCGCGATTGTATTTGAGAAGGGGCGAAGTCGCATCGAGCCACGCGGTGAGTACGTGGCAAAGTGTGATGTTTTCCGAATTCGAAGCCCAAATGAGCAGTGAAGCGAGACCCTTTCCCTGCTTGTTCGGCGTCGCTGGCTATCGGCAGGATCAGTTGCGCTATCTGTTTCTCGATCCCTACGACATTGAGGTTCTCGGCGCGCAACTCGCACTCTTCGTAGCTGAATCTCGCTCGCACGGTCCAAACACATCGCTGATCGTATTTACCCGGCCGCGGCCGGTGCAGACGCTGGAGGCCTATCACCGGAAGATGTGGCAAACCCTCGACCAGCTGGCGCAGCTGGACAAGAGCCCGTGGCCGGACACCATCCCTGAACAGATCGACCATCCGATGTGGGAGTTCTCGTTCGCGGGTGAACCGATCTTCGTGGTGTGCAGCACGCCCGCGCATGTGATGCGGCAAAGCCGCCGCTGCAGCACCTTCACGCTGACGTTTCAGCCGCGCTGGGTGTTCGAAAAGATCCTCGGAACGGAAAAGGCCGCAGCAGCCGCGTTCGGCGAAGTACGCAAGCGGCTCATCCCCTACGACAGCACCAGCCCCTCGCCGCTGCTGGGACGCTACGGCGCCACCGACGGGCGCGAATACCAGCAATACTTCTTGGCGGACGACAATCACACCGAGGCGGGATGTCCGTTTGCCAAGCTCGCGCAGAACAAGACCTCTCCAGCCAAAGACAGGGAGCAAGCGGCATGACCCAGATCATCGCTGGCACGAAGACGGAATTCTCGATCGACCCCGCCATCCTGGCGTTGCTGCCCGAGCAAGGCAGCGTCGAATTACAACGCGATGCCGCTGGCAAGGTGCATCATTTCCATACCCATCCGGTGGATGAGATCCTGGTGATCATCAAAGGCGCGCTGAAATTTGAGTGGGATGGCGGCGAGCATATCTGCCGGCCCGGCGACACCATCCTGCTGCCCGCCGGCACACGACATCAATCCGAGGCGCTGGATGAGGCGATCTACGCTATCGCGATGCTTCCACCTGCCGCCAATCCGGCCAGCAACTAACGCAGACTGCTGTGCGGGAAAGCGAGGGTCTTCAGGACAATGAGGGATCGCTGCCGGGATGCTCGGCGGCCAGGCGTTCGACCAGCTCGATGATTTCAAAACGCTGGCCGGGCGCAAGTTTGAGGAAGGCCTTCAACAGCCGCAGGCTTTCGACAGTTTCGCTCGATGGAGCTCCGAGTCTCTTCTGCAGCTCTGCAACAAATGTGGGATCTTTCATCTCGCACCTTCGATGAGGAACAGGAATGACATATCCAGGCAAACGTGAAGGCTTGGCCCGAAAGGTCGATACGGCAGCACAAGAGGCTGAGCGTCTCGGCTTGACTACGGCTACATTGATACTTCGGATGGCCCGGTTGGAGATTGACCGCGCCGAACCCGACGAAGTTGAAAGTATGCCAAGGAACAACCCGCGCGGCAAGCCAAACTGAGGGCCGAAAAGCGTCCGCCAAACGGCCAAACCGTGCCAGATCGGCCTCCGGCACAGCCCGGAAGCGGGTGGCGGTGTTCAAAATTGAACATCAGGGGCCGCCTTGATGGCGGCCTCTTCTCATCTCGCTTCTGGCGCGGGGCACATGTCCGTTGGCGACCCGCTCAGCCGACGTTTCGCATCGCCCCAAAAGCTCCCTTCTCGGCGAGGGCTGCGATACGGGCATCGTCATAGCCAAGCGTCTTGCGCAGGATCTCCCTGGTGTGCTCGCCCAGCATCGGAGCTGCAACGGGATCGGCGACCGGCGTCAGGCCGAGGCTGATCGGCTGCTCGATATGGGGGACGGTGCCCGCAGCCCGGTGCGGGATCTGGCTGACACGATGGCGCTCGCGTACTTCCGGCGAATTGAAGGCTTCCTCGACGGTGCGGAGATAGCCGACCGGGATATTGGCCGATTTCATCTTCGTCACCCAGCTTTCCCGGCTGTCTCCGGCAAAAATCTCCTTGAGGATCGCCCGCAATTTGTCCTTGTTGGCCGTTCGCGAACGCCGGTCGGCGAACTCACCGCTGACGAGATCGGCCCGGTCGAGCACGTCGATGACGAGGCGGCGATACAGCCTGTCATTGGCGCAGGCGATGTAAAACGGCGCGTCGGCAGCATCGTAGAGCCCGACCGAAGGAGACCCGTTCGGCGAATTGCCCTGACGACTGAAATTCTCGCCGGTCATCAGATGGGCCATGCCGTAAAATCCCGTCATCCCCAGCGCCACGTCGAACAAGGCCACCTCGACCTGCTGGCCGCGCCCGAGCCGGTCGCGGGCCAACAGCGCCAGCAGAATGGCATTGCAGGCCGACATGCCCGTCACCATGTCGATCGCGGGCGGCCCGGTTCGCACCGGGGGGCCCTCAGGAAACCCGTTCAGCGACATGAAACCGCTTTCGGCCTGCGTAATCGGATCAAAGCCGGGGCGGGATGCGAACGGTCCCTGGCGGCCGTAGGCCGAAATCGAGCAATAGACCAGCCGGGGATTAGCCGGCGCTACCGACGCATAGTCGAGGCCATACTTCTTCATCACGCTGGCGGAGAAATTCTCCACCACCACGTCGGCCCGTGCGATCAATTCGCGCGCGACCTCGCACGCCGCCGGGTTGGTAAAGTCGAGAACGATGCCGCGCTTGTTGCGATTTAAGCTGATAAAGGCAGCACTTTCCCCGGCGAGATCGGCGTGTTCATAGCTGCGCGTATCGTCACCGCCGTCCGGATTTTCGATCTTGATGACCTCGGCGCCGAAATCGGCAAGTGTCTGCGTGCAGGCAGGTCCTGCGACGACGCGGGTGAAATCGACCACCAGCAGCCCGTCGAGTGCGGTCGGCACGTCCTTCGCGCGTGGCGTGCGATCCGGTAATTGCGGTCTGGCGGTCATGCGGTTTTGTCCTGGATAATTTAGACGGGCCGGCGATTGATAGCCCGAGCGCGCCGGGCTGCGCAATCAACCCTGGCGCATGGATGCCCCGCTCCCGCCACTCCGCCCATAACCCGTGATGGCGCCAATCGGTCCTGGGGGACAGCCGCTACTTCAGCATATCCGGAACAAGCAGGCGCGGCAGAAACAGCGACATGTCGGGCCAGACGATCAGCGCCGCCAGCACCAGCAGCATGGGTATCAGCATAATCACCGTGTCCTTGAGCGCATAGCGCAGCCGTACGCCCGCGATCGAGCACGCGATCAGGAGACACAGGCCATACGGCGGCGTCACCAATCCGAACGCCAGCGAGACGATCGAGATGATGGCGAATTGCACCGGGTGCAGGTCGACCGACCTCGCCAGCGGCTCGAGCACGGTGCCGACGATCACGATCGCCGGAATGGCGTCGAGAAAGCAGCCAACGATCAGAAAACAGAACGAGATAAAGAAACCGGCCGCGATCGGTCCCATGCCCCAGGTCGAGACGTTCGCGAGCAGCGCCTCAGGGATCTTGTAATAGGCCAGCAACCAGCCAAATGCACTCGCAGTGCCAATACAGAATAACGCAACGCCGGCCAGCCGTCCGGTATCAAGCAAGGCCTTGTAAAGCTCCCTGGCGCCGGTTTCCCGGTAAAAGAAGGTCGACAGCGCCACGGAATACAGCACCGCGACGCAGGCAGATTCCGTCGCCGTGAACCAGCCGAGCAGGATGCCGCCGACAATGATGAATGGCGTCACCAGCGCAGGAATCGAGCGCCAGAGCGAACAGCGCATCTCCACCCAGCTCGATCTCGGATAGGTCGGATAACCGCGGCGGACCGCATAGATATGCACGGTCGCCATCTGCGCGCCGGCGATCAGCAATCCCGGCACGATGCCGGCCAGGTACATCGCGGCGATCGACGTCGAAATCAGCCCGCCCCACACGATCATCAGGATCGATGGCGGGATAATGACCGCAAGCACCGCCGACACCGCGGTAATGGCAATTGAGAACGAGAGGTCGTAGCCCTCTTTGGTCTGGGCATCGATAAAGATCTTCGACTGGCTCGCCGCGTCCGCGGTCGAGGAGCCGGAGATGCCGGCAAAGAATACCGACAGCACGACATTGATCTGCGCCAACGACCCCGGCCAATGTCCGACCATGGCACGCGAAAGCGCCACCAGCCGGTCGGTGATGCCGCCGATGCTCATCAGGTTGGCCGTCAGCAGGAAGAACGGCACCGACAGCAGGATGAAGGAATTGTAGGCGTTGAAGGTTTCCTGCGCGAGCATCATCATCGACAGCCGCGGCTCGATCAGCAGGATCGGCAGACATGCGAGCCCTAATGCAAAGGCGACCGGCACGCGCACGATCAGCAGTGCCACGAAAGTGCCGAACAAGACCATTGCGGCCTGCCCGGCGGAAAGAACACTGCCACTCATCGCGCGACCCCGAACAAGATCCGTGCTTCGTCAACGATCTGTTCGCCCGCGAACGCGATCCATGTAAAACCTGCCACCGGCCACGCGACGTGAATCAGCCAGAGCGGCAGGTCGGCCAGCTCCGAGGTTCGATTCCAGGCAAACCGCGTGAACTCGATGCCCGCCCACACGAACACCAACGCCAGCGCCAGAATGCCGAGACGCGACACGATCCGCACCGCGGCCTCGGATCGCCGCGACAAATCGGGCCACACATCGACTTCGAAATGCTGCGCTTCCCGGACGCCGACCATCGCCCCGATCATGATGGTCCATATGAACAGGAACCGCGCCATCTCCTCTGTCCAGATGTAGGACGGAATGAAGGGGGTGTAGCGCGAAATGATTTGCAGCGTGACGGGAATGACCAGGATGCCGACGCAGGCCGCCAGCAGGATCTCGAGCAATTTGGCATAGCCGGCTGTCACGCGTCGCCACAGCGACGGGGTGGATGGCATCGGTATTTCGGTCATTGGCCCCGCACAGTGACAGTCATCCAACGGGGCAAGCCGCAAGGCTTGCCCCGACTTCTCGTTCAGCGATTTGCTTGATCAGGCGATGTTGATTTTTTCAAAGATGCCTTCGGCGCCGATTTCCTTGGCGTAGGTGGCCATCACGGGATCGGCGAGCTTCTTCATGGCGTTGCGTTCCTCGAACGGAACGCGCTTGAGCTTGCCGGCCTTTTCCAGTGCATCGAGCTTGGTAACTTCCTCGCTCGACTCCAGTTGCCGACCGAAATCGCCGGCCTCCTTGCCCGCCTTCATGATCGCGTCCTGCAAATCCTTGGGCAAAGTCTTGAGCGTCTTCACCGAGAAGCAGATCGGACGGATCGACACCGCGTGCTGGGTCAGATTGAGATGGGGGGCGACCTCGTAGAATTTCATGGCCTCGACCCCGGCCGCCTCGTTCTCGCCGGCCGCGATCACGCCATTCTGGATGGCGTTGTAAACCTCATTATAGGCAATGACGGTCGGAGACATGCCGGCGGCGGCGAACGTCTTCGACCAGATCGGGGCGCCCTGCACGCGCACCTTGAGGCCCTTGATATCGGCCAGGTTCCTGAGCGGCTTGTTGGCGAAGATATTGCGGATGCCGCCGCCCGAGTAACCGATCAGCACCACCTCGGCCTTCGCTGCGACTTCGTCGGCGATCGGCGCCAGGATGTTGGCTTCGACGACCTTGTTCATGTGTTCGATGCCCTTGAACACAAACGGCGCATCGATGAACGGGGCTGCCTTCGCGAAGGTCGACATGTGAGCCGGCGAGACGATGCCGTAATCGACCGCCTTGCCTTGCGACATGTATTCGAAATACTGCTTCTCGAGACCGAGCGACGAGTTCTTGTGCAGCGTGAAATTGACGGGCTTGCCGTAATACTTCTTCACCAGCTCTTCGAACCTGACCAGCGCCTTGGTGAAGGCGTGATCGTCGTTAAACTGCACGGCACCGTTCAGCGTGACGGGCGCCTGCGCCTTCAGTATCGATGGCATCCCAAGCACGCCAGCGGCGGCTGTTGCACCGAGACCGGCGAGTACGGTTCTGCGCTTCATAGACTTCCTCCCCTGATACCCAATCCCTGTGGCCGGGATTTTGGGCATTACGCGACTGACGGCGGTCGCCTTGCAGCATGCCTGCAAACGCCTAGCGTATGCAAGAGAGGGCCGCGATGGAAGCCAATTTTGAAGTGCGTTTCCCGAAAGGGAGTTTAGCCGACTAGCAGGTAGCGCTATTGCCGAACTATTCGGGGCGGAAGGTTTTGCGAAGTTGCGGTGCACACTACCGCCGGTCCGTCGCCAATCCGTACATCAACGCCAACCGGTCGAGACATTCCCTAAACCTGCGTGCGAAATAGTCATTCCAGCGCTGGGCACGCAATCCGCGCCGCTGCCCGATCTGCTCCATCGTCATGCCCAGGATCAGGATCTCATGCACCAGCGCCGAGCCGTCGGCGCCGAGTTCTCGCTGCGCCCGATTCAGCCGCAGCACCGCCTTGCGCTGGCCTTCGGTGATCGGTTCTCGCATCTGGCCGCCATCGACATATTCCCTGGTCGGATCGACCGCCTGTGGGCCGCGCTCGGCCTTTTCCCAATCCGCCTGAAAGGCCCGCCCGCCCTGATATTGCGTCTCGTCGACATGGCGATGCGAGTGCATGCGGCCCAGCGGATCGTTGCGGATCGAGCGCAGGGTGACGATCTTGTCGCCCGGCTCCAGGCCGAGGGGATCGTCCACTTCAACGGTGGCCACTTCCGCGTTGCGCGGCAGATCCCGGGATCGACGGTCGTGCACTTTTGCAGGATCGTACGGCCTTCTGCGTTTGGCCCGTGCCATGCTTCACTTCTCCATTGATAGAATCTGGTTGCCGTTGATCGCTCGCCTGAGGACGAAAGTCGAAAAGTTCGAACTAGAGGCGATCGGGATCCACAGTCCGCCCTGCCGGCCGTGCTGCCGCGGGTCCGCTAAATGCGCCCTGCCCTCAAAAAGCCCGCCCCGTTTCTTTCATGCCGCATCCACCAACCGTAGGGCGACCGGAACGGCCGCCCGCTCAGAAGCGGTACCGGGACCCCGGGTCAGGTGAAAATGCCCGAGGCAGTAGCTTGAGCCCTCGCGCTGCGGATGACCGCAGAAGGTGATGGCTTCGTCCTCGGCGTCGCCGCCATACGGATACCGGCAATCGCCGGCTTCCAGGTCTGTGAGCGACAGATGGCGCGGCATGATCTGGACGCAGCGGAGTTTTACGCGCTCCGGCCGTTCAGCAACTGCCGGCTCCGGCTTCGATTCGGCCGCGCACTCGCAGCTCTTGCGAGACCGAGGTGATTTTGACTCTTGCGTCATCCGCGACAGCCGCTTCGGCCGGTCGAGGGCCGCGAGTCCCATCCGTTTCGCGCGCCCGATCGTGGCATTGCGCGAATAGACGGCGCCGAACTGCGCGTTGATCGTACTGGCTGCTTCGGCAAAGGACATGCCATTGGCAAGACATTCTCGCAACGCGTCGCAATGTTCCGGGAGCCAGTTGATCTGCATTGTCTCGTTCTCCCCTATGCTTGCGGCTGTGGGTGAAGGCCCCAGCAGAAGCATCCACACCGCGATGCCCCGAGCACCAATTTCGGATATTACGAAATTTATGTCAAGCCTTATTTCTGATAATCGGAATTGAAATACTTCTGAAATTCGGAAACAGTACGGCATGCTGGACGTCAGTCTAATCGAGCGGGGATTGGAGAAACCGGGCAAGACCAAGGGTGGTCTGGCGGTGGCGATGGGCGTTCGTCCGGGGGCCGTCTCGGAAATCCTGTCCGGGATACGGCTGATCAAGGCGTCCGAAATCCCCGATATCATCGATTATCTGGATCTGAATTCGGTTCCGATCATGGGCCGGGTCGGTGCCGGCGCTGCGATCGAGCCTGAACACGAGCAGGTGCCGCCGGAAGGCCTCGGCGAGGTGGAGTTGCCCTTTCCCATTTCGGAGGAAACCATCGCCTTCGAGGTATCCGGCGATTCCATGCTGCCGAAATATGAAAACGGCGACATTATAGTGGTTTTCAAGACGCAGCGGCATCCCGTCTCAAGCTTCTACGGGGAAGAGGCCGCGGTACGCCTGAAAACCGGCGAGCGCTACCTGAAAACCATCGAGCGCGGAAAATCCACCGCCCAAGTCAATCTCACCAGTTTCAACGCCAAGCCGATCAACGGGGTGAAACTGGAATGGATCGGCGAGATCTGCGTCACCCTGCCAAGGGGCCAGATTGAGCGCCTGCGGTCCAAGGCCGCCGCCCGGGCGCGCAAGGCGACAAAAACCTAGGCCGGGCGCTCGCACAAGAAATAATGGAACCGGCCGAGGCGGGACGCCGCGCGGAAACGATTCGCGTTGGCGGCGGGTAGAATGCGAAAAATTCCACCTATTTTCTGTTTTTCCGAATTTATCAATTGACTGGATGCTGGTTTTCCGAAATACTAAAGCCTCCTCGCCGATCCATCCAGTGCTGGCCGGCGCGCGACCTGAGGGGCCATGCAGTATTTCGTCGTGATGATCGACTATGGGCGGCGCGGGCGCGAGGCGATTGTCGACCCTGAAATCACGCGGCGCGAAGTCATCTCGCGCGTGGCGTCGGGTGAATACAACAACATCAGCTTCATCCACGAAGTCGCGGACTCTTCGGTCGACGATATCACGGCGGAAATCCTTGCCGAGGCAGCCGTACCCGATATCCCGACGACGGACGCCGATCGGCAGGCCAACCGTTTCGATCACGCCCGCGATCTCAGGAAGCATGAACTGGTTTGATCAAAACGATGGCCGGCTACCCACCAAGGCAAATCAGTACGGCCCCCCTCCCCGGCGGATTTGGATGTTACCACAAAGCCACACACACCAGGATTGTGCGATCGTTCTTTGTCCGTTCGCAAGAGTTGATGATGAGCTTTCCGCCTACGCGATAAGTTGGCTCGGGGTTGAAATCTACCGTGCTTCCGCTGTGAAGGAGAGCCGACATGCCAGCCTACATCCAGCACCACGAAGCCGAGACGGCGCCGATTATCTGCCCCGGCTGTATAGGACTACTCCCGATGTTCGTGAGAGAGGTCGAGCCGCATTGGAGCATGGCGAAGATCGACTTCATCTACGAGTGCTCCGACTGCGGCGCTGAAGTCAGGCAGACCATTACCAAGCCGGAACGACGACATTAGCGCGTTCACACCGCCGGCTGTTTGAGGACGAAAAGCACGCTCCCGTGGGCGCGGCCTGTACAACTAATGAAGCGCACCCTCGGCGCACAGCAATCACCGCTTCCGCCGCGACAAAATTCCGGTGCCTGCATTAGCGAGCAGCGGCTTGGGAAGCGGCCACTGCGCGACCTTCGCAGGAGTCTCGTCGGCGCCGTACTCAGGAGCGGATGCCTTGACGGGTACCTGCCACGGCGAGCGAGCAGACCGGAGCGATTTGCATCACCGGTTCCGTCCCGCGCTTGAGAAACTCCACAAGATCCGCCAGCGGCATCGGACGGGCGATAAAGTAGCCTTGCGCTGAGTCGCACCCCATCAACGCAAGCAACGAGAGCGCTGTGGCGGTTTCCACTCCCTCGGCGGTGACGCGCATGCCCAGACTATGACCAAGATCGATCGTCGAGCGCACTAACAGTGAATCCCGCTGCGATTCCGAGATGTCGAGCACGAAGGCCTTGTCGATTTTCAGCTCGGTTGCCGGAAGATTCTTCAGATAGGCCAGCGACGACAGACCGGAGCCATAATCGTCGATGGCGACACTCACGCCCGCTGCACGGTATTGGCTCAGGCTGCGCATCGCCAGTTCGGGATTTTCCATCGCAGCGGTTTCGGTCACTTCAAGGCAGAACCGGTCAGCGGCGGTCCCGATGATCGCCAGCACCCTTTCCGCGAAGTCCTGATCGTGCAGCAGCCGTCCTGACAGATTGACCGACATTGAAATGTCATAGCCGGCGCGGCTGAGCGCGGCCTGGTCGGCGACGGCTTGAAGCAGTACCCATTCTGTCAGCGCCTGGATATGTCCGGTCTCCTCCGCCATCGGCACGAAAATATCAGGCCCTAGCGGCCCTCCACGGCGATCGGGCCACCGCACCAAGGCCTCGACTCCCGTGACCGTGCGAGAGCGAAAATCCAGTTTCGGCTGGTATGCGACAGCCAATCCACCGGCAGCGATGGCCAGCATCATCTCGCTCATCAGCGTAAGATTGCTGGCCGGATTACCGTAGAGGCCGCAATCAAATACGCTGATCCTGAGCCTTGAGGCACGCGCCTGATCGAGGGCGATGTTGGCGCGCTCCACCATGGACGCGACGAGTTCGTGTCCGATACCGTGAATGGCGAGGCCGACCGTCAGGCTGACGTCGATCCGGTTCTCTCCCAGACGTAACGGAGCGTTCAGACTGGATTGAAATGACGCCGCGTGGCCGCAGGCCTGTTGCAGGTTTTCCGCCCGAAACGCGAGGCCAAGCTCCGCGGTCGAAAGTCGCACGATCCGGCCGTTCGGATGCAGGTCGGCGAGCCGGGATGCCACCTCGCCGATCAGGCTGGCGAAGAGTTCGTAGCCGATGGCTCCCCGGACCTGCGTGAAACGATCGATGCCGAGCGCGGCTACCAGTAACATCGACCCGTCGTCCGATGCCTGCATGGCCGCTATGTCCTGCTCCAGCGCGGTTCGGTTCGGCAGGCCGCTCTCGGGATCGTGCAATGTTAAATAGGACATACGTTGCTCGCGCCGCTCGATATCGGCCAGTGTCCGCGACATCGACCAGATCTTCACCACTGCCGCCATGTGCAAGGCGGATGCAAAGATGATGATGATGCCCAACACAACCGACTCTCCGGCGGCAACCGCGAACACCGGCGCGGAGAGAAAATAGAGTCCGGTCGGAATGATCGACGCGAGCAGCGCCGGGCGCGAACCCGAATTCACCATGGCCCCGTTCACGATCGTGCCGGACCACACCAGCGAGGCGCATGCGAGCCCCCACGATCCGGAATGCATCGCCTGCAGCATGCCCAATGAGCTGAATACAAAAGTGCCGGCGGAAATCGCCGCCAGGACCGCGCGACTGCGTCCAGGCGTGAGATCGGCAGCGGTGTTCACATCGTGAAATGCCCTATGCTCACCGACCTGCACCGCCATATAGGCGGCGACCCAGACCAACGTGGTCTGCCAGCTGGTCAGCGCGTGGGATACGACCGCGACCGCGACCGCAAGTCCAACGCGGAACGCGAGTTGGTCTCGACGCGCAACGACAACGCGCGCAAGTGCCGCAGCTGGGCTTTCCATTGGGTCCATGCCCTGAGAAGACGCCAGATCGGCTAATGCCGGCTAAAATTGGACCCCGTAGTATTACCTATGCTGTGATGTGCGGAACGCCCGCGGCAGGATCAGGGGTGTCTCCGGGACTGCGGTCGAAAATTGGGATGATTTTCCCAACCCGGCTATTTACGGTAGAGTCGTGGCAACCGAGGATCTCTCCAATGCATGAAACTACCGGCATCAGGACGTCTCCCGAGTTTCCGATCCCTGCCCAGATGAAAGCCTGGATTCTGGGCGACCCGGACGAGCTCCTCCTCCGCGACAAGCCTATCCCGATGCCGGGGCGCGCGGAAGTTCTGGTCCGCATCGACGCCGTTGCGATCTGCGCCACCGACCTTGAGATCATCCACGGCGGGTCGCCGGCGAGCATCCAGGGCGGCCTGCCGTTCAACAAGAATTTTACGCCGGGTCATGAATATATGGGCACGGTCGCCGCCCTCGGGCCCGCCGTCGACGAATTTGCCATCGGCGAACGCGTCAGCGTGGAAATCCATGCCGGCTGCGGCCAGTGCAAGCGCTGCCGCCAGGGCATGTACACCTCGTGCCTCAACTACGGAAAGCCCGACAAGGGCCACCGCGCCAACGGCTTTACGACCGACGGCGGGTTCGCCGAGTACGCGGTCAACCACATCAACACGCTGGCGCGGGTGCCCGACACCATGAGCGATGCGGAAGCCACGCTTGTCGTCACGGCCGGAACGTCGATGTACGGCCTCACCGAACTCGGCGGACTGGTCGCCGGTGAAAGCGTCGTGGTCATTGGCCCCGGTCCGATCGGGCTGCTCGCGGTGGCCGTTGCCAAAGCGCTCGGCGCAAGCCCCGTGATCCTGACGGGAACGCGCAACAAGCGGCTCGCGATCGGCAGAGAATTGGGCGCGGACCGCGCCATCAATATCGCCGATGAGAACGCCGTCGACGTCGTCCGGCAGCTCACCGGCGGGATCGGCGCGGATTATGTAATCGAGTGCGCCGGCACCGAGGCCACGGTCAACCAGGCCATCCATATGGCCAATCGTGGCGGAAAGATCTGCATGGCGGCCTTTCCGCACGATCCGGTGACGACCGATCTGGCACATCTGGTGAAGAACAATATTTATGTCTACGGCATCAGGGGCGAAGGCCGCAGCGCGACGCGCCGTGCAATGGCGCTGATGGCGGAAAAGCGATTCGACGCGACGAAGATTCATACCCATACGTTTGCGCTCGACGATCTGCCTACCGCGCTGCGGTACGCCCGCGATCGGGTTGAAGACGCTATCAAGGTGGTGGTGACGGCGCGTCAGGCGGCAATGCTCAAAGGCGTGGCGGCGGAATGATCCCGTCACCGGCCGAACGAGACGAACTGCTCAAGGGCTTCGCGCGGGCCCTGTTCAGAAACGACATGGAGGCGCTCTACAGGATCGTCACATCAGACTTTCTCTGGAGCTTCCATGACGGTCTCGTCACAACCAAAGCCCTCGCCGGCCCCGCTGCGATTAGGGAGCATCTCGCCGAGCAGAAGGCGCTGTTCTCGGCGCAACGTTTCCACGAGGTCGCCTATCACCATACCGACGCAACGACCTTCATGACGTTTCGCGTCAGCGAGACCGTAAGAGCCAGCGGCGAACCGAGAGAGCAGCGCGGCATCGAACGCTACACCTTCAGGGACGGCATGCTCGCGACCAAGGACGTCTTTCGCAAGCCGGTCACGCCCTGACCGTATGAGGCTTTCCCGCTTCGTCCGTGTTCAAATTCGTCCCAACGCCGTCAGGATGACCTGCGGCGTCAGCGGAATCTCGGTGATCACAGCCCCGAACGGCCTGAGCGCATCGTTCACCGCGTTCGCCACCGCCGCCGCGGCTCCCGCCGTGCCCGCCTCGCCCGCGCCCTTTGCCCCTAGTTCCGTCTCCGCAGTCGGCGACACCACATGGCCGACGTCGATATCAGGCATTTCGCCGGACATTGGGACCAGATAATCGGCCATGTTGGCGTTGGTAAGTTGTCCCCGCTCATCGTAGACGCACTTCTCGAACAGCGCCGCCCCGAGGCCCTGGACCACGCCGCCGCGGATCTGCTCGTCGACCAGTTGCGGATTGATGATGGTGCCACAATCCTCGACGACCCAATGCCGGAGCAGCTTGACGAAGCCGGTGTCGGTGTCGACTTCCAGCCATGAGGCCTGAACGCCATTGGTGAAGGCGAACGGATACTCGCGCGGCACGAAGTGGCGCGTCGCCATCAGCTCCGGCTGGATGCCTGGCGGCAAGGTGTCGGGGCGGAAATAAACGATCCTTGCGAGTTCGCGCAACTCCATCCGCAAAGAGCTATCGTTGGCGTTCACGATCGCATTGCCTGATATGTCGAGTTCCGCCGGCGAAGATTGCAGAATTGCGGCCGCGACATCGAGGATGTTCCTGCGCAAAACCTTTGCCGCCTGGAGTGCCGCCTCGCCGCCGATGCCGGCCCCCCGCGAGGCCCATGTGCCGCCGCCGTAGGGCGTGCTGTCGGTATCGCCCAAGATGACGCGCACGCGCTCCATCGAAACGCCGAGCACGCTGCCGACGATCTGCGCGGTGAGCGATTCCGAGCCCTGCCCCTGTTCGGTGATGCTGGTCTGGCAGATCACCGAACCTTGGGCATCCAGCCGCACTGCGACGCCGTCCTGGGAGGATATTTTCGCACCGCCGACGCCATAAAACGCCGCACTGGGATTGGTGACTTCGATAAAGCTCGCAATGCCGATACCGCGGTGAATGCCCTTGCTTCGCAACGTCGCCTGTTCGGCGCGCAGCGCATCGTAATCCATCATCGCCATCAGCTTGTTCATCGCGGCGTGATGCGACAGCAATTCAAACCGCAGGCCGGACGGCGAGGCGCAGGGGTAGGCGTTGTCGGAAATCAGGTTGCGGCGGCGGATTTCTACCGGATCCATGCCGATTTTGGCAGCCGCGAGGTCGACCAGGCCTTCCGTCACCGAGCAGGCGATCGGATGGCCGACGGCGCGATACTGGCACATCATGTTCTTGTTCTGGAATACGACGCGGGCCCGGGCACGGTAGTTCTTGGTCACATAGGGGCCGCCGACCAGATTGACGACCTGGTTGGCTTCGATGGCGCTGGTGCGCGGATACATCGAATAGGGGCCGATGCCGGTGAGATCGTCGATCTCGAACGCCGTGATGTTGCCGTCGCGGGTGACGCCGATCCGCCCCCGGCAACGATGGTCGCGGGCATGAATATCAGTGTTGAAACTCTCGACCCGGTCGGCGACGAATTTGACTGGCCGGCGCAGCAGTTTCGACAGCGCATAGGTGGCCATTTCGTCAGCGTAGATGTGGACCTTGATGCCGAAGGAGCCACCGACGTCCTTGCAGACCACACGAACCTGCGATTCCTCCAGCCCGAGGTGGAGCGCGGCGATGTTCTGCACCATGTGCGGTGCCTGCGTACCCTGGTAGATCGTCAGCCTCGCCTCGGCAGCGTTCCAGTCTGCGACGACCGAGCGCGGCTCCAGCGTCACGCCGGTGTGCCGTCCAAAAATGAAATCGGCTTCCACCACCGCATCGGAGCCGGCGAACGCCGCATCGACCTCGCCGGCGTCGAGGTTGCGCTCGAAAGCCAGGTTGTCGCCGAGCATGGGATGAATCACCGGGGTTGCCGGATCAAGCGCGGTGCGCATGTCCGTGACCGGCTCTAGCTCTTCGTACTCAACTTCTACGATTTCCGCGGCGTCCTCCGCCACGGCGCGGCTGGTGGCCACGATGGCAGCGACGGCCTCGCCCTGCCAACAGACGCGGTCCATGGCGATGGCGTGCTGCGGCGCCGATTTGAGCCCCTTCAGGTGCGAGAGCACGCCGACCCACGGCGTGATGACGGCAGCAAGTTCCTTTCCGGTCACGATGGCGATGACGCCGGGCACGCTCCTCGCCGCGGCGGCATCGATGCCGACGAGCTTCGCATGCGCATGCGGCGAGCGCAGGAACACCACATGCCCCATGCGCGGCAGCTCCATATCGCTGACAAAGAGTCCGCGTCCCTGCATCAACCGCTCGAGGTTCGGCCGAGGCACCACCTTGCCGATGTAGGAGTTCGGCCGATCGAGTTCGGAGAGAATTTCGGGATTCGAGGTCGTGACGGTCATGCCGAGCGTCTCCCCCGCGCCGTAGTCTCGACCGCGTCGATAATGGCCTGGTAGCCGGTGCAGCGACAGTAATTACCGGAAAGGTGCTCGCGTATCTGCTCCCGGTCGGGTTCAGCCTGCTGCTTCAGCAGATCCTGCGCCGCCATCAGCATGCCCGGCGTACAGAAGCCGCATTGCAGGGCGTTGCGATCTCGAAAGGCGGCCTGCAGGTCGGCGACTTCGCCGCTGTCGGACAATCCCTCGATGGTCTGGACCGACGCGCCATCTGTCTGCACGGCCAGCATCAGGCAGGAACGAACGATCTCCCCGTTCACCCGCACCGTGCAGGCGCCACAGACCCCGTGCTCGCAACCGACATGGGTCCCGGTTAGCTGCAGTTGTTCCCGCAGGAAATCCGCCAGATTGAGGCGCGGTAGAACATGCGCGTCGACGCGCTCACCGTTCACCTCAAGCGAGATTGGCATGGCGACCGTCACGCACGCGCTCCGGCATCGAGATCAGGTCGGTTCAGTAGCGCGGACGCGCCACGCGCCAGCAGCACCTTTGCAAGATGCCTGCGCATGGAGGCAGACGCCTGCTGATCATCCTGCGGGTCGAGCTCCTCGCCCAGGGCCGCTGAAGCCACTGCCAGCACCGCGGGCGTGATGGTAACATTGACCAGTTTTGTTGCGGCCCGGGCCAATACCGGCCGGTTGCCGACGGCAAAGAAGACGAGCCGCAGATCCGCAAAGACATCCTTTTCCACGACAGCTTGCGCCGCCAGACCAGCAATAGCGTAGTCGCCGTGCCGACGGGCGAATTCGTGGAAGAAATGTACGGAATTCTTGCCCGCCGCCGGCAGTTCGACCGATATCAGCAATTCCTGCGCCGAAAGGTCGGTTTCATAAATCCCCTTGAAGAAATCCTCGGCCGCAACCCGCCGTTCGCCGGCCTGCCCGCGCACGACAACGGTCGCATTCAACGCGACCATGCAGGCCGGCAGTTCAGAGGCCGGATCGGCATGGGCAAGGCTGCCGCCGAGCGTGCCGCGGTTGCGGATCGCGGGATGCGCGACATGGGCTATCGCTTCCGTTAAAAGCGGCGCCTGAGCGGCTATTTCCGGTGATTTCAGAAGATCGACATGACGGGTCAGCGCGCCTATCCTGACGACGCTCCCAGTCACCGCAATACCGCGCAGCTCGGTGAGCTCGCCGATATCGACGATGAGTTCGGGAGAGATCAGGCGCAGATTCATCGCGGGCATCAGGCTCTGACCGCCCGACAGCAGCTTCGCCTTGTCGCCATGCGCCCTCAGCAACTCCAGCGCGTTCACAACACTGGTTGCGCGTGCGTAAGTGAAAGCCGCGGCTTTCATTCGACGTGACCTCCCCGGCGCCTTCTCGCGCATTTTCCTTGGATTAGACGGTGACGCCTCCCAAAGGTCAAGTTTGTTTATCGAACGATTATTTCTGGTGACTGGCCTTCCGGACTTGTCGTAATGGTATCGACGACGGACGGTTCGGTCCTCACACGGAGCCAGAAGGGAGCGGCAATGGATCTCGGATTTTTCACGATGCCGATTCATCCTCTCGGCAAGGATTGGCGTCTATCCCTGCAGGAGGACCGCGAAGCCTTCCTGCTTGCCGACGAACTGGGGTTTAATGAAGCTTTTGTCGGAGAACACATCACCGATCAGGCCGAGAACATCACCTCCAGCATCGCATTTATCGCTTGGGTCGCGGCCGCCACCAAAAAGATCAGGCTTGGCACCGGCACGATCAACATGCCGAACACCCACCCCGCCACCGTCGCCGCCTCCCTCGCGATGCTCGATCACATGCTCGACGGCCGTTTGATTTTCGGAATAAGCCCTGGCGGCCTGCTGTCGGATGCGGAATTGTTTGGCAATCTGGACGCCGATCGCAACGCGATGTTTCTGGAATCGATCAACCAGGTGCTGGAGATCTGGGCCGGCGAGGCGCCGTACAATCTCGCGGGAAAATACTGGAACATCTCGACGCAGAAGACCCTGATCGGCGATATCGGCCAGGGCATCATTGCGCGACCGTTGCAGCGGCCTCATCCGCCTATCGTCGTCACCGCCGTGGCGCCGTTCTCGAAGGGCGTCACCGAGGCTGCCGCGCGCGGCTGGGATCCGATCTCGGCCAATTTCCTGATGCCGGCCTGGGTGAAAAGCCATTGGCCGAAATACGTCGAGGGCTGTCAGCGCGGCGGCCGCCCGGCTGAACCCGCGAACTGGCGCGTCGCCAAGAGCGTCTTTGTCGCCAGGGACGCCGCCACAGCAAAAGCCTACGCCACCGACCCTGACGGACCCTACGTCTATTACTACCGTTCGCTGTTCACCAAGCTCAAGATGAACGGCCGCATCGAGTTGTTCAAGACGCGGCGCGACCAGCCGGACGACGAAGTGACGCTGGAAATGATCTGCGACAAGCTCATCATTTATGGAACGCCTGAAAGCGTTGCGGATCAACTGCTGGCTTTCCAGGACGAGGTGGGCCCATTCGGCACGCTGCTCTATGCGGGCAAGGACTGGAAAGACCGCGAGCTGGGACGCCAATCCATGATCTTGATGGCCGAGAAAGTACTGCCCCTCGTCAATGCCGGCAGCTCGGACCGCTCTGACGCCGCGGAATGATCCGCTCAATTTCTTTGGAGGGCGCCGTGGCTCTGACTGATCGCATCCCCTATCAGGCGCTGGTCGACCGACCGAAGCTGCGGCTGCCCGGCGGCAAGCGGCTCGCGGTATGGGTTATCCTCAATGTCGAGGAATGGCGGATCGAGAACGCCATGCCGCGGACCGTGCTGAGCCCGCCGATGGGACAGCCGCTGTTACCGGATGTGCCGAACTGGTCGTGGCACGAATACGGCATGCGCGCCGGCTTCTGGCGCCAGTTCAAGGCGCTGACCGACCGCAACATGCCCGTGACGCTGGCGCTCAACGCCAACGTCTGCCACTCCTATCCCCGCGTCGCGTCGGCCGCGCTTGAGGCCGGCTTCGAATTCATGGGTCATGGTTTCGTCCAGGGGCCGATGCACAGGCTGGACAACCAGGCCGATGCGATCCGACGTTCGGTCGAGACAATCGCAACGTTCACCGGCAAGCCGCCACGATCGTGGGAAAGTCCGGGGCTTACGGAGACCGAGGAAACCCTCGACCTGCTGCGCCTCAACGGCATCGAGTATGTCGCGGACTGGGTGATCGACGATCTTCCGCAGGAGATCGCGACGCCGCATGGCGCCATCACGACCATCCCCTATTCGGTGGAGACCAATGACATTGTCATCCACGCGCTGCAGCATCTGACATCAGAGCAATTCCTGCAGCGCTGCACCGACCAGTTTGACCGGCTGTACCTCGAAGGCGCCGACAATGCGCGGGTCATGGCGATCTCGATTCATCCCTACATCACCGGCGTCCCACACCGCATCAAATATCTCGAAGCGTTGCTCGACTATGTCATCGGCCATGACGGCGTGGCCCTGATGACCGCCAGCGAGATCGGCGATTGGTACCGGGCCGCAATGTCGAGAACATAATTTGGGCTACGTGGGATCGTCCAGATCATGCCAAGGCGGCTTTTTCAGGCCTCTTCACCGCTGAGCGTCCGGGACTCCCGGCGGTCGAAAGCACCCGCGCGAATCCGGCAATAAAAATATTCAGGGCGTCGCTGATCACCTGTTGCCTATCTTCCAGCACCGGAGACTCGAAGATGTATTTGCGAACGCCGTAATAGAAGATTCCGCTTTGCAACACCCACGCCATCTCGAGCTCCGCCGCGGTCGGCTTGCCCTGCTCGGGCAGCCCCGCTTCATGCCGGCATTCCCTCACGATGCGCGACAGAATCTTTTCTTCCACCACCCCGATGTACCAGCGGTTGATGTCGAGTCCCTTCAAGCCCGCATAGAAATAGATGCGTAGCCATTTGCGGGTGAAGATCACATCGGTGTAGGCCTGATAAAATTCCTGCAGCCGCTCGCGAAGCGGCCGCGAGCGGTCGGTGAGCAGCCTCTCCCAGCCGGCATCGAACGGCTCGAGATAGACGGTGCGATAGACTTCCTTGATCAGGTCGTCCTTGCTGGGAAAGTAACGATACAGCAGCGGCTGCGTCACGCCGAGCCGCCGCGCCAGATCGCGCGTCCCGCCGTCAAATCCTTCTTCCGAGAAAAACTCGGTGGCCCTGGCAACGAACTCCCTGCGGCGGTCGTCGGGAGAAAGCCGCTTCTGCTTCACGCGGACACGCTTGGGCGGGACTTTCTTCATGGCGCGCCGTCGGGCTTGAGAAACCGGCCGTAACTGCCGCGGGCAAACAACAGCGGCTCCTGCCGGTTGTAGGCATAGGCCTCGACCGCGCCCAGAAAGATGACGTGGTCGCCGCCATAATATCGATTGGCCGCACGGCACTGGAAGTTCGCGACGCTGTCCGCGAGCACGGGCGCCTTGCCGAGGCCGGGCGTCCATTCCACGCCTGCGAATTTATCCTCCGAGGATTTCGCGAACTTGTTGGCGAGCGCCTGCTGCGATGCGCCGAGCACATTGACGGTGAAATGGCTGGCATTCTGGAACGTGCTTAACCCTTGCGAGAACATTCCGAGGCTCCAGAGTACCAGTGGCGGGTTCAGCGATACCGAAGCGAACGAATTGCAGGTCAAGCCATAAGGCTTGCCGTCGGCCGCAACCGCCGTGATGATGGTGACGCCGGTGGCGTAGGTGCCCAGCGCGTTGCGAAAATCCCTGGGATCGATAGCCGAGCTGTCGCTGGCCAGTTCGTTGGCCGGATCTGGATCGATCGGATGCTTGGGCGCGTCAGTCATCCCCCGGGCCTCAGAGCGTCAGGTTTTCGGAGGACAGGCCGAGCGCCACGCGGCCGTAATTGGTGCCAGCCGCATCGAAATTGAACGCCAGATGCGAATTGATGGCGTGGGCATCGCGAAACTGCCGCTGCAAGGCGCCTGTGGTGAACAGGCCGCGCGCGCCGCTCGCGGAAGACAGTAGCGACACC
>JBBQUA010000049.1:0-26703 GCA_038212905.1 Hyphomicrobiales bacterium
AGGAGATCTCCCTGCTGGAGAAGGCGGCACGAGATATCGGATCGTCCGGACAGATCATCGCGCTGGTGGGAACGGCGGGCATCGGAAAATCCCGCATGGCCCATGAATTCGTCGGCACGCTGCGGCAGAAGGACTGGCAGGTTCTGGAAGCGGATGCTAACCCGCTGGAGCAGTCGGTGCCGTATGCACTGCTGAAGAAGCTTCTGCAGAGTGCGCTGCAGGCAGGCAACATGACGGCTTTGGATCAACCCGCGCCGCCCGACGGCTCGGGACCGGCACATTCCGATCTTTGGCCTGCCGCGCTTTGCTCCGTTCTCGACCAGCCGGTCAGCGATCCACGCTGGCGCGATCTTGAACCTCTGCTGCGGCGGCGGGCGATTACCGAAGCCGTGCGGGACGTGATCGACAGGGTGGTCTCGAAGCGGCCGACGATTCTGCTTTTGGAGGATATTCACTGGATCGACGGCCAAAGCGAGACCGCGATCGAGGCATTGATGTCGGTCGCGGCGAGCCGCCCGCTGCTGGTGCTGCTAACCTGGCGGACGGAGGCTACGCCGGGATGGCTGGCGCAACTCGACGTTCGCAGGATTTGGCTTCGATCCCTCGATGTCTCCGCGGCGAACGCGCTGCTCGACAGTCTGCTCGGCACGGCCGCCGACCTTGATGCACTCAAGGCCCACATCCTTCGTCACACCGGTCAGATCCCGCTTTTTATCGAGGAGGTGACGCGGCAACTCATCAACCGTGGCGTCCTCGAGGCCGACGCGGGTCAATTTGCCGCGAATGCGTCCTGGGATGCCCTGGAGATTCCTCCAACCGTGCAAGGCGTGATTGCGTCCCGCATCGATCGCTTGCCCAAGGAAGACAAAACCCTTCTGCAGCTTGCGTCCGTCGTCGGATCGCGCGTCTCGCCGAATTTGCTGGTGGCCGTGACCGGCATGCCCGCGGCGCAGTTGCAGGGCCGGCTTTGGTCGCTTGAGATTCTGGATTTTCTGGTCGAGTCGCGATGGCTTGCTGCCCCGGAATACGAATTCGCCCACGATCTCATTCGCGAGGTTGCTTACGACTCGATTCTGCGCCCGCAACGCGAGGAGTTGCACCGCCGTATTTTGGCGGCTTTGGAAACGAATGCTCCCGGACGTGAGGAAGAGGTTGCGGAAGCGCTCTGTCATCACGCCGTCAAGGCGCAGGACTGGGCGAAGGCCGATCGATACGGACACATGGCGGCAAAAAAGGCATTCGCCAGATCGGCGTTCCGGGATGCAACGGGATATTACCAGATTGCGATGGACGCGGTCGACAAGCAGCCGGCTTCCGCGGCGCGTGAACAGAGGGGGATCGACCTGCGCATTGAGGCACGGGCTGCCTTTGCCCCGCTTGGAAACATCGAGCAATGGTTTGGCCTTTGCCGGGACGCGGAAGCGCGTTCGGAGAAGATCGGCGATGAATCGAGGCGGCTTGCCTCCATTGCGATGCGCGCAGCTGCGCTGAATTTCTACGGAACGCCCTATGAAGCGATCACCGCGGCGGAGCAGGCGGTTGAACTCGCCAATCAACTCAACGACAAGACCTGGCTCGGCTTCACCGAATATGGACTTGGCCAATCCTATTTCCTCGCGGGCAGGTACCGCGATGCCGAACTGTGGCTCGGACAAGCGATCGCGCGCCTGGCCGCCGCGCCGGAAAATGTACCGCCGGGGACGACGGGATTGAGTCTCCTCGTGCTCTGCTCGATGATGAAAGCCCTCGTTTATGCCTGGCTTGGCCAGTTCGATGAGTCCGAACGTTGCTCCGGGCAAGCCAGCGATCTGGCGGCAAAGAGCGACCGGCCTTACGATCTGATCGCGGCCGATTACGGTCGCGGCGTCGTGCAGATGATGCGAGGCAATCTGGATGAGGCGGAAAACATCCTCGATCGGGCTCTTCGTCTTTCGCGCGAGAGCGAGGTCCGGCTGTTTCTGCCGCTCGTGATGTGCGCGCTTGGAAACCTCTATCTGCAGCAGGACCGAGCCGCGAAGGCGCGCGACATCCTGCTTGAGGCCAAAAGCGAAGCCGAGGCGCTGGGTCATGGCACCAGTAACGTGGTTGTGTCGACCTACCTGGGCTCCGCATACAGTCAACTCGGGGATGTCCAGCATGGATTGACGCTCGTGCGTGCCTGCCAGGCTGGCGCAAAGCAGAAGGGGTATGGGGGTGTTGAGGCACTGGCGGTTTTCTCCGAAGCCACGATCCTGTCGATGCAGGGGGTACCCGCCCAGGCGGAAGCTATCGCCGCCATGCGGCGTGCCATTGAAGTTACGGAGAGGCTTGAGGCACGGCCTTTGCTGGGCGCCGCCAGGGGAATGCTGGCACGCTCGCTGGCCGCTTCCGGCAGGACAGCCGAGGCACAGAACGAACTCGTCCAGGCAATCGCTCTTTTTGACCAGTCAAATATGACTGTTCATCTGGAACGTGCTAAGGCAACGCTCTCCAAGTTCTCGGATATGTGACAATATTTCGAGCCACGGCATATCTCGCCGCTTATTAGAGGAGTGAAACATGGCCGGATTGGTCTATGGCGGAAAATTCGAGCAACACATCAATGAATTGTACAGCCCGAAAAATATCAAGAAAACCGCGAAGAAATTCAAGGAGCACGAGAAACAGCACGGGCCCTATAACTTCGGAGACAAATTCACGAAAGCCCTGGTGCCGAAGCCCGAAAACTGGGCCGACGAATCCGGATCGACCGACGGCCACAAGAAATGGGAGAAGCATTCCGGGGCAATACCCGAGCCGATCCGCAAAAAGATCACCGACGTCATTGCCACCAATCTCAGGTCCGCCCACCCGTTGCCGCTGGTTCTGAAGGTCGGCGAAAATGTCGATGGGTCCCACGATCTGCACGTCCGGACATTTTCGCATGATGGCCACATGCATATCGGCCTTCACATCCTTTGTCCGAATCCGTCATTGAAAAAATGATACATCTGCCGAGCCGCATGTAGCGGTTGCGCTTCCGGAGCTCGAACTGACGTGCCCCAGGACAAGACGGACGAAGGTCGCAAATTCCCGAGCAGCAAATTATCGGTCCTGCGCCAGCATCCGATTTTTTCCGATCTGGAGCCTGAGGCCCTCGACCAGCTCTGCCGCTATGCCAAACACACCACGCTGAAGCGGGGCGCCACGATCTATTCCAAGGGCGATCCCGGCAACAGCCTGTTTGCGGTGATATCGGGCACGGCGAAGATGAGTATCACTTCCCCCGATGGCCGCAGCGCAATCTTGAATCTGATTGGTCCCGGCGAGATTTTCGGCGAAATCGCGTTGCTCGACGGGGGGGAACGCTCAGCCGACGCCACCGCCAACACCAATTGCGAGGTCTTCGTCATCGACCGTCGCGAATTCATCCCCTTCCTGCGAAGCCAGCCGACACTTGCGATGAAGTTCATCGATCTGCTTTGCGGGCGGCTGCGATTGACCACCGACCAGGTCGAACAGATCATTCTCCAGAATCTGCCGGGCCGGCTCGCCAGCGCGCTGATTCGTTTGTCTCACAAGCACGCGCCCGCGGCCGGAAACCCGACCATCGCCATCACCCAGCAGGAAATCAGCGAAATGGTCGGCATGACCCGCGAAAGTATTAACAAACAGTTGCGGGTATGGGCGGGGCGCAACTGGGTTCGCCTCGAACATGGCGCTATCGTGGTGCTGGACGCCGGGCCGCTACAGGCGCTGGCTGAAGCCGGATCGGACGACGACGGTTAGGGCAGCGCCGCGGATCGGACCGGACGCATCTCACAAAGTGTTGACCCGGGCAGTTGTGAGGCACTTCACATTGGGTTTTCGCGCATTGAGCTAATCCTGTCGTGCACAACCGCACAATGGAGGCAGCCATGCACGGCTCGTTCGACAAATCAGGCGAAAACGCGAAAACTTCAAGGCCGTCAAGGATATCTACCGGCACTGGGGCATCGGCGTTTTTGCCTTGCCGGTGCTCATCGTGATCGCGCTGGTCGCAATGGCGATGACCAATCAGGGCGCGTCCAACTGGATCTCGGAAGCGGCACAGGCCGAGTTTGGCAACACCAATTACCGGCCGGAGGCCGCTCCGACGCAACTCGCCAAGCCGGGCATGGAAATCCGGACCGTCAAGGTCAATTGACGTAGCCGGTTTATCCAGACCCGAGGTTGGCTCCACGCTCGATCGTGAACTCGACATCGATCAGCCCGCGCGAGTGATTCATATCAGACTGCGACATCAGCAGTGTGAGGTCCTTGCCTTTCAGCGAAGCCAGCACCTCCGATAGCCGCTCGGAGAGCGCCGGCGCAATTCCTTCGAAGGGTTCATCGAGCAGAAGGCATTTCGTGCCGATGCCCAGCGCACGGCCAAGCGCGACCAGCTTTTGCTGGCCTCCGCTCAACAGCAGCGCCTTGCGATGGCGCATTTCGGTAAGTTCGCCGATAACCTCATAGACGAAGTCGAGCCGCGCCTTGCGATCGAGGTGGTCCGCGACCCATAGCGGCAGCAGGATGTTTTCCTCGACGGTGAGTTGCGGCACCAGGCAACGATCCTCCGGCATGTAGCCGATCCCGAGCGCCGCGCGGGCATGGCGCGGGCGCGTCCGCAGATCGACGCCTTCGAACCGGACCGTGCCCTGTGCCGGCTTGAGATGACCCATGATCGAGCGCATCAGCGTGGTCTTGCCGGCGCCGTTGCGGCCGACAAGGCTTACCATGGCACCCCTGGCGATCCGCATCGAAAAGCCGCGCAGCGCCGGCATCGACTGGATCTCGACGACCAGATTGTCGATCTCGAGCAATGGCGCGACAGCGTTCATTGCGCGCCTCCGGTGACGTAGCGGCGCACTTCCGCATCTCTCAAGACATTGCGCGGGTCGCCGTCGGCAAGGATCCGGCCCTGGTAAAACGCCACCACCCGGTCCGCGTAGCGGCTGACGATCTCCATGTCGTGCTCGACGAACACGATGGTCGCGGCATCGGGCGCGACGGCGTGGATCACGCGGTCCATGGTGGCGAATTTCTCTTCCGCCGAGACGCCGGATGTCGGCTCATCCAGCAGCAGCAGTTTTGGCCGGCGCACCAGCGCCATGGCGATATCGATCAGTTTGCGCACGCCGCCCGCGAGTTCCGAGATCGGGCGGTCGGCCAGGTCGGCAAGGCCGAACCGCCCCAGCAATTCGGTGGCCTTGTCGCGGCGGCCCTGCGCCTCCGCCGGCGAATGAAACGACAACGCGCCGGTGCGCATGCCTGAAACCGCCACGGCCAGATTCTCGGCCGCCGTGAGTTCAATGAACAGCTGCGGGATCTGAAACGAGCGCGAGATGCCGAGCCGCGCCACATGTCTCGGCGAGCGCCTGCCGATGTCCACCCCGTCGAGCGCGATCGAGCCAGAGTCCGGCTTGAGATAGCCGGTGACCATATTGACGAAGGTGGTCTTGCCCGCGCCGTTGGCGCCGATCAGGCTGACCTTCTGGCCGGGCGCGATATCGATCGAGAGCGCGTCGGCAGCGACCACCGCGCCAAAACGCTTCTCGAGCCCGCGCACCGAAAGGACTGGTTTCACGGCACCACCCCTTTTTCGGCCGCGACAGGCGCCGCGGCCATGGCGTGGCTTTTTTGATGCCGGTCCCTGATCCACAGCGAGCCGATGCCGCGCGGCAGGAACAGAATGACAGCCAGCAGGAAAACCCCGAGCACGAGCTGCCAGGTGTTGGGGAGATACAGGTTCGAGAACGAGCGAACCAGTTCGAGCGCTATCGAGGCGACGAACACGGCGGCGACGCTTTGATACCCCGCCAATACCGCAACGAAGACGAATTCGCCCGACGTAGTCCAGTAGGCGAATTGCGGATCGATATGCCGCTGCGCCATCAGGGCAACCGCGCCGCTGGCGCCGGCGAATACCGCGGCAATGATGAAGTTGATGGTGATCACGCGGTTGGCCGAAATACCCAGATATTCGACGCGCAGGTTGTTCTCACGAACCGCAAGGCTGGCGAGACCGAGTTCGGATCGAAACAGGATGGTCGCGGCGATGCCGGCAAGGCCGGTGGTGACCACCGAGACCGCATAAAGCATGAAATCCGCCTCGCGCGGGTCGCTGAAGACCATGCCGAACAAGCTCGGCCGTCCGACATTGAACCCGTCGGAGCCGCCGAGCGCGGTGGATTTGACCAGCGCGCCGTACAGCACCATCGACAACGCGAGCGTCAGCATGCCGAAGAAGATGCCGCTATAGCGCGCGATCAGCGGGCCGATCACAACGCCGAGCAGGCCGCCGCAGACGGCGCCGATGATCACTTGCGCCACCGCATCGGTTATGCCCCAGGCATTGGCGATCAGGGCGACGCCATAGCCGCCCGCCGCAAAGAACAGGCCCTGTCCGAACGACACGTTGCCGGTGCGCGCCAGTACCACGATGCCGAGCGCGATCAGGGCATTGGAAGCGGCGACGGTAGCAAGCGACAACGTCCAGGTCGGAAGCACGCGGCCGAACAGCGTCACGGCCGCCACCAGCGCGATCATGACCAGCGGGTGGTGCAGGCTCTGTTTCATCAGATTCGCCTCGCGGTCTCGCGCTTGAACAGGCCCTCGGGGCGAAACATCAAAACCGCCGCCATGATCAGATAGATCACGAACAGCTCGGCCTGCGGCATCAGGTGCACGGAGGCGGCGCGCGCGAGGCCGACCAGGATCGCACCGACGGCTGCGCCCTCGACGCTGCCCAATCCGCCAATCACCACGATCGCGAAACTCAAGATGATCACATCCGAGCTGAGGCCCGGCTGCATCGAGATCTTGGGCGCGGTCAGCGCGCCGGCCAAGGCTGCGAGCAGCACGCCGAACGCAAAGGCAACGGCATAGACCCGGTTCACTCGGACGCCCATGCTGACGCTCATTTCCTCGTTGTGGATCACGGCCAGCACGATCTTGCCGATGACGGTGCGGTTGAGGCCGAACCAGACCGCGAGGCCGATGGCAGCCGAAATCGGAATCAGCACCAGATCGTAGCCGACGTAATAGAGACCGGCGAATTCCAGATTGCCGAACAACTCGTAGGGCTGTGTCGCATAGATCGGGTTGACGCCCCAGATCAGCTTGGTGACGTCTTCGAGGATGAGAAACACCGCATAGGTCACCAGCAGCAGCACTACCTCGTCACGGCCATAGAACATCTTCAAAAGGCCGCGCTCGAGCACGAAGCCGACCGCGGACGCGATCAAGGCGACCGAGACCAGCATCGCGACAAACCCGACGCTCGGCGGAAGGCTGTGCGCGGCCACCATCGTCACGGCGGTCGCCGCGATATAGGCGCCGAGCGCATAGAAGCTGCCATGGGCGATGTTGAGAATCTTGAGCACGCCGAATACCAGCGTCAGCCCCAGTGCAACGATGAAAAGCCAGGAGGCCTGTATCAGGCCATCGAGAACAATGGTCAGAAAGAAATTCATCGCGCTTGTTTCATGCGGACCACGGCGGCGGGCGAGGGCAGACAAGCGGCGCGAGTGTTTAGCTCGCGCCGCTCTACAAGTCTTTCAGATGCAAGCGCCGCTTCATTGCACTTGGCGCCCTGCATGCCGCCCTTGATCCAGTCCAGCGACTTGACGCCGGCAGGCGGATTGACGCATACGGCGGGAAAGTACTGGATATCCACCAGATCGACCCGCTTCGCATCCGGATTGTACTTGGTGCGGCTGAACGCGATCGGCTGGATCGCCTGGTGGCCGTCTGCAAGTTTCATCTGGATCAGGCCGCCGGGCGATGGCCATTCAAGGCCGGTCATTGCCGCGATCAGTTCATCGGTCGAAGGTTTCTTGCCGCCATTGTTGGCCATGGCCTTCTCGACGGCGCTCTTCAGTCCGAGGATCGCCTGCGTCATGCGATAGGCGGCCTGAACCGGATAGACGCCGTTGGCGGCCTCGTACCCCTTGAACAGCCAATCGTTCAGCGGCGATTTCTGCGACATCAGGCCGTAGGCACCGCGCGCGCCGATGATGGTGCCGTCGGGCATCTTGTCGCCGAGCGGCGGCAGCACATGGTCGGCAGCACTGAACACGAGCTGGCTACGCTTCGGCAGGCCGCGGGGAGCCGACTGCAGGATGAAGGCCTGCAGATCGCCGCCCCACAGGCTTGAATAGACCACGTCGGAGCCCGCGCCGACCAATGCGGAGATTTCGGTGCCGTACTGACCTGCGCCGAATTTCGGCAGCAGGTCGGTCTCGAGCTTGGCGCCGGGATAAAGCTGTCCGGCGGCGGCGACGAAGTCGGCCCGGCTGTCCTGACCCCAGGCGTAGTCCTGGTTGATCGCCGAAAGCGTGTCCATCTTGATGTTCTTCGCCTTCATGTAACGGATCAGGCCGACATTATCCATCGTGGCATGCGCGGCGGTGCGGAACACATAATTGTATTTCGCTTCCTCGAAAATGCGTGGCGTGCCGCAATCCATCAGCACCAGCATCTTCTTCAGTTCTTCGGCGATCGGTGCGACCGCAAGGCAGTCGCCCGAGCCGATATAGCCGAGCACGACATCGACATTGTCGCGCTGATAGAGATTGCGCAGTTCCTGGACCTGCTTGGTGGCGCCGCCGTTCTCGTCGATGATGACGGGCTCGATCTTCATGCCGCCGAACCCGACCTTCTCGTAAGGCGAGGGAGCCGAGCCCTTGTTCAACTGATCGATGACGAATTGTCCGCCGTTGCGGGCCGGGACACCGAAGCTGTCGGCCGCGGGCCCGGACAGGAAGGTCACGATGCCGAGTTTGAATGTCTCCTGCGCAGCCACTGGTGCCGCCAGGGCCAGCGTCGTCGCGGCGACGGCGGACAACAGCGCGGCAGCGCGATTGGCCTGCGAAAAATGGTGCATGATTCTCTCCCTGGATTGCCGGCGGTGAGGCCGCCGTTTTGCCCGCGCCGGTTATGCCGGCGTCGGCGGTCATTGAGGGGAGTTTAGGCGGGCTTTCCCGGCGCGTCTATGGATGCCCCGGTAGAAGAATTTTTTCGGGTACGGCATCTAGCCGTCGAGGATCGCAACCGCCCGGGTCCAGCCCGCCGAGGCGCGCTCGATCTTGACCGGGAAGCACGACACGGTGAAGCCGGTCGAGGGCAGTTGCTCGAGATTGTGCAGTTTTTCGATATGGCAGTAGCCGATATGGCGTCCGGCCTTGTGGCCTTCCCAGATCAGGCTGGCGTCTTTGGTTTCGGCGTATTTCTTCGCGGTGTAGACGAATGGCGCGTCCCAGCTCCAGCCGTCGATGCCGGTCAGTCGCACCCCGCGCTCGAGCAGGTACATGGTCGCCTCATAGCCCATGCCGCAGCCGGAAGTGACGTAATCCTGCCGGCCGTATTTGGCGCCGGCGCTGGTGTTGACCACGACGATTTCCATCGGCGACAGCGTGTGGCCGATGCGCTTCAGCTCGCTTTCGACATCGTTTGCCGTTGCGACATAGCCGTCCGGAAAATGGCGGAAATCCAGTTTCACGCCGGATTGCAGGCACCATTCCAGCGGCACTTCATCGATGGTCCATGAGCGCTCGCCGCGGTTCATGGTAGGGTGAAAGTGCCAGGGCGCATCGAGATGGGTGCCGTTGTGGGTGGAGAGCTGGACCTGCTCGACCGCCCAGCCTTGACCGTCCGGCAGATCCTCGGCCTTCAGCCCGTTGAAAAACTGCAGCATGCGCGGCAGGCCCTGCTGGTGATCGATGTACTGGATGGTGGGATGTCCGCCCGGCGGATCGGCCGGCACGTCGTTCTGCAGCGGCACGGAAATATCGATCAGTCGTCTGGCCATTTGCGCTTCCTCGAAGTGTTTTGCTGTTTTTATCGATGGTTCAAGCTTCAGGCGTCCTGCCGCTCGACCTTGTTTTTCAGGATTCCGATGTTTTCGACCTCAAGTTCGATGCTGTCGCCATGTTCGAGATACCAGCCGAGTTCAAGCCCGCAGCCGTTGCCGACGGTGCCTGAGCCGATGAATTCGCCGGGCATCAGGGTTTCATCCCTGGTGACGTGCGCGATGATCTCCTCGAATGAAAACAACATTCCTTCGGTAACGCCCTGCGAGCGCATCTTGCCGTTGACGCGGGCTTCCATCCTGAGCTTGTAGGGGTCGCCGATCTCGTCCGGCGTGACGATCCACGGTCCCATGACGTTGCCGCCATCGAAGCTCTTGCCCTTTGCCGGGCCGAGCCGTCCTTCCATCTCGATGCGCTGGGCATCGCGCGCCGAAAAATCGTTGAAGATGGTATAGCCGAAGATGTGGTCCGCGGCCTTCGAGGCCGGGATATTGGCGCCCTTGTTCCTGGTGACGATTCCGAACTCGAGTTCATAGTCCATCACCTTGCTGTAGCGCGGCCACTTTACCGTCGTGTTGGTGCCGCGCACGCTGAAGCGGTTTGTGATGTAGTAGATCGGCTGCTTGCGGTAGACCTCGGGCAACTCGCCCAGCGGCTCGGCGTCGATCCGCGCCAGTTCCGCCATGTCGTTTTTGGCGCGCGCCGCAAGCTTGAGCTGGCCGCGCGGGGCCTGCAGGATGTGCAGCGGGAACGACATGCCGTCGCGCATTTGCCGCGGCTCGGGAATCGGCGCCAGGATCTCGGCGGCGGCGACATTTTCCGACAAGCTCTCATCCTTGCCGCTCTTGTCGAACAACGTCCGGGCCTGATCCAGCGCCGGGGAGCCGGCGTCGATCAGCGACAACATCGACGCGAAGGCAGGATTGTATTTGCCCTCCCGGTCCGCCGCCGCCGCCAGGTCGAACAACCGCGAGTCATCATTGTGGACAAGACCGATCTTTTCCCGGCCGCCGGATCGAAATGTCGCAAGTTTCACCGCTATCTCCCCTTGTGGTTTCGTAAAATATATGATCATTAAAAATATCGATAAACAAGAGCCGATAGAAAATATCGTAATCGGGAGGCGATTCATGACCAGATTCCTGGCAGCAGTGAGTTTTGCGGCATTTCTTGCCGCCGGTCCTGCTCAAGCACAGACCAAAATCCAGATCGGATGCACCGCGACTTCCGACTGCGCTTCCGCCATGGTCGCGATCGACGAAGGTATCTTCAGGAAACATGGCCTCGATGCCGAAATGGTGTTGATTGGCATCAATTCGAACATTCCGGCGGCGATCCTCTCCAACTCGATTCACATCGGCGGGCCGACCTCTACGGTGTTCTTGCAGGCGGCCGACGGCGGCCTCGACCTGGTAGCGGTCGCGGGTGCGAGCGTGATGAGTCCAATCACGAACGGCAATGTCAGCGCGTTCGTCCGCAATGGCATTGTTGTCAACGAGCCGAAGGATTTCATCGGCAAGAAAGTCGGCGCACCCGGGCTCGGCGCGTTCCTGCATGTCCTGTTCGTGAAATGGCTGGTCGAGAAGGGCGTTGATCCCAAGAAGGTCAATTTTGTCGAGGTGACGTTTCCGACCATGATGGATATCGTCAAGTCGGGCAGTGTGGATGCGGTCCTTACCGCAGAGCCGTTCGTGACCCGGATGACAAATGCCGGACTGGGGTCGGTCGGCGCCCGCTACGCCGTTGATCTCGCGCGAACCGAACCGATCATTTTCTACGCCGCCTCGCGTGAATGGGCGGAGAAGAATCCCGACACCATCAAGAAGTTCCGCGCGGCGATTGCGGAAGCTGCTCCGATCGTCAACAACGACCGCGACAAAGCCTCGGCCTCGATTCAAAAATTCACCAAACAGCCCATCGAACTGGTCAAGGCCACGCCGCCGAACCGGTCGGAACCGATCCTCAAGGCCGAGCAGTTGGCGTGGTGGATCGACATCATGGCGTCGCAGAAAATGTTGCAGAGCAAGCTCGATCTCAACAAGCTGATCCTGAAATAGAAGTGAGCATGGCGTCAGCGGGGCAAGGCGGTTCAGGGGAGGTGTCGGGTTCGGACACCTTGAGCGAGCGCGCGGCCAGCCTGGTGCAGCGCGATATCATCGCCGGCGATCTCGCGCCTGGCGCGCGCCTTGGAATCGTGGATCTGGTCGAGCGTTACGACATCGGCGCCACGCCGCTGCGCGAGGGCCTGTCCCGGCTGATTTCCAGGGGACTGATCGTCGGGATCGGCCAGCGCGGTTTCCGGGTGGCCGATGTCAGCCGCGAGGATCTGAAAGACATTACGCAGATGCGCACGGTGGTCGAGATCGAAGCGCTGCGGCTTGCGATGGCGCAGGGCGACGACGTCTGGGAAGCGGGGATTGTCAGCGCGCTGCATCAAATGCGCCGGCACATCCAGCGAACCGGCGACAAGTTTCGCGAGGGCGCGCCGGAGTTCGACGCCTTGCACAAGGGATTTCACACCGCGCTGCTGGCGGCTTGCGGATCACGACGGTTGCTGACGGCGCATTCGGATCTCTACGATCAGGCCTACCGTTATCGCCGGGTCATGATGCGCAGCCTGGGTAGCGGCGAAGATTTTGTCGCGGCCCATCAGGATCTTGCGGATCTGGTCCTTGCGCGCGATGTCGATGGTGCGCAAAACAGGCTCAGGTCCCATTTGGGTTCAACGCTCAATTACGTCTATCCGCCGGCCAATGGGGGCTAGATCGTCAATATGATTGCTGCATTGAACCAAGGGGCGAGCGGCGCCGGCTCCGGGCGGGCTCAGATCGGATTTTCCGGCGTCACGCTCAATCTCGGCGGCAAGGCAATTCTGGAAAACATCAGCCTCGACGTGAAGCCGGGCGAATTCCTCTGCATCATCGGCGCGTCGGGCTGTGGCAAGACCACCGCGCTGCGGCTTGCGGCTGGATTGTATCAGCCGACCAGCGGGACCGTGGCCTTCGACGGCAAGCCGATGCTGGCGCCGCGGCGCGATATCGCCATCGTCTTTCAGGATTACGGCAAGGCGCTGCTGCCGTGGCGAACCGCCGCCGGCAACATCTCGCTGGCGCTGGAGGCATCGGGGCTGCCGGCTTCGCAGCGCGCCGTCCGCATCGACGAACTGCTGAAAAAGGTCGGATTACCCAACCACGCCGGAAAATACCCGGCGGAAATGTCCGGCGGCATGCAGCAGCGCCTGCAAATCGCGCGCTGTCTCGCGCAGGAGCCCAAAGCGCTATTGATGGACGAGCCGTTCGGCGCGCTCGATGCGATGACGCGTCAGGGGTTGCAGGACGAAGTCCTGTCGCTGGTGCGCGCCAGCGATGCGACGGTCTTGTTCGTCACCCACGATCTGGAAGAGGCAATTTATCTGGGTGACCGCGTCATCGGCCTGTTGCCGCATCCCGGTCGCATCGGTATCGAACTCAAGATCGATCTGCCGCGGCCGCGCGATCAACTGACGACGCGAGAAAACCCCGAGTTCCTGCGGCTGCGCCGCGAATTGTTCGATTTCATCAAGGCGTCGGAAGCATGATACGGGAGCGCATCAAGGCGTTTCTGCTCCCGATCACGATCCTGGCCATATTCGAGATCTGGGCCCGCGCGGTTCATCTGCAAAGCGACTCGCTCGCGCCGCCGAGCGCCGTTGCCGCGGCACTTGTCGAGGCATTCCAGGACGGTTCCATGCTGATGGCGACCCGAGATACGCTGATCTCGGCGTTCGCCGGGCTCTCGATCGGCGGCGCCGTCGGCCTTGCCTTCGGTATTGCGCTTGGCATTTTCCACATCTTCGACAGGCTGATGGAAGTTACCATCGAGGCGGTCCGCCCCATTCCGTCCATCGCACTGCTGCCGATCGCGCTGATCGCGCTGGGTTTCGGCTATCGCATGGAGATCACGATCGTTGCATTCGCATGCGTCTGGCCGATCCTGATTCTGAGCCGCGCGGCCGTCGGTAGCATCGAGCCACGTTTGATCGAGGTATCTCGCGCGTTACGGCTATCTCCCGCGGACCGGGTTCTCAAGATCATCATTCCGGCGGCGCTGCCTCGGATTTTTCTGGCGTTTCGCCTGGCTGCGGGCGTAGCGCTGATCGTCGCCGTTACGGTTGAAATCGCGATCAATCCGATCGGACTGGGTGCGGCGATCATGACGGCGCAGCAAGCGCTGCGGCCGGACCTGATGCTGGCCTATCTGTTCTGGATCGGACTGATCGGCTACCTGCTGAACACCGGCCTCATGGTCGCACAACGCCATTTGTTCGGACGTGCGGCGCTGGTTGGAGATTCGGCATGAACCGCTCCATGCTGTATTGGCGCGCCGCCAGCTTCGCGGTCGCCGCCGGCTTTATCGGGATATGGCAGTTCATTGCCGATCAGCGGCTGATATCGCCGGTGTTCCTGCCGGGGCCGGATCGCGCCTGGGCATCGTTGATCCGGGGATTTGCCAGTGGTGACCTGCTGGACAAGCTTTTGGGAACCCTGGAGCATATGGCCTATGGCTGGCTCGCCGCGTCCATCGCGGGCATCGCCCTTGGCGCGATGATTGGCTCGTCGCGCATGATGCGCAGCTATGTCGCGCCGTCGCTGGAATTCCTGAGACCGCTGCCGGTATCCGCCGTTATTCCGGTCGCCATTGCGATGTTCGGGCTGACCCAGAGCATGGCGCTGTTCGTGATCGCGTTCGGCGCGATCTGGCCGATGCTGCTGGCAACCATTCACGGCTTCGCGGCCGTCGAGCCGCGGCTTTACGAAGTGGCGCGGTCGCTGCACATGTCGCGGTTGGCGATCATCTTCAAGATCGCATTGCCGTCGGCAAGTCCGGATATCCTTTCCGGCATGCGACTAAGCCTGACCGTGGCGCTGATCCTGTCCGTGGTCTGCGAGATTCTCGCCGGCCTCGATGGCCTCGGCCATTGGGTGTTGCTGTCGGCCCGGTCGTTTCGTTCAGCGGACCTGTTTGCCGGCGTGATCCTGCTGGGAGTCATCGGCTATCTGACAGCGCTGGCGATGTCGATGGTCGAGAAGCGGCTGTTGAAATGGCGATCGAGCGGCCATTGAACGCGGTCTGCGCGGCGTTACGGCCGGGCGTCTATAAAGCCGGCCCGTGTTCGCATCTCGCGCTGACCGGCGCAGATCAGCAGGTCTATTAGCGATTGCGCCTGCGATGCATGGGCGGCCCGAGTAGCCACCGCTGCCGTATACATGGTCGCCAAGTCGCATCCTTGCGGCAGCGAGCCCGACAGAACGACACCTTTGGTGCTGATGATCTCTGTCGATTGCGTACAGCCGATCGGCCTGGCCGCGTCGGTCTCGGCCAGATGACGCATGGCGGTCGCGCCGTTCGGAAAGATTCGGAGCCGGGCCGCCACCGCGTCGGCGATGCCGAGTTGCTGCAGGACTTTGGCCACGTGGATTCCGGCGGTAGACGCCTTGATATCGGGAACGAAGATCGCGTCCGCCGCGAGAAACGCATCGCGCAGTGCTGCCGCATCGTTGACCTTGACCATGGAATCGCCGGCGCGGACGGCGACCGCGGTCTCGACCAGGCCGACGTCGGCGATTGAGGCGGAAACCACCCAATTCTTTTCCGCCAGTCCAGCGACAATCGCCGCCGTCAGGATGACGATGTCGGCCTTGGCGCCGGCGCGCAATTTGTCTGCCATGGCGCCGACCGCGCCGAACTCACCCGTGATGTCGAGGCCGGTCTGCGCCTTGAACTGTGGCGCAAGGCTGGCGACTAGGCCTTGTGCCGCGCCGCCGCTCAGGATATTCAACGCGGTCATGAGGTCAATTCCACTGCGGCGATCAGGCTGTCGCGTGTGATCGGCAGGTTGCGGACGCGCACACCGAGCGCATCGAACACGGCATTGGCAATCGCCGCCGTGACCGGGCCGTGTGCCGCTTCGCCGGCGCCGAGAGCATCGCTGTCGGGCCGCTGAATCAGTTCGACCTGCACGTCGGGTACTTCGCTGAAGCGGAGGATAGGGTACGACCCCCAGGTCGTGCTGGTGATGCGTTGGCGGTCGAAGCGGACGCGCTCTTTCAAGACCCAACTGGTGGCCTGGATCGCGCCGCCCTCGACCTGATTGATCACGCCATCGGGATTGATGGCTTCGCCGACGTCGACCGCGATGGTCAGCCGCCTGACGCTGATATCCTCGGCGCCCTCGACCTCGGCAATAACAGCACAATAGGCACCGGTGTTCTTGTAACGCGCGAAGCCGAGGCCGTAGCCCGTTCCAGCCTGCTTGTCCGGTTTCCACTTCGCGCGTTTCGCGGCGGCGCGGATCACGTCCTTTGCCCGCTCGTCCGACAAATGCCGCAACCGGTAATCGACCGGATCCTCGCCGCGCTCGGCGGCCAGTTCGTCGAGAAAGCACTCGATCGCAAAAACGTTGCCTTGGGCGCCCAGCGTCCGCAGCGCGGAGGTCCGGATCGGCATCGTGGTCAGACGATGGCTTTCGATTCGCCACGACGGAAAATGATAGAGCGGGATCGAATTGCGATCGCCGCCGCCGCCATTGGCTTGCGGCGGATTGGTGGAGATGGTGCGCGGAAACGGATTTGCCAGCTCGGTTCCGGCAAGCAGCGCTGGCGAAGCTGCGCGTCCCGGCCGTGCGGCATGACCGTTACTCCAAATGGAGTGACGCCAGTTGACGATCTCGTTCTGCGCATCGAGATCGGCCTCGATTTCGATCGCCATCGCCGCCCCGAACGGCGCGTGCGACATCTCGTCTTCGCGCGACCACTGCACACGCACTGGCCGTCCCCGGGCCGCTTTCGCCAGCAGCACGGCGTCGAGCGCGACGTCGTCAGCAGCGTTGTGCCCGTAGCAGCCGGCGCCTTCCATGTGTTCGACCGTGATGTTCTCGACCGGTAGCTTCAAAACCAGCGCGAGATCGGCGCGGAGAAGATAGACCCCCTGGCTGTGGGTCCAGACGTGGACGCGGTCTTCCGCGGTCCATTGCGCCATGGCGCAGGACGGCGCGATCGAGGCATGGGCAATATAGGGGCGGTTGTATTGCCGCCGCATCGTCCGCGTCGCTTCGTGGGGCGCTGACGCCGTCCTGGTATCGATCACCGTCGGCTCCGATGGCTGGGCCTTCAGGAAAGCAGCGAGTTGGTCTTCGTCGGGAAGCGCTTCGTCTGATGACCAGGTCGCGCCTTTGCGCAAGGCCTTGAGTGCGGCCTGCGCACCATCCTCGGTGTCGCTGACGACGCCCACAAAGTTGCCGTCACGCACGATGGCGACAAGGCCGGGAACGAGACGCGCGCCGTCCTCCTGCAGTGCGGTGAGTTTCGCCGCAGATAATTCCGATCGCAGCACCCGGCCATGCAACATTCCGGGAAGCGCGGCGTCGTGAATGAAGCGGCGATGCGCGAAAACCTTGTCGGGGATATCCAGCCGCTGAACCGAATTTCCAGCCAGCGCGCGCCGGGCTGATGGCTTGGGCACAGCTCCCGGCGTCGCGTCGCGATCCAGTGAAACGTGCTCCGCGAGTTCCCAGTAACTGGTCCTGACATTGCCGGGACCGGAGATGGTGCCATCTTCGACTGTGAGCGCGTCGATGCCGACGCCCAGACGATCCGACGCAGCGCCCAGGAAGATTTGCCGCACTTCAGCGCAGGCTTGCCGAATGGCGCGGCCTGACTGCTGCACGGAAAGACTGCCCGACGTAACGCCCTCGTTGGGACTGGCCGCTGTCGAGGTGCGCACCATCTGCACGCGGCCGATATCGACATCGAGTTCGTCGGCGGCGATCTGGGCCAGCGCGGTCACGATGCCTTGTCCGATCTCGACCTTTCCCGGCGAGACCGTCACCTGGCCTTCCCGGGAGAACCGGACCCATGACGACAGAATGGGGTTCGCCGCCAGGCTGACCGGCAGTTTCGGCACGGAGGAGGGCGCTTGCTCGGTCATCGGGCAGCCATTTCGGCCGCCGCGCGCAGCACGGCCCGCACCATACGGTTATGTGACCCGCAGCGACAAAGGTTGCGATCGAGCGCGGCCTTCACATCGTCGCTGCTCGGCGTCGGGTTTTGCTTCAGGAGGGCGGCGGCGCTGATCAGGATGCCGGAAACGCAGTAGCCGCACTGCAGGGCCTGCTCGGCGATAAACGCGCGCTGCAGCGGGTGCGGCGCTTGCGCATTTCCCAGCCCTTCGGGCGTGGTCACGTCCTTGTCCGCGACCGACCACAGCGGCGTGTCGCATGCGGCCACGGCATGATCGCCGACCAGGACGTTGCAGGCGCCGCATTCATTGGCGCCGCAGCCGAAATGCGGCCCGGTGATCTCAAGCGTTCCGCGCAGGATACCGAGCAGCGACGAATCGGGGTCGGCGTCAACCTCCGTCTCGACGCCATTGAGGCGAAACCGAACGCTCGACATCGAAAGGGACCTTACTTCGGCTTGTCGGCGAATTTTTTGACGACTTCGCTCCATTTCACGATATCGCCGCGCAGATATTTGTCGAACTCTTCCGGCGTCATCGACATCGCAACCGCGCCCTGTGCGGTCCAGAGCTTGACGATATCCGGCCGCTTGACCGCGGCGTTCACGGCGGCGTTGAGCTTGTCGATGACAGGCTTCGGTGTTCCCGCCGGCGCCATCAATCCGAGCCAGATTGTCGCCTCATAGCCGGCGACGCCGGCTTCGGAGGCCGTCGGCACGTTCGGCAGTACGCTCGATCGCGATTTTCCCGTGGTGGCGAGCGCGCGCACCTGATTGCCGACGACGTTCGGCGCCATGGTCGGGACCGCGTCGATCATCATCTGCACCTGTCCACCGATGACGCCGGTCCGTGCCTCGCCGCTGTTGCGGTAGGGGACATGCACGACATCGATGCCGGCCATGGTTTTAAAAAGCTCGCCGGCCATGTGGTAGGGCGTACCCTGCCCGGAAGACGCATAGTTCAGTTTCCCCGGTTGCGACTTGGCGAGCGCGATGAATTCGGCGAGGGTCCTGGCCTGAACCGACGGATGCACCACCATCACGAGATCAGAATAATTGACCGGTGCGATCGGCGCCAGATCGCGCATCAGTTCATAGTTGCGGGTCGGCACCAGCGATTCATTCGCCGTCTGGGTGTTCGACATCATCAGCAGCGTGTAGCCGTCGGGCGGCGACTTCACGACTTCGACCGTGCCGATCACCCCGCCGGCTCCGGTCCGGTTCTCGACCACAAAGGGTTGCCCGAAACTCTCCTGCAGGACGCTGCCGATCTGGCGCGCCGTGACGTCGGCCGGGCCGCCGGGGCCGAAGGGAACGATGATCTTGACCGGCCGCGCTGGATAATCCTGCGCCCGACATTGTGTCGCAACCAGACCCGAAGCCGCGACAAGCGTTGCCGCCAGCACCAGCGCAAACCTTGAGCCCGTCATTTCAACCTCCCGTATTCCGATCCTTGTTCTGTGCTACTGTAGCGGCAACGGAAACGAGCTGTCGACGACGGACTCGCATTCCGGTCCAGGAATATGTCACTACGTGCGGTGTACCGACTCTAGCCCTACCTGCTGGTGGAATGAACCGATGAAGCATTCAGGGATTTCTCGCCGCGATCTGCTGACAGGCACTGGCGCCGTTCTCGCAGGCGCAGCATTTTCGACCCGCGTCATGGCAGCGGCGCCGCCGCCGGAGCCGGTCACGCCAGCTCTGATCGAGGCGGCGAAGAAGGAAGGCCAGGTCAACTACTACACCTCGACCGACCTGCCGGTCGCGGAGAAGCTGGCCAGGGCGTTCGAGACGAAATACCCGGGCATTGCGGTGCGTGTCGAGCGCACCGGCGCCGAGCGGGTGTTCCAGCGCATCGGCCAGGAATATGCCAGCAACATCCGCGCGGTCGATGTGGTGAACTCGTCGGACGCCGCGCATTTCATCGTCTGGAAGCGGGACGGCGTCCTGTTGCCTTACGTGCCCGAGGATGTCGCGACATATCCGGCTGAACACCGGGATGTCGACGGCCAGTTCGCGAGTTGGCGCGTCTGGCTCAGCATCATCGCCTACAATACCAATCTGGTGAAGGCGGAGGACGCGCCGAAGAGTTTTGCCGATCTGCTCGATGCCAAATGGAAGGGCAAGATCGTCAAGGCCCATCCCGGCTACAGTGGCACCATCATGACCGCGACCTACCAGATGCAGCGCGATCTTGGCTGGGCGTATTTCGAGCAGCTCGCCAAACAGAACATCATGCAGGTGCAGTCGTCGGCGGATCCGCCCAAGAAGCTCGACCTCGGCGAACGCGCCGTGATGGCGGATGGCAATGAATACAATATTTTTCAGATGAAGGAAGCCGGCCGTCCGGTCGAGCCGGTCTATGCCAGCGAAGGATCGCCGCTGATCATCGGCCCGAACGGTGTCTTCAAGACCTCGCCACACCCGAATGCGGCAAAGTTGTTTCAGTCGTTCTGCTTCAGCCGCGACGCGCAGCAACTCATCGTCGATGTCGGCGGCTTGCGCTCGGTGCATCCCCAGGCCCGGGAGAAGCCGGGACGCAAGCCGTTCAGGGATATCAAGACCATGAAGGATGACGCCGCCGCGGTGGAGAAAGAGGGCGACGCGATCAAGGCGCGCTACACCAAGATTTTTCGCGTGTGACCCCTGATGACGTCCGGGCTGCCCAAAACTACCGTCGCCGAAACGCTGGCCGATAAAATCGTTGCGCTGAAGCCGGGCGCGTTGCCGGCTGCGACCACGCGCAAATGCGAAGATCTGCTGATCGACGTGGTTGGCCTTTGCGTCACCGCGCGCAACGAGGACTATATCGCAAGCGCACTTGGGGGCTGCGACGATGACGGCCCGTGCACAATTATCGGCCATCAGCAGATACTGACGGCCTCCGGTGCCGCCTTCGTCAACGGCACCGCGGCGCATGGCGAGGATTTCGACGACACGTTTGAGGGCGGTCCGGTGCATGCCGGCGCCGTGATCGTGCCGGCGGTGCTGGCGGCCTGTGAACGTCACAATCCCGAGGGGCGGATGGCGCTGATCGGAATCGCTATTGGCACCGAGGTGCTGTGCCGGCTGAGCCTCGTGGTGCCGAAGGCGGTGCACAAGGCCGGTTTTCATCCGACCGCGGTCTTTGGCGCGATGGGCGCCGCGGCCGGCGTCGGCGCGGCGCTCGGCCTCAATGCCCGGCAGATCGTGGACGCGCTCGGCATCGCCGGCAGCATGGCGGGCGGCATCATCGAATATCTCGCCGAGGGCGCCTGGACCAAGCGGCTGCATGCGGGCTGGGCGGCGCAGTCGGGCATTCGTGCCGCATTGCTGGCGCGGCAAGGTTTTGTCGGTCCGCGCACGGTGTTCGAGGGCGTCCACGGGTTGTTTCATGGCTTCGCGCATACCACCGTCGGGGACTATGGTGCGCTGACGGATGATTTCGGCACCCGTTGGGTCACCGACACGCTGGCATTCAAGCCCTATCCCTGCGGAACGATGGCGCAGCCCTACATCGACTGCGCGCGGCGGCTGGCTGCGCGCGGCATCAAGGCCGAAGACATCAGCGAGATCGTCTGCGAGGTAGCAGAAGGGACGGTGCACCGGCTGTGGGAGCCGCTGGCCGACAAGCAGCGGCCGCGCAACGGCTATGCCGCCAAGTTCGCGGTGCCGTATTTGCTGGCGACCGGCTTCGTCCATGGCGGCGTCGGGCTCGGCGCCTTCACGGAAACCGCGATCCGCGACAGCAAAGTGCTGGCGCTTGCGGCAAAGGTAAAATTCGTGATCGATCCGCAAAATCCCTACCCGAACAACTATACCGGCCATATCCGGGCGACGCTGAACGACGGCAGCGTGGTCGAGGAACGGCAACCCTATCTTCGCGGCGGCGCGCAGGAGCCGTTGACCCGGCAGGACGTCGCGGACAAATTCGCGCTCAACGCCCGGCATGGCGGCTGGACCGCGGCGCAAAGCGATGCGACGTTGAAGCTGTTGGCAAGGCTCTACCACGGGCGCATCGATCTTTCATCACTGCGCGGATAGAAAATCATGGTCGGCACCAACGAACTTAGCGGCAAGGTCGCCATCGTCACCGGGGCGGGTCGCAATATCGGCCGCGCGATCGCGCTGGCGCTGGCGGATGGCGGTGCCTCCGTCGTGGTCAATGCGCGCAGCAATCGCGCCGAGGCGGAAGCGGTCGTGCGCGAGATCGAAGCGGCCGGCGGCAAGGCGCTGGTCCACATCGGCGACGTGGCCGATCCCGCTGCTGTGCAGACGATGGCGGATGCGGCAGCAAAAAAATTCGGGCGTCTCGACATCCTGGTCAACAATGCTGCGCTGCGCCGGGAAAAACCTTTCGCCGATATGAGCTACGCCGAGTGGCGCGAAATCCTCGATGTTACCCTCGACGGCGCGTTTCATTGCTCCAAGGCCTGCCTTCCGGGTTTGCGAAATAGCGGGGCAGGGACCATCGTCAACATCGGCGGCCTCAGCGCGCACACCGGCGCGAGCAACCGCGCGCATGTGGTGACCGCCAAGGCGGGACTGATCGGCTTCACCCGCGCCCTGGCGCACGAGCTGGCCTCCGACGGCATCACCGTGAACTGCGTGGTCCCCGGTCTGATCGGCACGCCGCGGCCGAAAAACCAGCCGGAGCCGGCGCATCATCTGATCCACCGGACCATCAGCGGTGAGCGCGGCCGGCCGGAAGACGTCGCCGCGACCGTGCGGTTCCTGTGCGGTCCCGGAGCGCGCTATATCAACGGGCAGGCCATCCACGCCAATGGCGGGGCCTATCTCGGTGCATAATGCATGGCCCGCGCGCGATTTTCGCTGGTGCTTGGCGGTAAAATACGCTCGGCGGCCCCGGCTTTTAATGATAGCAATCGGGGCATGAACCAGCAGCCAAGAATCGACATCCGGCATTCCACCTGTCCACATGATTGCCCGTCGGCCTGCGCGCTCGATGTCGAGGTGATCGACGGCTCCTCGATCGGCCGGGTGCGTGGCTCCAAGCTGCAGACCTATACCGCCGGCGTCGTCTGCGCCAAGGTCGCGCGCTACGCCGAGCGCATTCATCATCCGGACCGGCTGATCCATCCGATGCGCCGGACCGGCCCGAAGGGCTCCGGACAATTCGCGCGGATCTCGTGGGACGATGCGCTGGACGAGATCGCCGCACGGTTTGACGCGGCGGAGCGCGACTTCAGCGCCCAATCGGTCTGGCCTTATTACTACGCCGGCACCATGGGTCTTGTGATGCGCGATGGCATCAACCGCTTGGCGCATGTGAAGAAATATTCCCGCTTCTATCAGACGATCTGCGCGAATGTCGCGCGGATCGGATTCGCCATCGGCACCGGCAAGATCGCCGGCGTCGATCCGCGCGAGATGGGTGTCTCCGACCTCGTCGTGATCTGGGGCACCAATCCGGTGAATACCCAGGTGAATGTGATGACGCACGCGACGCGCGCCCGCAAGGAGCGCGGCGCCAAGATCGCGGCGATCGACATCTACAACAACGACACCATGAAGCAGGCCGACATCAAGATCATCCTGCGGCCCGGCACCGACGGCGCCTTCGCTTGCGGCGTCATGCATGTCCTGTTCCGCGAAGGCTTCGCCGATCGCAATTATATGGAGCGCTATACCGATTGCCCGGCTGAACTCGAAGCGCATCTGAAAACCCGCACGCCGGAATGGGCCTCGGCCATCTGTGGCGTGCCCGTCGAGGAGATTGAGGCATTTGCCCGTTTGGTCGGGGCGACAAAACGATCGTTCTTCCGCCTCGGCTATGGTTTCACCCGCAGCCGCAACGGTGCGGCGCAGATGCATGCGGCGCTGTGTATTCCAGCCGTGACCGGCGCCTGGCAATACGAGGGCGGCGGCGCGTTTTTCAACAATTTTGCGATCTGGAAGTTCGACGAATCGATCATCGAAGGCCACGACGCCATCGATCCGGCCACGCGGGCGCTCGACCAGTCGAGGATCGGGCGCATCCTGACCGGCGATGCCGAGGCGCTGCACCACGGGCCGCCGGTCAAGGCCATGCTGATCCAGAACACCAATCCGATGACGGTGGCGCCGGAGCAGACGCTGGTACGGCAGGGCTTTGCGCGCGAGGACCTGTTCGTGGCGGTGCATGAGCAGTTCATGACCGAGACCGCTGTCATGGCCGATATCGTGCTGCCGGCGACGATGTTCATGGAGCACGACGACCTCTATTACGGCGGCGGCCACCAGCATATCTCGGTCGGTGCCAGGCTGATCGAGCCGCCCGGCGAATGCCGCTCCAACCACGAGGTGCTGCAAGGCCTTGGCCGCCGGCTCAACGCCGTGCATCCCGCCTTCGACATGACGCCCCGCGAGCTGATCGACGCCACGCTGAAGAAAAGCGGCCATGGCGATATCGAGACCCTGGAGGCCGATCTGTGGCGCGACATCCAGCCGGATTTTCGCACCTCGCATTACCTCGATGGTTTTGCGCATGCGGACAACAAGTTTCACTTCAAGGCGGATTGGGCGCACCCTCCGTTCGGTACTGCCGGCATGGGCCCCTGGGAGCAGATGCCGTCCCTGCCGGATCACTGGACCATCATCGAAGAGGCGGACGAGACGCATCCGTTCCGGCTCGCCACCAGCCCGTCGCGCAGCTTCCTCAATACCAGTTTCAATGAAACGCCATCGTCGGTCGCGCGCGAGGGCGCGCCTTCGGTGATGATCCATCCCTCGGATGCGGCTTCGCTCGGAATCGCCGACGGCGACGCCGTGATGCTGGGCAACACGCGCGGCGAGACGACGCTGACCGCAAAATTGTTCGACGGCCTGCGCCGCGGCGTATTGATCGCGGAATCGATCCAGCCCAACAAGGCCCATATTGGCGGGCGGGGCATCAACACCCTGACCGGCGCCGAGGCGGTCGCGCCGATCGGCGGCGCGGCGTTCCACGACAACAAGGTGTGGGTAAAGAAAGTGGCGCCAGCCACTGCGCGCAAGAGCTGATCCGCCTTGCAGTCCACCGTCGCCCCCAGGCAAATGTTTGCGAGCACATGAGCGAAACAGGCGAGTGGGACAATGACCGACAATAGTAGCGTGATACGGGAAAAGCGCGGCACTGCGTTCTGGATCACCATCAATCGGCCGGAGAAACGCAACGCCCTCAATGGCGACGTGATTGCCGGCATCGCCAGGGGCTATCGTGACGCGCATGACGACAAGGACGTGCGCGTCATCGTGCTGACCGGGGCGGGCGACAAGGCATTTTGCGCCGGCGCCGACCTGCAGAACAGCGGCGCCGCCTTCGCGATGGATTTCGCCAGACCGAACGTCGATTACGCGGATCTCTTGCGGCTGTCGCAGAACGCCACCAAGCCGGCGATCGCGCGGGTCGGAGGCGTCTGCATGGCCGGCGGCATGGGACTGTTGTGCATGACCGATATGGCGGTCGCGGCCGACCACGTGATTTTTGGATTGCCCGAGGTGAAGGTCGGCGTGTTTCCGATGCAGGTGATGGCGCTGTTGCAGTCGATCGCGCCACGGCGCCTGATCAACGAGTGGGCGCTGACCGGGGAGCCCTTCGACGCACGCACTGCGCAGGCCGCCGGGCTTCTGAACCACGTGGTGCCGGCGACCGAGCTCGACGCCAAGGTCGACTGGCTGATCGGCCGCATCGCCGACAAATCGCCGACCGCGATCCGGCGCGGCAAATACGCCATGCGCGCCATCGCTTCGATGTCGTTCGACGAAAGCATCGCCTACACCGAGAGCCAGATCGCCTTGCTGGCGATGACGGAAGACGCCAGGGAGGGCCTCAAGGCGTTTGGTGAAAAGCGCAAACCGACGTGGCCGGGGAAGTGATCGATCGGATCAATGGCATGTATGGGTAAACCCCGGTAACCGTACGGCACGGCCTTCCAATCCGCGGTCTAGTCTGGTGTAGTGGACAAAATCGTCAGCCGGGGAGGGGAAAGATGGATCGCCGCAGTTTTATGGCCGGATGTGCCAGCCTGCCGCTGTCAGCCAGTGCGGGCGGTGCGTTCGCCCAGTCCGGCCCGCTCACAAGGATCATCTTTCCCTTCGCTGCCGGTGGCGGCGGCGACGCGCTGTGCCGGATCCTGGGCCAGCACCTCGGCCCGTTGCTCGATCGCAACATCATTATCGAGAATCGCACCGGCGGCGACGGACTGATCGGGATCAAGGCGGTCAGGGGCGCCAATGCCGACGGCACCACCATTCTGGTGACCACCGGTCCAACCATGTATCTGCTGCCCATGACGGAGACGGTGCCGAGTTTCAATCCGGCGCGGGATTTCATGCCGGTCTCACAGCTTGCGCGCTTTGAGTTCGGGGTGGTCGCGAGCCCGGTGATCGATGCCAGGGATTTCAAGCAATTGGTGGCGTGGCTCAAGGCCAACCCGGACAAGGCGACCTATGGCGTGCCGAGCAACGGCACCATTCCGCATTTCACGGGGCTGAAGCTGGAGGAAGCACTCGGCATCAAAATGAGCCGCGTGCCCTATCGTGGCAGCGCGCTGGTCATCAACGATCTCATTGGCGGTCATCTGCCGTTTGGCATCACCACCGTCGCGGACGCGATCCCGCAGCATCGTGGCGGTGGCGTCAGGATCCTCGCTGTCAGCAGCGCGGCACGCTCGCCGTTCCTGCCTGATGTGCCGACCCTGAAGGAGAACGGCATCGATCTGGTGGCTGATGCCTGGTACGGGATGTGGCTGCCATCAGGCAGTCCGCCGGCCTTCGCCAAACAATTGAGCGAGGCGGTCGCCACGGCGCTCGCCAAACCCGAGGCGCGCGAGAAATTGTTGGCGATCGGCCTGATTCCGGTCGGGACCACGCCGGAGGGGCTCACCCAGGAACTCGCCGCCAACACCGCGTTCTGGCAGCCCATCGTCCAGGCCTCGGGCTACAAGATCACCAATTGA
>JBBQUA010000050.1:0-26606 GCA_038212905.1 Hyphomicrobiales bacterium
TCCTTTGCCGTCAAATCAAGCCGTAGGATCCTAACCGCTCCACCCATCGATGCTGCTCCTCTCTCAAGAGCAAACATCGAGTCAGAGTTTCTCTGATTTGGGAATCCCAAATGAGTCAAAAGCCGTGGCCGTTGGTATTACACCGCCGACCACAATGCTGGCGTCAACAAGCTCGTGCTGCTGGCGCCGCAGTGGATCCGGGAAACGCCGAGCCTCGCCGACCCCGGCGGCGCGATCGGCGCCTATCGGATAGTCGAGCGGGCCGTCACCAAAACGCGTTGGCTCAATGGCGTTCCCGAACACAAGAAAGCGGAAGTGCTGCCGGCGGCGTGGTTCGAAGCCTGGGCCGATGCGACGTTCGCGAGCGGTCAATCGGGCCCGGGTCCGGCGCAATTGATGGCGCCGAATGGAACGATCCAGGACGCGCGCGAATATTGGGCCGCCGGCAAGCCGCTCTATGATCCCAACCGTATTGCTGTCCCGGTCCTGATCGTTCACGCGGAATGGGATCGCGACTGCCCGATCGAGATGTCGCGTGCCGTGTTTGACAGGCTGACATCCGCGCCGTACCGGCGCTGGGTGGAGATCGGCGAGGGCACCCATTCGGTTTTCCTGGAGAAAAACCGCTGGCAGGTATTCGACGCGGTGGACGGCTTCCTCGGCGAGCAACCGAGAACCTGAGACGAACAGGCCCCGGCGCCTTGTGCGGTTGCACCTACACCGCCGCCTGTTGCGGATAGAAGATCGGCGTCTGGGGATCCCGATGCCAGTCATATTCGGCAGCGCTCACCGCGTTTTCCGCAACCGCCCGGCCGGCCATTCTTGAAACCAGATGAAAGCCGAGATCGGTCCCGGCCGAGACGCCCGCGGAACTCACGTATTTTCCGGCATCGACCCAGCGCGATACGTTGTCCCAGAGCGCCCGCGGCCCGTGGCTCGCCACCCAGCCGAACGCGCCATGATTGGTAGTGGCCGGAAGTCCGTCGAGAAATCCGCATTTCGCGAGGACCGCAGCGCCGGTGCAGACCGACGCCATGATGCGCACCTTGCCGTCCATCACGCGCATCCATTCGAGCAGGGCGGCGACTCCGGTCGGATCCGCCCTGTCGTCGAGCAGCGGCCAGGTGCCGCCCCCGCCGGGCACCATCAGCAGATCGAGCGGCTCCTGCCGCGCCCGCTCAAAATCCCAGTCCGGCGCGACCGAGGGGCCGTTGATGCTTTTGACATTCGCCATGGTCCTGCCGATCAATACGATTTCGAACGGATAGGGCGGCGGTGACGAGTAGCCGGTGCCGAGAAAGCGCGCGATCGAGAAGGCCTCGAGAAAGCCCCAGACGTCGATCGGCTCGAATCGATCGTAGACGAAGATGCCGATCCGCTGGGTCCGGGGGAATGAGGACGGGCCTGCCATCTGATGCTCTCCGCTTCAATCTGGTTGGATGCGTATCAATAAAGAATACACGCGCCCCGCAGGTTGGTGCGGAACGCGCGTAACCGCTTCAATCAGTGATGGGAAGCTGCGACTCCGCCGCGTCCGTCGGGAATGGCAATCCGGATGTTCTGCATCATGCCCTGATCTTCGTGATCGAGAATGTGGCAGTGGAGCACGAAGTCGCCGATGTAGCGCTCGTACCGTGTGCGTATGGTGACGGTGTATTGGCCGGCTGGCCCCTGCGCGAAATTCTTCACGAGCAGGGTGTCTTTCCACACGCCCTTGAGTCCGGGATATTGCGGGTCGATGACCGGCCTGCCGTTGCTGGTTTGGAAATTATCCACCGCCCCCGGGGCGCTGACATCGGTGGTGCCGTCAGGGGCGATGATCTTGACGACCTGGAACGGGTTGACGTGGATGTGGAAGGGGTGGCTGGCGAGATTCGATTTCAGCGTCCACTCATCGATGCCGCCCAGCTTCAGGGTGCGGTCGATCCGGGTGCCATCGTAGGGCTGGCCATCGATCTCGAAGAACACCTCGTTGATTTGCGAGACGTCGATGTTGAAAGTCAGGGTCTGCGTTCCGTTGAACTCATTGATGTCGGGATGCGGGATGAAACTGGAGAGCTTCATGCCGTCGGCAATTTCCGCCGTCACCTTGGTGCGGACATCCGGTGGCATGTTCGCCGCGGCGGCGGCCAGCAACTGGTTCTTGAGATAATCCGTGAGGTCGCCGGTCACGGCGGTGCCGCCGACACGAACGGTGCCGAGCAACTGCGTCGGCCGCAGGTTCTGGTTGACGTTGCCGCCGCCTGTCGTGGCGTTGTCGAGGACGCAGTAGTCGCCGGGCTCGGGAAACACGACCAGCGCATCCCAGCGATAGCCGGGCTGGAACACCGTGACCTGTGTCCGGGTGGCAGCCGCCATGGTCAGGCCGTCGGCCGCGACCAGATGATATGGCACCGGCGCTCCCGTGCAATTCGTATCGACAAAGGCCTGCGCCGCGGCGGCGCGCAGGCCGGTCGGCTCAGCCGCGCCGGCCGCGCGTTTGCGGAATTGCAGCGCGATGCTGTCGCGCACGCCGCCATGGATCATGCGCCAGCGCTCGACCTTGCCGGCCTCCGCTCCCTGCAAGCGTCCGAGCACCGCGCCATTGATGCTGGTGAAACGCCCGGAGGTGGGCCAGGTGCCCGGGCCGAACTGGTCATAATCCTCGACACCGCCGACCTCGCCCGGATCGCATTTGTAGGTATTGTCCGGGTTGCGCTTGATGCTGCCATCCGGGTTGCGGCAGGCATACTGGATCTGCTGGAACACCATTACGCGCTCGGGAAAGGCCTGGCCGTTGATCGGCCGCAGCAGGGTGTCGATGTCGCCATTCGCCGACGGCGTCGGAGGACGCGTGCCGCGCACGACCAGGGCGCCCGCCATGCCGCTGGATACCTGCAGCGCGGTCGAGCCGTGCCGGTGCGAGTGATACCAGAAGGTTCCGGCGGGATGATCCGGCGGGATGTTGTACTCATACTGGAACTGGATGCCCGGATTGACCGATATCAGCACATTGTCGCTGTTGCCGCTTGGATTGATCCAGAGGCCGTGGGTGTGCAAATTGGTGCCGTTGAAGCAATGCGGAACATTGGCGCTGCCGCCGCGGACCGGGCAGGTCGAATCGGCCGGCAGTTCGTTGTGCAGGGTCATGCGCACGGTCTGCCCGGGATAGACCTCGATCTGGGGGCCGACAAAGGGCGCGTCCGGATTGACGCCCCTGCCTTGATAGCTGCGCAGCTTGACCTTGTCCGGCCGGTTCGTGGTCGGATTCCACAGCTGCGACTCCGTGTATTTGACGATCAGGTCGTAGACGATGTCGCGCAGCTCGGGCGCCGGAGCGGCGGCTCTGGGCGCTACGTTCATCATCGTCTGCAATCGCCCGGCCGGCGCACGCGGCTGCAGCACGGAGGGGTTGGCAATGTCAGGAGGGCCCTGAGCTATGGCGGGCGCTGGAATGGCTCCGTACGCGGCCAGCAAGACAGCACAAAGAAACGGTTTCGAATGCATCGCCACCTCCTCTTCAAGAGCCAGTCATCCTGACCAAGATAGCGGCTCGTTGCAAGGGTGATGTTAGGAAATGCTCGTTGAAATTGTTTTGATGGACGTGTCGTCAACCAGCAGCGATTGCGCAATCAGATAGCTCGAGAGGTGGTCCTTTTACGCGACCGGCGGCTTCTCGCCATGGCGCTGCGACAGCGTGAAGATCTCGACGCCATCAGCGGTGACGCCGACCGAATGTTCGAACTGCGCCGACAGCGAACGGTCGCGGGTCACGGCGGTCCAGCCGTCGGACAGAATCTTCACATGCGGCTTGCCGAGATTGATCATCGGCTCGATGGTGAAGAACATGCCGGGCTTCAGCGTCACGCCTTCGCCGGGCCGGCCGACATGGATGATGTTTGGCTCGTCGTGGAACATGCGGCCGAGGCCGTGGCCGCAGAAGTCGCGCACCACGCTCATGCCCTGCGGCTCGACAAAGCTCTGGATCGCATGGCCGATGTCGCCGGTGGTGGCGCCCGGCTTTACCGCGGCGATGCCGCGCATCATCGCTTCATAGGTGACCTCGATCAGCCGCTCGGCCTTGCGGGCGATCGGGCCGATCGCATACATCCGGCTGGAATCGCCGTACCAGCCGTCGACGATGAAGGTGACATCGACATTGACGATGTCGGCTTCCTTCAGCGCCCGGTCGCCGGGCATGCCGTGGCAGACCACATGGTTGATCGAGGTGCAGGTCGAATAGCGGTAGCCGCGATACATCAGCGTGGCCGGATAGGCGCCATGGCTGAAGGCGAAGGCGCGGACGAAATCGTCGATCTCGGAGGTCGGCGTCCCCGGCTTGACGATGTCGGTGAGCTCATCGAGGCATTTGGCCACCAGCGCGCCGGCCTTGCGCATGCCCGCGAATCCGTTCTGCCCATGCAGCTTGATCTGTCCGGTTTTGCGCAAGGAGGTATCTGTTGCTTCGATGTAGCTCATGGGCGGGTCGCATCTTGGCGGGGGTGATTTGAAGGCCTAATTTAGTGATCGGGGCGGGGAGTAGCAAGCCAAGGTTGGTCGAGCTTGGTGCAATAACTTGGCGTAACCCTTGGCACGGTTAGACGCCGCAGATCGAGCGGAACCGCAGTCATATACGAGAAACGCGGCGCCCGCGGTAAATTTATCCGTTCGGGACCTCTATCGTGGTCTCGACCGGCAGCGCGCCGCCGCGGATGCGGATTTCGCGCACCGGATAGGGCACCTTGATGCCCTCGCGCTTGAAGGCGTCCCACAGCGACAGCATCACCTCGCTCTTCACTTTGTCCATACCGTCGGGGTCGCCGATCCAGAAGGTCAGGGAGAACTTCATCCCGTGTTCGGCGAATTCGGTCAGGATGCAGTTTGGCGGCTTGCTCTTGATGGTGCGCGGGGCGGCGGCGGCAATCTCGATCGCCAGCCTGCAGACCAGCCGGGGATCGGCGTCGTAGTTGGTGCCGAAGCCGACCTTCACCAGCGTGTTCTTGTCGGTGTAGGTCCAGTTGGTGACCATCTTCGTCACCAGATCCTCGTTCGGAATCAGGAATTCGCGGCCGTCGCCGGCGGCGACCGAGATATAGCGGGTCTTCATCGCGCTGATGCGGCCCGAGTTGTCGCCGATGGTGACGAGATCGCCCGGCTTCACCGATTTGTCAGCCAACAGGATGATGCCTGAGATGAAGTTGGCGACGATCTTCTGCAGGCCGATACCGATACCGACACCGACCGCGCCGGTGAACACCGCCAGCGCCGAAAGGTCGATGCCGACTGTGCCTATGGCGATCGTAATGGCGAACACCATCAGCCCGATCCGGATCATCTTGACCAGCAACACCTGGACCGACGGCGTCAGGTCGCTGGAGCGGGTGATGCGGCCTTCGATGAAATTGCTTGCAAGGTTGGTCAGCCACAGCGCCAGCAACAGTAGCGCGCCGAACTTGATCACCAGCAGAGGCGTCAGCCGCAGCCCCCCGAGCACGATCGAAACCGAGTCAAGCGCCTCGATGACCGGAGTGAGTTGACCGATGATGCTCAGCGCCGCGATAGTCCAGGCCGTCAGCGACACCAGGCGGACGATGAAGGCGTTGCGGATCAGCGCGGTGAAAAGCCGGATCAGCAGCCAGGCGAGCGCCAGCTTGACGACCACCGCGAGCAGATAGCTGCGGCTCGGCCAGGTCGAGTGCGACATGGCGACGCGCGCGGCGATCATCAATAGCGCGAACACCGCCGTGGGTGCGCTGCCGACCAGCACGCGAATGAACGGCCGGAACGGCATCGGCCAGTTCAACGCAACCGAGTCGCCGTCTACCTTGGCGCGGACGGCCGCGCCGGCGGCCAGAGCCATCCCCGCCGCGGCCAGGATCAGCCCCAGCTGCAGATAGAACCAGGGCGAGGCCACCTCCGCGCCGACCGAACGCGCCGCGGCAAGCAGGAATTCAGTGATGTCATTCAGGTCCATCGTCAAAATCTCATGGCAGGCAGCTCAGCGGGTAAATTTTGATTCGAGTAAGCGGCAGATTCACACAATGGCTGCGCTGGCGCCATCGATACGACACCCCGGCTGCCGTGAGTTAGGCCGTTAAATCGGGCACAATTGCCGCTGGCTTGAGAAATGGGTTGGCGTCGAAGTGTGGCGACGATAAGGATGCAGTTGCAAGTATTCTCAAGGGTATTCTCAAGGGTATTTGCAATGATTTCCGGAGGATCATGGCTTCTCTCGATGCGGTCAGCATAGCCATTCTTCTCGGCGCTGTTCTGGTGATGGCCGGCATTCTGTCGAGCCTGCTGGCGCTGCGCTTCGGCGCGCCATTATTGCTGGTATTCCTGTTCGTCGGCATGCTGGCCGGCGACTCCGGCCCCGGTCAGCTGGGGTTCAACGATGTCCGCGCCACCTATATGGTAGGGTCGGTGGCGCTGGCCCTGATCCTGTTCGACGGTGGTTTGAGAACCCGGTTTCAAAGCATCCGCGCGGTGCTGGCGCCATCGATGATGCTGGCGACGGTCGGCGTGCTGGTGACCGCGCTGATCACCGCACCGGTTGCCAGATATGCGCTCGATTTGAATTGGTCCGAGGCGCTGCTGGTGGGCGCCGTGGTGGCGTCGACCGACGCCGCCGCGGTGTTTCTGCTGGTGCACGCGCAAGGGTTACGCCTGCGTCCCCGCGTCGGCGCCACGCTGGAGGTCGAGTCCGGTACCAACGATCCATTCGCGGTGTTTCTCACACTGGTGCTGGTCGAATTCATTTCGATCGGCGAGGGCTCGGCCTGGCAGATCGCGCTGCAATTTGCCCGGGAGGCCATGCTGGGCGCCATCATCGGCGTGGTCGGCGGCCGTCTCGTGGTGCTGGGGCTGAACCGGGTGGCGTTGCCGCAGGGCCTGCACGCGCCCTTTGTCGCCACCGCGGCGCTGGTGATCTTCGGCACCGCGCAAGTATCGCACGCCTCGGGATTTCTCGCAGTCTATCTCGCCGGCATCATCATCGGCAACCGGCCGACCCGGGCGCACAACTCCGTCGTAACCTTTCTCGACGCCGCGACCTGGCTGGCGCAGATCGTGATGTTCGTGCTGCTCGGCCTGCTGGTCTCGCCGCAGCGGCTGGTGGTCAGCATCGTTCCGGCCGTGGTCGTGGCGGTGGTGCTGATGCTGGTGGCGCGCCCGGTCGCGGTGTTTCTCTGCCTGGCGCCATTCCGCTTCAACTGGCGGGAAAAGATATTCATCGCCTGGACCGGCCTGCGCGGCGCGGTCGCGATCTTCCTGGCCTCGATCCCGATGCTGGTCGGGCTGTCGAAGGCCTATCTCTATTTCGATGTGGCCTTTGTCGTCGTCATCATTTCGCTGCTGCTGCAGGGCTGGACGCTCGGCCCGGCGGCGCGAAAGCTCCACGTCGCGCTGCCCCGCGCCGATCGCGGCCCGCGCCGCGTCGAGCTCGATCTGCCCGGCCAGCTCGAACAGCAACTGGTCGGCTATTCCGTCCGCCCGAAAAGTCTCTATTTCCGGCGCGGCCTCATTCCATCCTGGTCGAAGCCGACGCTGGTGATCCGCGACGAGAAAATCCTGTTGCCCGCCGAGGCCGATCCGGTCGCGCCCGGCGATTATATCTATCTGCTGGCGCCGCCGGAAAAGGCCGAAGCGCTGGACCGGTTCTTTGTCGACATGCCCTCGAGCTCGGCGCCCGATCCGCATCTGCTCGGCGACTTCATGGTGTCGGGAGAGCACACGCTGGGCGAGCTTGCCGCGATCTATGGCGTGGCGGTGGATGACGAGCAGGGCAAACTGACGCTGGCGGATTATTTCGACATTCATCTCGATCACGCGCCGAAGGAAGGCGCGGAGCTCGTTCTCGACCCCATCGTCCTGGTGGCGCGCAGCATCGGCGGCGGCCGGGTCAATGTCGTCGGCCTGCGGCTGCCGGAAGACGAGGAAGAGGCCGCGCCGTTGACGCGGCTGGCACGGTTCAGGCGCAGGCTGTCGGAGATCTGGTCGCAGGTGGCGGGGGTCTGAGCCGGTCGCCCATCTCACAATTCGATGCAGCAGCGTCGCTCCGTCGCTATAATGAGGCGATCGTTTCCATACGCCGACGGCGAAGCGGAGGGCTCATGGCCGAAAATTTTCACGACAACGAGGATCGCCAGCGCTTTGAGCTCGATGTCGAAGGGCACATCGCCTTCGTCACCTGGCGTAAATCTCCCGGCACGATCACGCTGGTTCATACCGAAGTTCCGCCGGAACTGGGCGGACGGGGCGTAGGCTCAAAACTCGGGCGCGCGACCCTTGACGCGGTGCGGGAACAGCGGCGCCAGCTCTCTGTCGAATGCGACTTCATCCGCTCCTACATCGGCAAGCATCCGGAATACAGCGACCTGCTGGCGCCGGGTGAAACGGAAAAGCAGGCTGCCGCCGTCCACAAGGCCGGCTGCTTTTGTGGTGCCGTAGAGGTCGAGGTGACGGGCAAGCCGACCTTCGAAGGGTATTGTCACTGCAGTGACTGCCAGGCCTGGTCCGCCGCGCCGATCAACGCCTTCAGCCTGTGGCCGTCGGCCAACGTGCGGATCATCAAGGGTGAAGCCGATATCGGCACCTTCCACAAGACTGAACATTCCTACCGCAAATACTGCAAGGTCTGCGGCGGCCATCTCATGACCGAGCATCCGCGCATGCGGCTGATCGACGTCTATGCCAATCTGCTGCGGGATTTCACGCATCAGCCGACACTGCACGCCAATTACGGGAGCAAGATGGTTTCCGTGCAGGACGGGCTGCCGAAGTTTCGGGATCTGCCCGCCGAGCTTGGCGGCTCCGGCGAAACCATGGCGGACTAGCCGGCCGGGTTGATGGCGAGCGGCAACACCTCAACCCCGCCGAACGCCATCACGCGGCCACCCCGGAGCATCACCACCTGCGTCGCCAGTTGGCGCATTTCGCCGGCGTCGTGGCTGACATAGACCATCGGCACATTGGCTTCGTCGCGCAGCCGCACCAGGTAGGGCAGGATCTCCACCTTGCGTTCCTCGTCGAGCGATCCCAAGGGCTCGTCGAGCAGCAACAGCCGCGGTTGCGCCAGCAGCGCGCGTCCCAGCGCCACGCGCTGACGCTCGCCGCCGGACAGCTTGCCGGGACGACGGTCGAGCAGGCCGCCGATATCGAGCAGGTCGGTGACGCGCTTGTGTTGGGCGGGATCCTCGGCCAGCCGGTTCATGCGCCGCCCGTAGTCGAGATTCTGCCTTATATCGAGATGCGGAAACAGCCGCGCGTCCTGGAATACATAACCGATGCGGCGGCGATGCGCCGGGACGTGCAGGCCTGCGCCGGTGTCATCAAGTGTCTCGCCGTCGATAGTGATGATGCCGCGGTCCGGCCGCAGCAAGCCGGCGATCATGTTGATCAGCGAACTCTTGCCGGCGCCGGAGGCGCCGAACAGCCCGGTCGCGCGGCCCTCGCTGGCGAACGAGACTTCGATCGAGAATTCGCCGAGATGTTTTGAGACATCGACGCGCAGCATGATCAATTCCCATGCAGACGTTTGGTGGCGCGCCGGGCGAACCATTCGGAAGCGACCAGCGCCGCCATCGCAATTGCGATGGAAACCACCACCAGCCGAAGCGCCGCGGTGTCGCCGTCGGGCGTCTGGATCAGCGAATAGATCGCCGAGGAAATGGTCTGGGTCTCGCCCGGGATATTCGACACGAAGGTGATGGTGGCGCCGAACTCGCCGATCGCCTTGGCAAAGCCGAGCACCATGCCGGCCAGCACGCCCGGCAGCGCCAGTGGCAGCGTGATGGTGAAAAACACCCGCCACGGCGACGCACCCAGGGTGCCCGCCGCCTGTTCCAGCCTGCGGTCCACGGCTTCGATCGACAGCCGGATCGGCCGCACCAGCAGCGGAAACGACATGATGCCGCAGGCCAGCGCCGCTCCGGTCCAGCGAAACGCGAACACGATGCCGAAATCGTCCGCGAGCCAGGCGCCGACCAGTCCGCGCCGGCCGAACGTCAGCAGCAGCAGATAGCCGGTCACCACAGGCGGCAGCACCAGCGGCAGATGCACCAGCGCATCCACCACCGATTTGCCCCAGAAGTCACGTCGCGCCAGCAGCCACGCCAGCGCGATGCCAAGCGGCGTCGCCACCAGCGTCGCCACCGCGGCGACCCGCAGCGAAAGCTGGATCGCCGTCCATTCCGTTGGCGAGATGTCGAACACGCGCCTTACGTCGTCGGGCTGACGAGAAACGAGAAACCATATTTCTCGAAGATGGCCTTGGCCGCCGATGAGCGCAGGAAAGCCAGATAGCCAGCGGCTTCGGGCTTCGCGGTTCCTGTTGCGGCCACGGGATAAATGATGGCGGCGTGCGAATCGGCCGGGAAGGCGCCGACGATCCTGACGCCGGGTTCAACTTTCGCGTCGGTCTCGTAGACGATCCCGAGCGGCGCCTCGCCGCGCGCCACCAGCGCAAGGGCTGCGCGCACACTCTCCGCCATGGCGAATTTCGGTTCGGCCGCCTGCCAGGCGCCGAGCTTTTCCAGTGACGCCTTGGCGTACTTGCCTGATGGCACCGACCTGACGTCGCCGGTGGCGATCCTGCCGTCGCCAGCGAGCTTTGAAAGATCGAATCCCGGTCTGATCGCGACCTTGTCGAGCCGGGAATCCTTTGGTGCGATCAGCACGAGGCTGTTGCCGAGCAGGTTGACCCGGGTGGGTTCGTTGATGGTCTTTTTGGCCACAGCATAGTCCATCCAGTCGGTGTCGGCGGATGCGAAAATGTCGGCGGGCGCGCCCTGTTCGATCTGTTTTGCCAATGCCGAACTGGCGGCATAACTGGCGACGATCTTGACACCTGACTTCGCGGTATAGGCGGCGCCGATGTCGTCGAGCGCGTTCTTCATCGAGGCCGCGGCAAACACCGTCAGGCTCTTTTCCTGCGCAAGGGCGGGGGCGCAGTTCGATCCGAGCAGGATCGAAAGGGCAGCGAAATAACCGGCAAGACGATGCATCATGGCGCTCCATGCCTGGTTCGGCGCGTCTTTGCGCGCGCAGCTCAGGCGTAGGGTGAAATGCGACAGGCGGAAGCGCCGTTCCGGCAATCCGGCGGATTTACGATCCGTCCGGACATCGCTGGCGGCAAGCTTACAGCAATGCCGGGGCGGCGCAAAGGGTTCGCGCGACCTGCGATTACTGCTTCGCGTCCGGCGCGGCCAGCACTGCTTTGCAGGCGGCCGGCAATTGCGCCAGAGTCATCGGCGGCCGTGGCTTCGGCGGCACCTTCGGTGGCTTCGGATGAAGCACCGAATCCTTGAACCAGTAGGCGAGGTCGCCGGCGCCGCAGCCCTCGCTCTCGGTCGGCTCCGGCTGGCTCTCGCATTCGCCGCTGCCCGGCGGGCATTTGATGCGGATGTGGAAGTGATAGTCGTGGCCGTACATCGGGCGCACCTTGTGCAGCCAGCTGCGGTCGCCCCTGGCTTCGCGGCACAGCGCCTTCTTGATCGCGGCGTTGACGAAGATGCGCTGCACGCTGGGCTCCCGGGCGGCGGCGCGGATCACGCCGAGATGGGTCGGCGTCCAGGTTTTCGGATCGATGTCGAGCCGGTCGGCGCGCACCATCATGACCGCGGAGGTTTCCTCGCGCTCTTCGCGGGACAATCGCCGGTTCGGCATCGGCGTCAGCCAGATATCGGCGTCGAGGCCGGCCTGGTGACTGGCGTGGCCGGTCAGCATCGGGCCGCCACGCGGCTGCGACATGTCGCCGACCAGGATGCCCGGCCAGCCGGCGTCCTTGCGCGCCTTGCCCGCCAGCCGCGCCACCAGCGCGACCAGGTCGGGATGGCCCCAATTGCGATTGCGCGACAGCCGCATCACCTGCCAGCTTTCGCCATTGATCGGCAGCGCTTCGGCGCCGGCGATGCAGCCCCTGGCATAGAAGCCGACCACGCGCGTCGGCATCGCCGCCGCCAGCACCTTGCGGCCGAACAGTTCCTTGGCGCCGAGCTTGGGATCGTTGGGATTGGCCAGCGGCGGCAACGGCTTCGGATTGACGCTGCCCTTGTCCTGAGCCAGCGCCACGGAGGCACTGACGAAGGTTGCGGATATCAGCAGGAGGGGAAGGATCAGGCGTGGGTTCATTGAGTCACTCTGTAGCTCATTAGCCTAGCACAAAATCGGCCGCCGGCGAAAAGCCGCGCCGGGCGGCAAGCCACAGTTTTGCCGCGGTTTTCGCCACAGTTTTCCGCACCGGTTTCAGCAAGGCCGCAGGCGGCGGGGCAAGATTGACCGCAACGGGTCGCGCCCGGATGTCGACCGATCTTTACAACCTGCATTCGTAACCGACATCATGCCCGCCATAAAAGGGTTGGCAGGGGCGCGATCATGAAACGGCTGTCGAAGCGACGGCTCGCACGGCTGGCATTTGCCGTAGCAGTAGTCATGGCGGGATTGGCGCTGACGCCGGCGCGCGCCGGTGTCGTGGTCCAGATCGACAAATCGTCCCAACGCATGGTCGTGAGCGTCGACGGTGCGATGCGATACTCCTGGCCAGTGTCGACCGGCCGCCGCGGTTACGGCACGCCGAGCGGCGTATTCCACCCGCAGATGATGGCGCGGCGCTGGTTCTCGCGAAAGTATTACAATTCGCCGATGCCGCACTCGATCTTCTTTCATCACGGTTTTGCGATTCACGGGACCTATGACCTGGCGCGGCTCGGCGGCCCCGCCTCGCATGGCTGCATCAGGCTGCATCCGTCGAATGCGGCGACGTTGTTTGCCTTGGTCGCGCGCCAACGAGACAATACCCGGATCGTGATCTCGAACTGACGCGTTGTTAACCGTTCGATAACAATGTTCTTTACTGGCTAAATTTCGTGCGCGCGCGGCAGAAATGCGCGTACTGGTTGTATAGAATGGATGTCGGTCAATTACCGTCATCCCGCGCGGACGAATTTGCTGAAATGGTATGCGCGGCCTGCCTCTCATCTGTCGGGTGGGCGACATAGTCGTGCGAATTCGCTCGTTTTAAGGGCATTTGCAACTGACTCGGTTGGACCGTAAAGCGCGGCAAACGAATGTGGTGCCGCCAACTGTTACCAATTTTTCAGACACTTATCGGAGAACATGGGACGCAGAATGCGAATGGGCGTAAGCGAATGCACAGTATCCGGCCGAAGCCAGCCAAAAAACACAAACATGCGGCGATGTCCCGCATCCCCGGTCGACCGGCGAAGCCCAATCCGAAGCTCGAGGGTGAGCTCAAAGGCAAGCGCCGCCGCGTTGCACCCGAGATCGGCGAAATCGTGCGCAAGCGCGCCGAGGCGGAAGCCGCGGTCGCGGATGCGCGAAAATCCCATGAGCGGCTGCGCGAGGCGATCGACATCCTGCCGCAGGGCATCGTGTTTCTCGACGCCGAGGGGCGCTACATCCTCTGGAACAAGAAGTATTCCGAGATCTACAACCGCAGTTCCGACCTGTTCAGGTCGGGCGCCCGGTTTCAAGATACCATCCGCGTCGGCGTCGAACGCGGCGACTATCCCGAAGCGGTCGGACGCGAGGAAGAGTGGATCGCCGAGCGGCTGACGAAACTTTATCAGCCCGGCGGACGCCACGAGCAAACGCTGGCCGACGGCCGCTGCATCCTGATCGAGGAGCGGCTGACCGAAAGCGGCGGCATCGTCGGCCTCCGCGTCGACATCACCGAGCTGAAGCAGCGCGAGGCCTCGTTCCGGCTGCTGTTCGACAGCAATCCCGTCCCCATGATCGTCTGCGCACTGGACGACGAGCGCATCCTCGGCGTCAATGATGCCGCGATCGAGCATTACGGCTATAGCCGCGCCGAATTCGAGAAGCTGACCATCCGCAGCGTGCAGGCGTTCGAAACCGAACTGCCATGGGGAGGCGACCGCTCCAGCGACGAACAGACCGCGCGAACGTGGAAGCACGTCAGGGCCGACGGCGCCCTGATCGACCTTGCGATCTATTCGCGCCAGTTGGTCTATAACGACCAGCCCGCGGTGCTGCTGGCGCTGATGGACATCACCGAGCGCAAGCGCGCCGAGGCGCGGCTCGCCTTCATGGCCCAGCATGACGGTTTGACCGGGCTGCCGAACCGCAATTTGCTGCGCCAGCAGATGGACGATATCCTGCTGCACACCCGGCGCAGTGCGGAAAAGGTCGCGGTGCTGGTGCTGGGCCTCGACAATTTCAAGGCCGTCAACGACACGCTCGGCCACGGCATCGGCGACAAGCTGTTGCGCGGCGTCGCCAAGCGCCTGCGATCCACCCTGCGCGAGGAGGATATGCTCGCCCGCCTCAACTCCGATGAATTCGCGATCATCCAGAGCGGGCTGACGCGCCCCGAGGATGCGGTGCTGCTGTCGCGAAGGCTGCTGGAGGCAATCGGCGATCCCTATCTGCTCGACGGCCACTCTGTCGTGATCGGCGCCAGCATCGGCATCGCCATGGCGCCCGGCGACGGCGACGAGTCCGAGAAGCTGCTCAAGAATGCCGACATGGCGCTGTCGCGCGCCAAGAACGATTCGCGCGGCACCTTCGCCTTCTTCGAATCCGGCATGGACGCCCGCGCCCAGAGCCGCCGCAGGATCGAGATCGATCTGCGCGACGCGATCCAGAACGACGTGCTGGTGCCGCACTACCAGCCGCTGGTCGACCTCGCGACCGGGCGCATCACCGGATTCGAGGCGCTGGTGCGCTGGCCGCACCCCGAGCGCGGCATGGTATCGCCGGCCGAATTCATTCCCGTCGCCGAGGAGACCGGCCTGATCAATCCGCTCGGCGCGTTGATGCTGCGCCGCGCCTGTGCCGACGCCGCACTGTGGCCCGACGACGTCCGGATCGCGGTCAACCTGTCGCCGCTGCAATTCCGGATCGGTAATCTGCTGTCGCTGGTGATGGATGTGCTGAAGCAAACCGGGCTGCCGGCCAGAAGGCTGGAACTGGAAATCACCGAAACGCTGTTGCTGGAAAAGAGCAGCCAGGTGCTGGCCACGCTGCACGCGCTGCGCGCGCTTGGCGTCCGTATCTCGATGGACGATTTCGGCACCGGCTATTCCAGCCTGAGCTATCTCAGAAGCTTTCCGTTCGACAAGATCAAGATCGACCAGTCGTTCGTGCGCGACCTCGGCTCCAATCGCGAGGCGCAGGCGATCGTGCGCTCGATCATCAGCCTCGGCATGGGCCTCGGCGTGACCATCACCGCCGAGGGCGTCGAGACCGAAGCCGAACTGAGCTGCCTGCGCACCGAGGGCTGCCACGAGGGGCAGGGCTTCCTGTTCAGCCGCGCGCGGCCCAACGCCGAGATTGTCGCGCTCCTGAAGGCACAGCGCGGCTCGGAATACGTCGCGCAGCAAGATCCGCCTGAGGACGCCGCGCTGGTGGCGTGAGGGTCGCAGGGCCGATTGAACTCGGTGCGCGAGCAGGTCGTCGCGTCCGTGATCCCGCAAGATGTTCGCGTCGGTGACGCAGAAAAAACAGAAAGCCGGCGGTGAGAAGGCCTGTCCGGCGATGCGCTCGCCCGAAGATCGATCTCATGCCTTCCCGATGCAATCAATCGAAGAGACGATTTTTCATGCCGGCCCGCCTTTGCGCCGCAACGCCGGCCCTGGCGCTCAACGGCCTTCGTGCTCGCTCTCCCGTTCAATCGCGTCCTCGCCGTGCGCGCCCGCCAGTGGCGGTGTGCTGCGGGATCGAATGACGATTGCAATGGCGTCGACGTCGACCTTGAGCAGGTCGAGCTCGCGGGTCATTTCGCGCACTTCCTGGCCCTTGCGGGCAATTTCCTCCGAGACGTCGATCGACATGTTGCGCTCGGTGACTCCGCCCGAACTGCCGGTGAACATCTTGGCGCGGATCCACTCCAGCCGCGCTCGATGGGTGTCGCGCGCAAATTTCTTTTCCACGAATTGCCGCCGGGCCTCGAGGTAGGCGGCCAGCAATTCGACCTCGGGCATCTTGTACAGGGTGTCGGCTGAAAGGGGCATGGCGCACCGAGAGGCATTGAGATCGAGGCGGTTTCGCCGGGGCGGAGGCGCCGGCGGCGTTCAGGGTCTTATCCCCAGAATATTGCCGCCTCGTCGTTCAACCAACTGGAATCTGCAGGAGTATCATGGGGAGTGTCGAATCACCGGAGGAATGACCATGGCCATCAACATGGCGCAGAAGCGTGCCAGGAAAACCCAAAAGCGAAAACTGGTGGTAGCGCAAAAACGTCAGGCCGAGGCCATCGAGAACAGCCTGCCCTCGCGCGTGCTACGCGCTGCCAGTGCGCCGATCCAGTTTTGTTTGCTCAGCGAGTCGCTTACCGAGATCGGCATGGGAATGCTGGTGCTGACGCGCGGCGCCAGCCGCGATTACATGGCCATGAGTTCGTTCCTCCTCGATACGTGTTGTCTCGGCATCAAGGACTTGATGTTCGATCGGATCGATGGCGAAGCTTTCGAGGGCTATATAGATGCGATCAATGCCGACGCGCCCATGGTTGACGTCGACCCGGCCTATGCCCGCAAGCTGCTGCGCGAACTCGCGACGTGGTCGGAATCGATAGGTTTTGCGCCCCATCGCGACTTCGCGACGGTGGAGCGGATATTCGGCGACGTCAGTGCGGATGCAAGCGACGCCGCGTTCCAGTTTGGCCGCGACGGCAAGCCGGTCTATATTCCCGGCCCCGATGACAGCCCTCACCTCATTCGCCAGCGGGTCGAGCGGTTGCGCAAGCATCTCGGTGATGACGGTTTCGAGATCGCGGCCTGAGGGTGGAGTGGCTCGTCGAGGCTTTCCCGCGTGCCGTCGGGCTGTTAAGCCAGTGACGCCATCAATCCATTCTCGTCTAGACTGCAATCCATGACCCTCTCCACCATCACCCCCTCACAAGTCCGCAGCATGCTGCTGCTGCGCGACGAAATCGCGCTGCTCGATTTGCGGCATGAGGCCGCCTTCGCGTCTGGCCATCCGCTGTTTGCCGCCAACATGGCGGCCGGCCGCATCGCGCTCGAAGCCGAAGCGCGGCTGCCGCGCAAGGATGTGCCGATCGTTGTTTATGACGCCGGCGAGGGTCTGGTTGCGCAGGCCGCGGATCGCCTTGTGGCATTAGGCTACAGCAACGTTCGTCAACTCGACGGCGGGCTGCAGGCCTGGCAGGCGGCGGGTTACGAGGTTTTCCAGGACGTGAACTCCTATGCAAAGGCCTTCGGCGAATTGGTCGAATCCCGCCGCCACACGCCCTCGCTCCCGGCGGAAGAAGTCGCCGCGTTGATCGCGAGCAAAGCGAATATTGCGGTGCTCGATGTCAGGCGGTTCGACGAATACGCCACTATGAACATTCCCGGCTCGGTCAGCGTGCCCGGCGCCGAACTGGTGCTGCGCGCCGGCCGCGCGGCGCCGGATCCCGCGACCACCATCATCGTCAATTGCGCCGGCCGCACCCGGTCGATCATCGGCACCCAGTCGCTGATCAATGCTGGCGTCGCCAACAAGGTGGTGGCGTTGCGCAATGGCACCATCGGCTGGACGCTGGCCAAACAAAATCTCGAGCATGGCGCCAACAGGCGCGGCGAGATCGGCGCCTTCGAGGGCGCCGAAGCCAATGCCCGCGATGTCGCCTATCGCGCCGGCGTTCGGCGCCTCGGTCCGGAAGAGGCGTTGGCGCTAAAGGAGCAGACCCACCGCACGCTCTATCGCTTCGACGTTCGCTCGGCGGAAGAATATGCGGCTGGCCACATCGTCGGTTTTCGCCACTATCCGGGTGGCCAACTGGTGCAGGAAATCGACATGGCCGCGCCGGTGCGCGGCGCGCGCCTCCTGCTGACGGACGACAAGAGCGTGCGCGCCGACATGTCCGCGTCCTGGCTCGCGCAAATGGGCTGGGAAACCTACGTGCTCGACGGCGGCTATGATAGCGCGCTGGAAGTGGGGCCGCCGCAGGTGTTGCCGAAGCCCGATCCGTCCCACCGCTACCGGCGTCCCTACGAGGGCACCGATGTCGATACCGGCGCGATGCAGGCCTATCTCGATTGGGAATACGGCCTCGTCGAACAGCTCCGGCGCGACGCCAGTCACGGATTTTTTGTGATTTGAGGGCCGGCGGCGATGCAAGCCGGCGATAATTTTCGTGCGGGCAGATCTTCAGCCGGAGTTCAGCCAGTCTTCGGCCGTCAACCGTTCCAGCTCGGCAAAGTATGGGACGTTGACATCGCCCTCCGGATTGCGTCCCGCCTTCGCCTCGCGCATTAGCTCGTTGAGATGGCCGGCGAGGACCGAACCGACGGCATGAATCGCTTCGTGACGGTCGAGCCCCTGATCCATCAGCCGCGACAGGGTGCGCCGGACCGGCAGTTCATCGCCCTCCGCGATCTGGTTCTCGACGACGGCATGTATCACCGCGTGCAAGGTGCTGCGCTCTGCCTCGGATTCCGCATCCCGGTGATAGTATTTGACGGCGTCGATGCGTTCCTGCTCGCCAGCCGCGAGCCATTCGTCCGGATCAGGCTCGACCAGCGGGTCGTAGTCCAGCATTTGCCCGTCCGCGTCCTCGAAGTCGCCCCACTCTTCCATGGCGTCGAGAACATCGGCCGCTGCTACGGTCGTTGGCGGCTCCACGCGCTGCTTGTCGAGGCAGCATTTCTTGAATTTCTTGCCGCTGCCACAGGGGCAGGGATCGTTGCGTCCGACGTTTCGAAACGGATTGTACACGGCGATCTCCGACCATGGATCGGGGCGCGGTTCACTGTTCTCTCGGCTGGAACGGCTTTGCTCTCGTCCATTCGGCTCCAAGTTTGCGGGAACTCGCCGCCGGCTACAAGAAAAATTATCGGAGAAAATGCGCCATTCGTCTGCTTGAAAATCGCCCCTGCCATGCCGGCGATGCCCTCGCTTTGCGGCACTCGCCGAGAGTTTCAATTTTGCGATAGAAGCCATAACGACATTGGCATCGTGCCCCCTGCCAAAACCATCTAGTCTGCGCACCAAATCCGAGAACCCGACCTGAGGAGCGCCATTCGATGGCCGATACGGCAGCCAAAACCAAAGACCAGGCGTCTGCGCCGCTACCGTCATGGCCCGATGACGTCTACCGCATCCTCAAGGAAGCCGGCGTCAAACAGGTCGCGATGGTGCCGGATGCCGGCCACAGCCGCCTCATTCGCGCCTTCGATGCCGACCCGGAGACCCGCCTCGTCACGCTGACGACGGAAGAGGAAGGCGTCGCCATGCTGGCCGGCGCCTGGCTCGGCGGACAGCGCGGCGTGCTGCTGCTGCAGTCGAGCGGCGTCGGCAACTGCGTCAATATGCTGTCGCTGCCGGCGATATGCCACATGCCGCTGCTGATGCTGGTGACGATGCGGGGCGATTGGGGCGAGTTCAACCCGTGGCAGATCCCGATGGGCCAGGGCACGCAGGCCTCACTCGAGGCCATGGGCGTCATCGTGACGCGCGCGGACACTCCTGAGGATGTCGCGCCGACCGTCTGGGGCGCCGCCAATCTCGCCTTCAACACCTGGCGGCCCGCCGCGGTCCTGATCGGACAGCGGGTGCTGGGCGCCAAGAACTTCAAGGAGCTGGCACGCAAATGACAAATCCGAACGCGCTCCTGCATCGTCGCGATGTCGTCAACGAACTCTTGCGCGACCGCGGCGACATTCTCGTCATCGCCGGCCTCGGGGCGCCGAACTGGGACGTCTCGGCCGCCGGCGACCACGCCAATAATTTTCCGCTGTGGGGCGCGATGGGCGCGGCCACGATGATGGGACTCGGCCTCGCGCTGGCGCAGCCGAAGCGCAAGGTGCTTGTCATCACCGGCGACGGCGAGATGCTGATGAGCATCGGCTCGCTCGCCACCGTCGCGGTCGAGAAGCCGGCGAACCTGACCATCGCGGTGCTCGACAACGAGCGCTTCGGCGAGACCGGCATGCAGAAAACTCATACGGCCGGCGGCGTAGACCTCGCCGGCATCGCGCTGGCCGCCGGCATCCGCACCTCGCAAATCGTCCGAACCATGGATCAGGTTTCGGAGATCCGCGATCTTGTCCATCAGGGCAAGGGTCCGGTGTTCGCGCTGGTGAAGATCAATCCCGAAGCGTTGGTGTTCACCTTGCCGCCGGCCGACGGCGTCATCCTGACCACGCGCTTCCGGCAATCCGTTCTGGGTGATGAAGCGCTCTACAATTGAAGAAAAAGACTGAACCAAACAGCTGAACAAAATCGATCGGTCGCTCAAGACTGACGAAAAAGGGGAGGGTGGATGATGCGGCGCTTGTTTTCGCTTGCGTTGATGTTGGCAATGGTCCTGTCCGCTGCCGCCGCGCAGGCCCAGACGGCCTGGCCAACCAAGCCGATCAGGATCCTGGTCGGCTTTGCGGCCGGGGGAAGCACCGATGTGTCGGCGCGCATCATCGCCCAGGCGCTTTCCGAACGCCTCGGCCAGCCTGTGATCGTCGAGAACCGGGCAGGGGCGGGCGGCAACATCGCCGCCGAAGCCGCCGCGAAGGCCGATCCGGACGGCTACACGCTGCTGATGTCGACGAGCACGACATTTGCGACCAATCCGAACCTCTACAAGAGCCTGCCTTTCAACGTCCAGACCGATTTCGCGCCGATCACGCTGACCGCCTTCATCCCGAACCTGCTGGTGGTCAATCCATCCGTCCCGGCCAGCAATGTCGCGGAGTTCATCGCCTATCTGAAGGCCAATCCAGGCAAGCTGAATTTCGGTTCGGCCGGCAACGGTTCCTCGCAGCATATCGCCGGCGAGTTGTTTAATTCGTTGGCCGGTGCGCGCATGATGCACATCGCTTATCGCGGCGGCGCGCTGGCGGTGAATGACCTCCTGGGCGGGCAACTCCAGGTCATCTTTGCCCCGCTGCTCGAAGTGTTGCAGTTGGTGCGGACCGACAAGGTCAGGGCGCTCGGCATCACCACGGCGAAGCGATCGCCGCTGCTGCCGGAGGTGCCGACCATCGCCGAGACATTGCCTGGCTACGAGATCGCGCTCTGGAACGGGCTGGTGGCGCCGGCCAAAACCCCGCCTGACATTATTGACCGGATCAACAAGGCCACGATCGATGCGCTGCGTTCGCCCGAATTGAAGGCGAAACTGGCCGAGCAGGGCAGCGAGCCCGTCGGCAGTACGCCTGCGGAGTTCAAGGCCTTCATCGACAGCGAACTGGTCAAATGGCGGAAGCTGGTGGAGATCTCCGGCGCCTCGGTGCAGTAGGGCGCCGGCACGGGTGCTCAGCCCGCCAGCTTGATGTTCCAGAGGCCTTCCTTCGCCAGCTGCGCGATCTCGGCAATGATCAGCGCCGAAATCGTGCTGGTGGCGATCGATGACGGACGCGCGATCGGCGATGCCAGAAGGAGTTCGCGGGAAACCGAGGGGTTCACCAGCGCGGCCATCTCCAGGCGCTTCGCCGCCAGCTCGGCGCGGATCGCGGACGCCGGCAACAGCGTGTAGCCCAGCCCCTCCTCCATCAGCGCGATCTGGGCGCGGTAGGAATCGGCCTCGATCATGGTGTTGAGCGTCAGTTTCTTGCGGGCGACGGCCTTTTCCAGCAGCGCCCGCAGCCCATGCGAAATGCTGGGAAGGATCAGCCTTTGCTTGACCAGCCATTCCAGCTCGACCTGCTTTTTCTTTCCCAGGCCCGACCCCGGTGGACCGACCACCGCGAGGTCCTCGTGGCCGATCGAGTGCACGGAAAGATGCAGGTCATCGGCGGGACCATAAGTGATCGCGAGATCCATCTCGCCCCGGTGCAGCCATTCGACCAGATGGCCGCCGTAGCTTTCAACAATGCGCAGCGAGATATCGGGCAAATCGGTGATGATGCGGCGGGCCAGCCGCCCCGACAATACGGCGCTGACCGTCGGCACCAGGCCGAGGATGACCCGTCCGGACGGCTTGCCGCTTGCCGATTGAATATCGTCGCGCACCTGTTCGATCTGACGCACCAGGCCGGTGGTGCGGTCGAGCAGGATTTGACCGGCGCTGGTCAATAGCATGCCGCGGCCGTTGCGAATGAACAGCTCAACCCGAAGCTCGTGCTCGAGCACTTTGATGTGCCGGCTGAGCGCGGGCTGGGCGGCCCGCAGCCGGTCGGCCGCCTTGCTGAGGCTTCCGAGCTCCGCGACCGCCCGGAAGGTTCGCAGTTGTTTGAGATCCATACGCTACCCCAAGGGCACTTCCTCAGGCCTTTGCTTTTTTCGTCGCCTTTTTGGCCGCCTTTTTAACTGCTTTCTTGACGGGCTTCGGGACCGGCGGCGGGGCCTCGGCCGCATGGCGCATCGATCGCGCGTAGCTATCGGCGGCGTTGTCGGCGGAAATCTGCAGCCGCCGGGCGGCGGCGGTGGCCTGCTCCATGGTATTTTTCGCAATCAGCTTCAATTTGGCCTTGGCCTCGGCGCTTTTGGCCTTGGCGGCCAGGCCGGCATAGCGATCCCGCCGCTTTTTGGCGGCCGCCATCAGGCCCTTGTATTGTTGCTTCGCAAGCTGCCGGATTACGACATCCAGATCGGCGTCCGCCATTTTTTCTTTCCCCAACTGCCATCTCGGCATTCCGTTCGATCGACTATGCAATTGCCGTGGAGGCATTGCAAACCGGCATCAGGCAGCCTGCGGTATCGGCCTCAGTTCCCCGGCCCGTAGCGCCGCAGCGCCTCCAGCGTGAGACCCTTGCCGACCGCGCCAAAGGTGTCGCCCTCGACGATTCGGGACGATGGCAGCGCCTTGGTGATGGCCTTGCGGACATGGGCGAGCCGCACCGAGCCGCCAGTCAGGAACACGGCGTCGATATCGCCCGCGGTCAATCGCGCCTGGGTGAGACAGATCTTGATGCGGGCCGCGATGCGCTCGGCCAGTTGGCCGGTATGGCTGACCAGATCGGGCCGGCCGATCGCGGCGGCAAGGCCGGGTGCTACCCATTGCAGGGGGATGTCGGCCCGGCGCGCGTCCGACAGCGCAATCTTGGCGTCCTCGACTTCCATCGCCAGCGTATGGCCGCGCTGCTCCTCGACCACCCGCACCAGCCGGGTCAGCAATTCCGGCTCGCTGGCCTCCTGCCGGACCTGGCGGATGTCGGCGATCACGCGCGGCTCGTACATGCGGTTGATGTTCGACCAGGTGGCGAGGTCGTGGAAATAGCTCGAGGGCACGTCAAGACCGGGGCGCTTCATCGGGCTGCCGAAGCCGAACAGCGGCATGATGACGCCGAGGCTGAGCTGACGGTCGAAATCGGTGCCGCCGATGCGCACGCCGTCATTGGCAAGGATGTCCGAGGAACGGTCGACCTTGCCGTGACGCTGTGGCCCCAGCCGCACGATCGAGAAATCCGAGGTGCCGCCGCCGATATCGGCGATCAAGGCGATTTCCTCGGCCGAGATCTCGCGCTCATAGTCCAGCGAGGCCGCGATCGGCTCGAACTGGAAGGTGACCTGGTCGAAGCCGATCTCGTGGGCAATGTCGCGCAACGTCTGCTCGGCCCTGGCGTCGGCGTCGTTGGCATTGTCGACGAAGTGCACGGGACGGCCGTGCACCACGTCGCGCAGCTCGCGGCCGGTGGCCTGTTCGGCGCGCCGTTTCACCGCGCCCAGATAATAGGCGATGACGTCGCGAAAGCTGGTCCGCTCGCGCCCCAGCCACGTGGTCTCCTCGATCAGCGAGGTTCCGAGCACCGATTTGAGGCTGCGCATCAGCCGGCCGGGCGCGCCCTCGACATAGCTCTCGATCGCCTTGCGGCCGATCAGCACCGCGCCGTCGGTTTCATAGAAAATCGCGCTCGGAATCGTGGTCTGGCCGGCCTCCAGCGCGGTCAGCACCGGCGCATCGCCCTCGATCGTACCGAGCGTGGTATTCGACGTTCCGAAATCAAGTCCGCAGATCGACATGAGCGCTTCCTGAGAGGGAGCGTCCGTCTACACAGTTAGGTGCCGCCAATCCACCTTTATCTCGCCGCATGATCGATGCGAGGCTTGAAAAGCCGCCGCATCGTCCCTGATATCGACAAGGTCCGTCCACAGATCAATTTGTTTGGTGCCGCGGGTTGATGAAACGCGCGGCGATGGTTCATAAGCGTCCTCCGCGGTCGGCGATTCACCGACCGCGACGGCTTCAAGAAGGATTGCGCGTGGCAAACATCTATCGGCAGATTGCGGAAGAACTCGGGGTTCGCGAACAGCAGGTCGAGGCGACGGTGACGCTGCTCGACGGCGGCGCCACGGTTCCGTTCGTGGCGCGTTACCGCAAGGAAATCACCGGCGCGCTCGACGACGCGCAGTTGCGCACGCTGGAAGAGCGTCTGAACTATCTGCGCGAACTCGAGGAGCGCCGCACCGCGATTCTCAATTCGGTGCGCGAACAGGGCAAGCTCGATGCCGCGCTGGAAGCCGCCATCCTCGCCGCCGACAGCAAGGGGCGTCTGGAAGACATCTATCTGCCGTTCAAGCCGAAGCGCCGCACCAAGGCCGAGATCGCCAGGGAGGCGGGACTGGAGCCGCTGGCCGAGCTGCTGCTGACCCAGTCGCAGAACGATCCGGTGGTTGTCGCCAAACCGTTCGTCGATGCCGACAAGCAGGTGGCCGATACCGCCGCCGCGCTCGACGGCGCGCGCGCCATTCTGGTCGAACGTTTCGCCGAAGACGCCGATCTGATCGGGAGCTTGCGCGAACAGATGTGGTCGAGCGGTCTGATGACCTCCACGGTGCGCAAAGGCAAGAAGACCGAGGGCGAGAAATTCAACGACTATTTCGACTTCAGCGAGCCGCTGACAAAGCTGCCGTCGCATCGCATCCTCGCCATGTTCCGCGGCGAGAAGGAAGAGATCCTCGACCTGCAGATGCTGCCCGAGCCGGTCGCCGCCACGCCGGCGGCGGTGAGCTCGCATGAAATGAAGATCATGCAGCGTTTTCTGATTTCCGACCGGGGCCGGCCTGGCGACAAATGGCTGGTGGAGACCGCGCGCTGGGCCTGGCGCACCAAGATCCAGGTCCATCTCAATATCGATCTGCGGATGCGGCTGTGGAATGCGGCCGAGCAGGAAGCGGTGCGGGTGTTCGCGTCCAATCTGCGCGACCTGTTGCTGGCAGCACCGGCCGGCGCGCGCGTCACCATGGGCCTCGATCCCGGCTTCCGATCCGGCGTCAAGGTCGCGATCGTCGACGCCACCGGCAAGGTGGTGGCCACCACGGCGATCTATCCGCATGAACCGCAGAAGCGCTGGGACGAGGCGTTGGCGACGCTGGGTAAACTCGCAGTCGCGCACCGCGTCGATTTGATAGCGATCGGCAACGGCACCGCATCGCGCGAAACCGACAAGCTCGCCATGGAGTTGGTAAAACTGCTGCCGGATCTGAAGATGTCGAAGATCGTGGTGTCGGAGGCCGGCGCGTCGGTCTATTCGGCCTCGTCCTTTGCCTCCGAGGAATTGCCGGAGCTCGACGTCACCCTGCGCGGCGCGGTCTCGATCGCGCGGCGGCTGCAGGATCCGCTGGCCGAGCTGGTCAAGATCGATCCCAAGGCAATCGGGGTCGGGCAGTACCAGCATGATCTCGGCGAGAGCAAGCTGGCGCGCTCGCTCGATGCCGTGGTGGAAGATTGCGTCAACGCCGTCGGAGTCGACGCCAACACCGCCTCGGCGCCGCTGCTGGCGCGGGTATCCGGTATCGGCTCGGGGCTGGCGCAGAGCATCGTGCAGCACCGCGACGCCAACGGCCCGTTCAAGTCGCGCAAGGCGCTGAAGGAAGTGCCGCGGCTGGGCCCGAAGGCGTTCGAGCAATGCGCGGGATTCCTGCGTATCCAGGGCGGCGAGGATCCGCTCGACGCCTCCGGCGTGCATCCGGAAGCCTATCCGGTGGTGCGCAAGATTCTGACCGCGACCAAGAGCGACATCAAGGCGCTGATCGGCAATGCCGAAATCGTGCGCCAGTTGAAGCCGCAGTCCTTTGTCGACGACACTTTTGGTTTGCCCACGGTGACCGACATCCTGCGCGAGCTGGAAAAGCCCGGCCGCGATCCGCGTCCGGCCTTCAGGGCCGCGGTGTTCATGGAGGGCGTCGAGACACTGAAGGATCTCAAGAAAGGCATGATCCTGGAAGGCACCGTCACCAACGTCGCGGCGTTCGGCGCCTTCGTCGACATCGGCGTGCACCAGGATGGCCTGGTGCATATCTCGGCGATGTCGAAGACCTTCATCAAGGACCCGCGCGAGGTGGTGAAGTCGGGCGACATCGTCAAGGTCAAGGTGCTGGAGGTCGAGGTCGCCCGCAAGCGCATCGCGCTGACGCTGCGGCTCGACGACGAGATCGGCGCCAAGGGCGAGCGCAAACCGCAGGAACGGTCGCGCGATATTCCCGCAAAGTCGATGACCTCATCGGCGCCGAAGTCACAACAGCAGGCCGGGGGTGCGCTGGCCGAAGCCATGCGCCGCGCCGCCGAGAAGAACGGCGGACCGAAGGCTTAGTCTTCTCCCCTCCTCCCACGCGCCCTTGCGCGTGGCGGGGAGGGGAGAAAAGCACGACGGACATATCGCAAGCGGCACGCTATACCGCTGCAGCGCTGTCGTCAGCCTGCGATTGACCAAGGAAACCCATGTCCACCTTCCCGACCTCCACCACCGTGCTCGACTCCATCCTGTTCC
>JBBQUA010000051.1:0-26484 GCA_038212905.1 Hyphomicrobiales bacterium
AGCCGCCTTCACCGCGCTTCACCCGGGGTGCGAATTCGACTGAAGCGACCTGGCGCAAAAACACCGGCCCGCCGTTGACCTGCGCCACCACAACGCTGCGCAGATCGTCGAGATTAGTGGTGCGTCCGATGTTCCGGATCAGATATTCGCGCGAGTGTTGATCGGTGAAGCCGCCGCCGGTGTTGACGCCAAATTGGGTCAGCGCCTGTTCGACCTGCTCATAGGTGACGCCGAGGCTGCGCAGCGCCGGTGGATTGGGCGACACGCGATACTGGCGGACTTCGCCGCCGATCGGGATGACCTGGGAGACGCCGGGGATCGTCAGCAAACGCGGGCGAACGGTGAAGTCGGCGGCTTCGCGGACTTCCATCGCGGACGCCTTGTCGCTGGTCATCGCGACCAGCAGAATCTGTCCCATGATCGAGTTGATCGGCCCCATCTGGGGGATCACGTTCGGCGGTAACTGGGACCTGATCAGGGAAAGCCGTTCGGCGATCTGCTGGCGGTTGCGGTAGATGTCGGTGCCCCAGTCGAACTCGACATAGACGATGGAGAGCCCCACGCCGGAAACGGAGCGCACCCGCGTCACCCCGGGAACGCCGTTCATCTGGGTTTCGATCGGAAAGCTGACCAGCTGCTCGACTTCCGGAGGCGCCAGGCCTTCCGCTTCGGTCATGATGGTGACGGTCGGCTTGTTGAGGTCGGGAAAGACGTCGACCGGGAGCCGGCTGGCGCTGAAGATTCCGAGCAGCACCAGAACGGCCGAGGCCGCCAGCACCATCAGGCGATTGCGCAGCGACTGTGTGACGAGAAAGCGAAACATTCTGGCATTCCCCTCAGCGGACCTGACCGAGCAGCTCGGCGCCCTGAACGACAAGGCGCTTGCCCGCGGCAAGCCCGGTGGCAATGAGGACGCGATCGCCGTCGAGCGGTTCGACCCGCACCGGGCGCGGCTCGAAACGTTCCGCCGCGACGTGCTCGTACACCACATCCTGCCCGCTGGCGTTGCGCACCAGCGCCGCGCGGGGAACGGCGAACCCGGTCTTTTCCTCATCGGTGATGGCGAGCACGGTGACGAACTGTCCGGCGCGAAGCCCCGCGACGTCGCCCTGCACCGCGAATTGCACCGGGATCGACTGATTGCGACCGGCAAAACCGGCGCCGCGGAAGGCGAGCGGATAGGTCCGGTCGTTGTTGAGCCGCGCCACCGCGCTCTCGACTCCCGGGAGCGTATCGAAGCTGAGCGCTTCGACCCACAGCCGGGTCGGATCGACGATATGGAAGATCACGGCGTTCGATTGGGCCATCTGCCCGGCGACGACGGTACCCTCGGCGACGATGCCGTCCACAGGCGCGATCAATTCTTCCGGCTCGCGGCGCGACTTGTCGAGGAAGCCGCGCCGATCCTTCAGGCCTTGCAGCTCCGTCCTTGTGTCCTCGAGCTGGGTGCGCGCGACAGCGCCGCTCGGCACCAGGGTTTCGTAGCGGGCCAGCCGGCGCTCCACGATGGCAATCTGCTGGTCGAGTTCGCCCTGCCGCTGACGCATGTCGGAGGCGTCGATGGCCTGCAGCGGCGGCGTCATATAGGCGAGAACATCGCCCTTTTTGACCGGCGTCCCCAGCCGCGGAAAGCCGTTCGGCGGCGGCGACAGACGGCCTCCGACCGACGATTGAACGAATCCGCTGGCGTTCGGATCGGGAATGATTCGGCCCGGCAATTCGAGCGCGGCGCGATGCGCGGCGGATTCGATCTGGACGGTGCGGATGGCGAGGATTCGCTGGATACTCTTGGGTACGAATACGCTGCCGTCGGGCAGCCGCTGCGCCAGGTCGCGCACCGTCGGGCTCGAATTGGCCGACGCGCCATGGTCATCGCCGTCATGGGCGCGCGCGGCGCCGACGAACATCACGACCGTCCCGGCAAGGAGCAGGATCATCGCGGGCCGGTTCCGTCGCCACAGCAGCGTCATGACGACAATTCCCGCGGCAAAGCCTCCGAGCCCGGCAATCAGCGCCGTCGGAACATCGCGAGATGACAGCTCGCGAATCCCGCTTCCGATATCCGACAGCGAAGCCGTTGCGGCCTTTACGCCCGGATCTTCCGTCGGAACCATCAGCGTCGCGGCCAGTACGTCGTCGATGCCGTCCTTGCTGACGGTGAAGATCAGGTTATAGGAGCCCGGTTTGGCCGACCATGGCGCGCTCAGCCGGTACGGCTCGTTCGCCACGGCGCGCGCCGGCTCCGGGCCCGCTGGCGTCTCGACGGTAATGCTGGCGCCATCGACCGACTCGTTGGTCGCAAAGCGGTCGAGGTAGATCACGAGGTCGCCGCCACGGGCGATCGCCACCAGCTCATAATGTTCCGAGACGGCTTCCGCGCGAGGCGCGGTATTCGAGATCACCGCCGGCGCCGGCTCGCCATGATCGTGACCGTCATGGGCCAGCGACGATCCGCCTCCCGAAAAGGAAGCCAGAGCCACCGCGCAAAGCGCGGCACGAAACAACGAGCGCATTGGAAAATCCTCACCTGACAAAAAGCTCGCGCGGATGCCTGCCGAGGCGGGACCGCGGGGACGTCGTTATTCAGGCGAGGGGTCGAGGGGGTTTGCGCAGACCGCTTGGGTCCACTCCGGGCACCGAAACTGCGCGCGCAAAGCCGATGCGAGGCGACCAGGCTGTGGGCGGCAGGTGGGGCGAAACCGCGGCCAGCGCCGCCGCACAGCACCCCGTGCATCCGCAGCAGCCCATCACGCAGGCGCCGGCGTTAGAAGGCTGTGGGCCCGGCGCATTCCGGACAGCCGCCTCGGCTTGAGCGGCAGGCCGGGTTCGCGCGGCACGATCCGCGAGCGAAGCAGGCTCGGAAGAAATCGCGCGGGCGATTCCCGACACGGCGGCATGGGCGTGAAGGCCATGCCCTTGATGGTGACCGTCCGGCCCATGACCGACATGGGCGTTGGCTGCGACCGACGCGAATTGAACGACGATCAAAAGGATCGCCGCCCCAACTATCCGCAAAAGTGTTCCGGTCGACGTCATGCGCGGCTATTACCATACGGTGCGAGCCTGGGGAACAACGGATGAAATTGCGGTAAAAGCAAGGACACCTGGCTCCATCTTGAAGAAGTTGCGAAATTTATTCGTCCGGCATTGATCGGCATCAAGTCACCTGCAGGCGTTTCAGTACGAATTAGCGATCAGCTCGGCCGATCACGGCCATCAGCTCGGCGATCTTCTCCCGCTGATCGGCCTTGTTGCCGGTGCTGATCGCGTGTTCGACGCAATGCGACACGTGGTCCTTGAGCACTTCCTCCTCGACGCGCCGGAGGGCGGCCCGTACCGCCGAGATCTGGGTGACGATATCGATGCAGTAACGATCCTCGTCGACCATTTTGGACAGGCCGCGGACCTGGCCCTCGATCCGGCCGAGACGCTTTTGGCAGGATGCCTTGATGTCTTTTCGCATGCGGCCTATATACCCCTACAGGGTATGGGTTACAAGAGCCCTTTGGAGAGCGCCATGACCGACGGCAAAAACACGAATACAGCCGATGCCGCAAAAAGTTCCGGCTGCGGCTGTTCATCCAAGGCGGCTGCGGAAACCGCGAAGGCCGGGTGTTGCGGCGGCGCGCACGATCACGCTCATCTCGCCGGCAGCGCCAGCGTGCGCGACCCCGTCTGTGGCATGACGGTCGATCCCGCCACCAGCAAGCATCGATTCGACCATCTCGGTAAAACCTTCCATTTCTGCTCGGCCGGCTGCCGGACCAAATTCGCCGCCGACCCGAATTCCTATCTCAGCGGCAACAAGCCAAAGGCCGACGCGCCCGAAGGCACGATCTATACCTGCCCGATGCATCCGCAGATCCGCCAGGTCGGTCCCGGCAGCTGCCCGATCTGCGGCATGGCGCTGGAGCCCGAGGTGGCAAGCCTCGATACGCCGCCCAATCCCGAACTGGCCGACATGACACGGCGGTTCTGGATCGGCCTTGCGCTCGCTCTGCCTGCCGTCGTGCTGGAAATGGGCGGTCATCTGGTCGGCGGTCACGGCTGGGTCGACCCGACCCTGTCGAACTGGATTCAGTTTGTATTTGCGACACCCGTGGTGCTGTGGGCGGGCTGGCCGTTCTTCGTGCGCGGCTGGCAATCGCTGGTGACGCGCAATCTCAACATGTTTACGCTGATCGCGGTCGGCACCGGCGTCGCCTATCTCTACAGCCTGGTCGGCACCATCATGCCCGGGATCTTCCCGGCGACTTTCCGCGGCCACGGCGGCGCGGTTGCGGTCTACTTCGAATCCGCCGCGGTGATCACCGTACTCGTGCTGCTGGGACAGGTGCTGGAATTGCGCGCCCGCGAGGCGACATCCGGCGCGATCAAGGCGCTGCTGCAACTGGCGCCGAAGACCGCCCGCCGCATCGGCGATGACGGCGCCGACCATGAAGTCGAGATCGACAGTCTGCAGGTCGGCGATCATTTGCGCGTTCGTCCCGGCGAGAAGGTACCGGTGGACGGCGTCATTCTCGAAGGCCGCTCCTCGCTCGACGAATCCCTGGTGACCGGCGAATCCATGCCTGTGACCAAGGAAGCCGGGGCCACGGTGATCGCGGGCACGCTCAACCAGTCCGGCGGCTTCGTGATGCGCGCCGACAAGGTCGGGCGCGACACGCTGCTGTCGCAGATCGTCAAGATGGTCGCCGAGGCGCAGCGCTCGCGCGCGCCGATCCAGCGGCTGGCCGATCAGGTCGCCGGCTGGTTCGTGCCGGTGGTGATTGCCGTTGCCGTGATCGCTTTCGGCGCCTGGGCCTGGTTCGGGCCGGAACCGAGGATGGCATTCGGCCTGGTCGCCGCCGTCAGCGTGCTGATCATCGCCTGCCCCTGCGCGCTCGGTTTGGCCACGCCGATGTCGATCATGGTCGGGGTCGGACGTGGGGCGGCGGCCGGCGTGCTGATCAAGAATGCCGAATCGCTGGAGCGGATGGAAAAGGTCGACACGCTGGTGGTCGACAAGACCGGCACCCTGACCGAGGGCAAGCCGAAAGTGGTGGCGATCGTTGCCGCGGCGGGATTCGACGAAAACGCAATTTTGCAACTTGCCGCCAGCGTCGAGCGGGCCAGCGAGCACCCGCTCGCCGATGCGATCGTGCGGTCCGCAAAGGAAAAGAATCTCGATGTAAGCAAGGTGGAGGAGTTCGACTCGCCGACCGGCAAGGGCGCCACCGGCAAGGTCGACGGCAAGACCGTGGCTTTGGGCAATGCCAACTTCCTGACCTCGCTCGGGGTCGAAACCCAATCCTTGAATGAGCAGGCCGAGCGTCTGCGCGGCGACGGCGCCACCGTGATCAATATCGCGGTCGATGGCCAACTGGCCGGGCTGTTTGCGATCGCCGATCCGGTGAAAGCGTCGACGCCGGATGCGCTGAAGGCGCTGGCGGCCGAAGGCATCAAGGTCATCATGCTGACCGGCGACAACCGCACGACGGCCAATGCCATCGCGCGGCAACTCGGCATCGCCGATGTCGAGGCCGAAGTGCTGCCGGATCAGAAGAGCGCCGTCGTGACAAAACTGCAGAAGGCAGGGCGAATCGTCGCGATGGCCGGCGACGGCGTCAACGACGCGCCGGCGCTTGCCGCCGCCGAAGTCGGCATCGCCATGGGTACCGGGACTGACGTCGCGATGGAAAGCGCCGGCATCACGCTGCTGGGCGGTGATCTCGGCGGGATCGTGCGCGCCCGCCGGCTGTCACAGGCGACCATGAGCAACATCCGGCAGAACCTGTTCTTCGCGTTTATCTACAACGCCGCCGGCATTCCGATTGCCGCCGGCATCCTCTATCCGACGTTCGGACTGCTGCTGTCGCCGATCATCGCCGCCGCGGCCATGGCGCTGTCGTCGGTGAGCGTGGTTGGCAATGCGTTGCGGTTGCGCGTGACGCGTTTGTGATCTAGCCACAGACCTCAGAGATTCCATTCTGAGGTCTGTGGAGCAACGCGATGGCTAATTTCACTCCGTTATCGGCGGCGATCGGCGGCGGGCTGATCGGCCTTTCCTCCGTGCTCCTGATGCTGCTGACCGGCCGGATTGCCGGCATCAGCGGCATCTTCGGCGGCTTGCTGAACGCCAGAAGCGGCGAGATCGGCTGGCGCATCGCCTTTATCGCGGGACTCATTCTAGCGCCGTTGCTCGCCGGATTGATCGGCTATGGGATGCATCCACCGCAGATGCCGGCAAGCTGGGCCGTTATCGTGGGCGCCGGCCTGCTGGTGGGCTTCGGCACCAGGCTTGCCGGCGGCTGCACCTCCGGCCACGGCATCTGCGGCATGGCGCGGCTGTCCGCCCGCTCCATCGCCGCGACCGTGATCTTTATGGTTGTGGCCATCACCACCGTCGCACTTACGCACCACGTATTCGCAGGTTAGACCATGCCGATCATCGCGTCCTTGCTGTGTGGTTTGATATTCGGTGCCGGCCTGCTGATTTCCGGAATGGTTCAGCCGACCAAGGTTCTGGCGTTTCTAGATATTTTTGGCGCATGGGACCCGACCCTTGCCGTCGTCATGGTTGCGGCGCTCGCGGTGTCTGTTCCGGGTTTCATGTTTGCGAAGGGCCGTTCTCGGCCGCTGCTTGCGGTTCGAAACATCTGGCCGACCACGGACGATATCGACCGGCCGCTCGTCATCGGGTCAGCCATGTTCGGAGCGGGCTGGGGGCTCGTTGGATTGTGCCCGGGGCCGGCTTTGGAAAGCCTCGCGACACTATCGCCCGGCATCCTCGTGTTCGTCGCGGCGATGGCCGCGGGCATGATTCTGCGTGACCTCTGGCAAAGGTCGCGGCCCGCGCCGCCGCCGCGGGATGAGGCGTTGGCCCGGCGACCCGGCTAGCCTCGTCACGATCCTGCGTTTTCGCCAACCGGCGTCTGCGGCGTGGTGTCCCGAAGCGCGATGTAGATGGCCGGGATGACGAGAACGGTAAGCAGCGTCGAGGACGCCAGTCCGAACAGCAGCGAGATCGCCAGCCCCTGAAAAATCGGGTCGAGCAGGATCGTGGCGGCGCCGATCATGGCGGCCAGCGCGGTGAGCAGGATCGGTTTGAAGCGTACCGCGCCGGCTTCCAGCACGATGTCGCGCATCGATCGGTTCCTGGCCCCGCTGTGGCGGATGAAATCGACCAGCAGGATCGAATTGCGGACGATGATGCCGGCCAGCGCTATGAACCCGATCATGGAGGTCGCGGTGAACGGCGCGCCGAGCAGCCAGTGGCCGAGCAGGATGCCTATCAGCGTCAGCGGAATCGGCGTCAGGATCACCAGCGGCAGGCGGAAGCTGCGGAACTGGGCCACCACCAGCACGTAGATGCCGAGGATCGCGGCGCCGAAAGCCGCGCCCATGTCGCGGAACGTGACATAGGTGATCTCCCATTCGCCGTCCCACAGCAGCGTCGGCCGGGACTCGTCCGTCGGCTGGCCGTGCAGGCTAATGACGGGCTTCTGCAGCTTGCCCCAATCGTGCGCCTCGATGCGATCGGCGACCGCCAGCATGCCGTAAAGCGGCGCCTCGAATCGGCCCGCCAGCTCGGCCATCACCATGTCGGCGAAACGGCCGTCGCGACGGAAGATCTGCGGCGAGCCTTCTTCTGTGGTTGCCTTCACCAGCTGACCCAGTTCAACCACGGTTTTGCTGCCGGGCAGCGTGTTGGCCGGCACCGGCGTCGAGGCGAGCGCCTCGGTCCAGGCGAGGTCGCGCTTCGGCAGCCGGACCGCGATCTCGATCGGATTGCGGTCCTCGCCGCGGTGCGAGTAGCCCACGGACACGCCGCCGAACAGCGTCTGGATGGTGTCGTAAACGTCGCGCTGCTCAACCCCGAAGAATTCCAGCCGGTCCTGGTCGATCGAAAGCCGCAGCCGCGGCCGCTTCTGTCCGATCGAATCGTCGATATCGACGATGAACGGCACTTCGGCGAAGATCTTCTTCAACTCGCCGGTCACCGCGCGGCGGGTTGCGGCGTCGGGGCCGTAGATCTCGGCCAGCAGCGTCGCCAGCACCGGCGGCCCCGGCGGCACCTCGACGACCTTGATGCTGGCGCCATCGGGCACACTGACGGTCTTGAGGCGTTGGCGCAGATCGAGTGCGATGTCGTGGCTGGCCCGCTTGCGGTCGGAACGCGCGGCAAGATTGACCTGCAGCTCGCCCAGCTCCGGCCGCTCGCGCAGATAATAGTGCCGGACCAGGCCGTTGAAGTTGAACGGCGCCGGCGTGCCGGCATAGGACTGCACCGAGGTGATCTCGGGCAGGCCGCGAGCAATGTCGGCAGCCGCAAACAAGGTCCGCTCGGTGTCTTCGAGGCTCGCCCCTTCAGGAAGGTCAACGACCACCGCGATCTCGGATTTGTTGTCGAACGGCAGCAATTTGACCGTCACGGACTTGGTCGCGAACAAGGTCATCGACAGCAGGGTGGCGATCCCGACCCCGATCAGAAATATCCAGGCCGAACGCTTGCTGGCGATGATGGGGGTTGCGATGCGGCGATATATCCGCCCGAGCGCGCCTTCATCGTGCGCGGCATGCGCCGCGCCCGCAACGCCGTCCTTCGGCGCCAGTCGCAGCATCAGCCAGGGCGCCACCACCATCGCGACGAAGAACGAGAACAGCATTGCCGCCGAGGCATTGGCCGGTATCGGCGCCATATAGGGGCCCATCAGCCCTGACACGAACAGCATCGGCAGCAATGCCGCGACCACCGTCAGGGTCGCGACCACCGTCGGATTGCCGACTTCGGCGACCGCCTCGATGGTCGCCTGCAACCGTGGCCGCTCATCCCGCATCGCCCAGTGGCGGGCGATATTCTCGACCACCACAATGGCATCGTCGACCAGGATTCCGATCGAGAAGATCAATGCAAACAGGCTGACGCGGTTGATGGTGTACCCCATCAAATTGGCGGCGAACATCGTCAGCAGGATGGTGGTGGGGATCACGACGAGCGTAACCAGTGCCTCGCGCCAGCCGATCGCGATCGCGATCAGGATGACGATCGAGATCGTCGCCAGACCGAGGTGAAACAGCAGCTCGTTGGCTTTCTCGTTCGCCGTCTCGCCATAGTCCCGGGTGACGGTGACCACGACATCGTCGGGGATCAGGCGCGATTTCAATCCCTTGAGCCGGTGCGCGATCTCCTCGGAAACGACGACGGCATTGGCGCCGGCACGCTTGGCCAGCGCCAGGCTGACCGCAGGAACCCGCTCCCATTTGCCCTTGCCGTCACGCGCATCATTCCAGACGCGGTGCTCGGCCGCATTGGGTCCGATGACGACGCTGGCCACGTCCTTGACGTAAACCGGTCGCCCATCCCGCGTCGAAATCAGCAAGAGGCCAATATCGGGAATGCCGGACAGGGTCTGCCCCGCCGAAACGCTGCGGACCTTGCCGGCGTCGCGGACCTGTCCCGCCATGAACGAGCGGTTGGCGTCCTTCACCTTGGCGACGAGCTGCTGCAGCGTCACGCCGAATAGCGACAGCTTCTCCGGATCGGGCTCGACCCGGATCTGCTGGGGGCCGCCGCCGGAGATGTAGGTGAGACCAATGCTGTCGACCTTCATCAATTCCGAGCGCAGCTTGTCGGCGAGTTCGTAGAGGTCCTTGTCCGTCCAGCGGTCGGCCGCCTCGGGCCTTGGCGAAAGCGTCAGCACCGTCACGGCGACGTCGTTGATGCCGCGGCCGACGATCAGGGGTTCGGGAATGCCGACCGGAATGCGGTCGAGATTGGCCCGGATCTTCTCATGAACGCGCAGGATGGCGTCCTCGGACTTGGTCCCGACCAGAAAGCGCGCGGTGACCATGACGCGGTCGTCTTCGGTCTGGCTGTAGACGTGCTCCACGCCGTCGATCCCCTTGACGATCGACTCGAGCGGCTTGGTGACCAGTTCGACCGCATCCGGGCCGCGCAGTCCATCCGCGTTGACACGGATGTCGACCATGGGGACGCTGATCTGCGGCTCTTCCTCGCGCGGAATCACGACCACCGCGATCAGGCCGACGACCAGCGAGGCCAGCAGGAACAGCGGCGTCAGCGGCGAATTGATGGTTGCCCGCGTCAGCCGGCCAGATATTCCCAGATTCACGGTTTCACCAACTGGTCGCCGGGGCGGATGCCGGACAGGATTTCGAGACCATTGGGCATGTCGGAGCTCGCCAGGTTGCGCCCGCGCTGCACCGGCGCGCTGATGGTGCGATCGCCCTGGCGGATCCCGACATAGTCAATGCCGAAACGTGTGGTGACGTAGTTCGACGGAATCACGAACGCCATCCGCTCACCGCCGGAGATCCAGACCCGCAACCGATCGCCGACGAAATATTCCCCAAGTTTCGCGACGGTAGCGTCGGCGATCACCCTGCCGTCCTCGATCAGGGGATAGACGAGATCGATCACGCCCGCCTTCGGCGTCTGGTCGCTGAATTCGGCGCCGTCGACCCGGATCTTGTCGCCCGCCTTCAGGAGGCGGGCGTGGCGCTCCGGCACGCGCAAGCGCAACTTGAAATCCTCCTGCGCGATCATCTCAATGGTATCGCCCGGCAGAACCACCGAGCCGACCGATACCATCCGCTTCAGTACCCGCCCGTCGACGGGAGCCAGGACCTGCCCTTCATTGAACTGTTGCTGAACCACCGCCCGCTCGGCAGCTTTCGCGCGCATGCCGTTTTGGGCGACGTTGAGCGCGGTCCGCGCTTCGTCCAGTTTGACACGAGGCAGCGTGCCGCGCTCCACCAGTCCTTCGGTTCGCGTAAAATCGATTTGCGCCTGATCCGATTGCGCCTGCAGCGCCTGGATCTGCGCATCCAGAGACTGCATCTGCAGCGCGAGCTTTTCGTCGGCGATCACGGCGATGGCCTGCCCGCGCTTGACGTTGTCGCCCTCCCTGACATTGAGTTGAACGATCGTGCCGCCAATGCGCCCGCGCGCGGGCACCACGCTGATACTCTCGACGGTGGCGAACACCGCCTTCTCGTCGGCGACCGGCCGCAGCGCGACCGTCAGGGCCTCGGCACCGGCGCCAGTCGTACCAAATACCGCTGCCGCCAGCATGCTCATCGCCATCAACTTATGCATGACCGCCTGCATTTTCATTGGAATCGCCTTTCCGCCCTGACGCGCGGTTATGGTGCATTTCATTGGAATTCACCGCGAGAACCTTGACCTGCCTCAAGGCGCCGGAGCGGAACTGGCTACAATCTGCTCTTTGCTTTCCTGGCCTTCGGTGGCGCGCAATAGACCTGATAGAGCGTCTTCAGGACTTCGCGCGCAGGGTCGCTGGCAATCGAATAGTAGATCGTCTGCGCGTCGCGTCGCGCCGACACCAGTCCATCCTTGCGCAGCAGCGCAAGATGCTGGGACACCGTGGAATCACGCAGGCTCAGGAATTCGGCGAGATCGCCCACCGAGCGCTCGCCGTCGATCAACTGGCAGATGATCAGCAGCCGATGCCGGTTGGACAGCGCCTTCAAGAGGTCGCTGGCCTGGTCGGCCGCGGATTCCATGATCGCACTATCTATTTTCATACTTGCGTATATACGATAATACGAATATATAGTCAAGACACGCGGCCCACGAACCGGGGAAAACCGGCGCAGCCGTCCACAGGGGAATGCAGCCAACGGAGGCGATCATGGCGGAAGTAGTCGTTATCGGAGCCGGCCTCAGCGGAACGCTGATGGCCTATGAACTTTTACCGCAGCTGGGAAAGGACGACCGCCTGACCGTGGTTTCCCAGGGGCCGGTCTATCACTTTGTCCCCTCCAATCCCTGGGTCGCGATCGGCTGGCGCAAGCGCGCGGATATCGAGATCGACCTCGTCGACATCATGAAGCGCAAGGGCGTCCGCCTGTTGACGCAGGGCGCGCAGCGCGTGCATCCCACTGAAAGCCGGATTGAGCTCTCGGACGGCGTTTCGATCGATTACGATTACCTGGTCGTGGCCACCGGGCCGGAGCTCGCATTCGACGAGATCCCCGGGCTCGGGCCGGACGGCCACACCCAGTCGATCTGCCACGTTGACCACGCCACCCACGCCCAGGACGCGTTCGAAAAGCTCGCCGCCAACCCGGGGCCCGTCGTGATCGGCGCCGTGCAAGGCGCTTCCTGCTTCGGTCCAGCCTACGAATTCCTGTTCATTCTGGAAACCGAGCTTCGCCGCCGTAAGTTGCGCGATCGCGTACCGATGACCTTCGTCACCTCGGAGCCCTATATCGGCCATCTCGGCCTCGACGGAGTCGGCGACACCAAGGGCCTGCTCGAAAGCGAAATGCGCGAGAAGCATGTCAAATGGATCACCAGCGCCCGGGTGAAGGGCGTCGAGCAGGGCAAGATGACGGTTGAGGAAGTCGCCGACGACGGCTCGATCCGCAAGACCCACGAACTGCCGTTCGCCTATTCGATGATGCTGCCGGCGTTCCGCGGCGTCGGCGCTGTCAGGGGCATCGAGAAGCTGACCAATCCCCGCGGCTTTGTCATCGTCGACAAGCATCAGCGCAATCCCGAATATCCCAACATCTTCGCGATCGGCGTCTGCGTGGCGATCGCGCCGGTCGGCGCCACACCGGTCCCCGTCGGCGTGCCGAAAACCGGCTTCATGATCGAATCGATGGTCACCGCCACGGCGATGAACATCGGCTCGCTGCTGAAGGGCCAGACACCGGTGGCACAGCCGACATGGAATGCGATCTGCCTGGCGGATTTCGGCGATACCGGCGTCGCCTTCCTGGCGCAGCCGCAGATTCCGCCCCGCAACGTCAACTGGTCGGCCAAGGGTGAATGGGTTCATCTCGCCAAGGTCGCCTTTGAAAAATACTTTCTGCGCAAGATTCGGCGCGGCGAGAGCGAGCCGTTCTACGAGCGCTTTTTGCTCGACAAGCTCAATATCGCCAAGATCAAGGAGGTCAAGACCGGAACATGAGTGCAAGTCACCAGGTCGTCTGCGGGCATTGCGGCAAGATCAACCGGCTGCCCGCCGAACGCACCGCGACAACCGCCCGCTGCGGATCCTGTCATCAGCCGATCTTCAGCGGCCATCCCATCGAGGTGGACGAGGCGGCGTTCGACCGCCACCTCGCGTACAACGATATTCCCGTGCTGGTCGATGTCTGGGCGCCCTGGTGCGGTCCCTGCCGCGCGATGGCGCCGATGTTCGAACGCGCGGCGCAGCAGCTGGAGCCAGGGGTTCGGCTGTTGAAGTTGAACTCCGACCAAGCGCCCGCCGTCTCCTCCCGCCTCGGCATCAGCGGCATCCCCACGCTCCTGCTGATGCGCGGCGGCAAAGAGATCGCACGGACTTCGGGAGCGATGGACACCAAGAACATCGTCGCATGGACGACGGCCGGGCTTGCCCGGCCCTGATCACTTCAACCCAAGTAAGAGGAATACGTCATGAACATCGATAAAGCCGTACTCGCCTTCGCAGGATCCGTCGTGCTTCTCAGCCTCGCGCTGGGCTGGCTGGTCAATCCCTACTGGTTCCTGCTGACCGCCTTCGCCGGGCTCAACATGCTGCAGGCAGCGTTCACCGGCTTCTGTCCCGCGGCGATGATCTTCAAGAAGCTCGGCCTGCGCGGCGGCAACGCGTTTTCGTAACGGCCATTGCCCTGACCGCGATCAGAACCTTCCGGCCAGCGTGAGTCGCATCGCCAGCGGCTCGGCGGGATGGACATGCCGGTCGGCGACACCGCCGATCGCCTCGCCCGGCAATCGCGACGTGTAAAAATATTCGATCTGGTTGGTTTTCGCGTTGAGCAGATTGAGCGCGTCGAGCTGCAGCCGGATGCCGTTGTCGAATCGGTAGCCAACCCGCGCGTTGAAGATCAGCGAACTCAGCGAACGCACGCTGTCATCCTCGTTCAGCGGACGCGGGCCGAAATAGCGCCCGCGTAACGCGCCGAACCAGCCGGTGTCGGCGCCAAAGGTGACGCCGCCGCTGGCGATCCAAGCCGGCGCGCCGGGGATGCGGTCGCCGGCCTGATCGAAATCGGTGAAGCGGGCGCGGGTGTAGGCAACGTCGAGATCGAGCGTCAGCCACGGCTGGACTTTGTATTTGTTGGTCCATTCCACGCCGACGCGGCGGCTGGGACGGCTGGGCTCGGTGGTGCCGGCGTCGCCGACGAACAGCAGTTCGGAATCGAAATCCAGAACAAACAGCGCGATCGAGCTGGTGAGATCAGGTATTGCCCTGGTGCGGATGCCGATCTCGGCACCCCTGGAGCGGACCAGCAAGGGGACGCGACCCAGCGGCGTTACCTTGTCGTTGGGATCGACGGTGATGGTGGCGCCCCTGATGTCATTGGAGTGCAGGCCGTAGCCGGCATTGCCGTAGAACTCGGTCTTGTACCACGGACCCAGCACGATACCGGCCTTCGGACTGGTGATGGTGGCGGATGCATTGCCGGAATTTTCCGGCGTATCGCTGGCAACACGGCCGGCAAAATAATCCTGTCGCAGCCCGACCGTGGTGCGCAGCCAGTCGGTCCAGCGCGCCGTGGTATCGGCCCACAGGCCAACATTGCCTTCCCCGACGTGATCCTCGCGAACCGTTGAGTGCACGGTGCGTTGCATGGTGCGAAACAGCCCGACATGGATATCGTCGCCACGCGTATTCAGCCCGATTCGGGTCTGGGTCTCGATGCTGGCAAACCGCACATCAAAACTGTGGCTGGCGTTGACCCCATAGAGCGTGCGGCGGTCGAGCTGGCTGAACTGGTCGCCATTGACGGGATCATCCAGCAGATAGGTAAAATTGTTGAACAGCTGCATCGTCGAGCGCACCACATAGGCGCTGGCCTTGCTCTGGCCGAACTCGCTCGAATGCGCCCAGTTGCTGGACAGGCTGAAGCGGCTGGAGGTTCCGCCATCGGTGGGGTCGAGCGTGCCGAACCGGCCGATGATGTTCTGGTCGATGGCGCGCAGCGCAACCTGATCGGTCGAATTCCAGCCGTTGGAATAGGCCATCGCCGACAGCGTAAAGCCGTCTGACGTGGTGCCCTGGCTGTAGCGCAGCACGCCGTTGAGCTTGCGGACATTGTCGGGCACGTCCCAGGGTCCGTTATATTTGGTAGCCTCGATCGCGGCGAGCAGCGTGCCGTCGGCTACCGCGCTCGAGCCGGCGACGACTCCGCGCCGATAGCCAAAACTGCCGAACGCGATCTCCGCGAGGTTCTTTGGCAGTTTTGTGAGATAGTCGATGTCGACGGTACCTGCGGAAGCAAAATCGCCTTTATCGGCGTAGTAAGGCCCTTTGCGGACATTGACCGCCCCGACCAGTTCCGGAATCAGGAAGTTGATGTCGGCATAGCCCTGGCCGTGGCCATGGGAGGGCATGTTGACCGGCATGCCGTCGACCGTGATGGCGAGGTCGGTGCCGTGGTCGAGATTGAAGCCACGCAGAAAATACTGGTTGGCTTTACCCTCGCCGGAATGCTGCGTCACGATCAGCCCCGGCGCCGCCTCGAGCAGTTCGCCGACCCGCGAGGCCGGACGCGCGTTCAATTCCTCGCCACTGATAGCGGTTTCGCTGGCGGAAGTGGGCTGCAGGCCCGGTGTCACAGACGTTGCGGAACCGGAGGTAACGCCGATCGTGTCAGCCAAGGGCGGGCTCGGCTGGACGACCTCGGGATTTTGCGTGCTGCGCTCGCGCCGCGGTTGCTGCGACTGCCTGATCCGACGCTGCTGCATCGTTTGCGGCGACGTCACCGTAACCGGCGGAAGCTGGCCTGCCCCCGAATCTGTCCTGACCGTCTGTGCATGTGCCGGAGGGGCCCAGACAAGGATGGATGCAGCAGCCAGCAACAGATGCCCGGAAACCTTACGCAACACCCATGCCCCGCATGATAACTGCTACTATCGCACTGCGACCAATCCGACCTGACCGGCCATCACGTTACGAGCCCTGGGGTTGACGTTCCGCGCCCCGTTTGCGGAAAGCGGGGAAGGAAGCTCATGCCGCCCTGGCGGTCCCACCCGGTAATCCAGCCCGCGCCAATCCGCCATACAGCGTCTCGTCAGGCATTTCCGAGCGCAAAATCCCGCGCACCGCGATCAGCTTTTCGATATCGATGCCGGTGGCAAATCCCTTGCTCTCGCAGAGGAACGCCAGATCCTCGAACACCACATTGCCGGTGGCGCCGGGCGCGAACGGGCAGCCGCCGAGGCCGCCGAGCGAGCCGTCGAGAATGCGCGCGCCGGCATCGAGGGCTGCTGACGCATTGGCGATGCCCATGCCCCTGGTGTCGTGCAGATGAACGCAGACCGGCTTTGCGCCGGACAATTTCACCGCCGCTTTGGTCAGTTCGCCGACCTGTTTCGGGCCGGCATAGCCGACGGTATCGGCGATGGCGACGAAATCGACGCCCGCCTCCAAACATTTCTCGACCAGTTTTAAAACTTCCTTCGGATCGACCGGCCCGGTGATCGAACAGCCCAGCGCCATTGAGATCGCGGCATTGACCAGCGGCCTGTGCGTGCTGGCGTCGCGCAGCTCGCACATCCGCTTGACGTTGGCGATGGCGGATTCGCGGCTGCGGTTGGCATTGGCCTGGCTGTGTTCCTCGGTGGCCGAGACCACCGTGGCGATTTCGGCGACGCCGGAGGCCAGCGCCTCGTTGACGCCGCGCTCGTTCAGCGCCAGCCCCACGCCATGCGCGCCCGGCAGTGCAGCGATGGTCGCAACGATATCGCGCACGTCGACAAATTGCGGAAACGTGCTGGCGGGCAGGAACGAACCGACTTCGAAATGTCGCACGCCCGCGCCATATTCGTCGCGGATCCAGCGCTGCTTGGCCGATGTCGAGGGAAAGGCTTTCACCAGTTGCAGGCCGTCGCGCAGACCCGTTTCGCGCAGGCTGACGCGGTCGTCGGGATAAACGTCTTGTAGGCGGGTCATGCGAGCCTCACTGCGGGTTTGGCGGGTGGCGCCATGGCGTTGATAATATGGACGAAGCCGCCCGGCCGCAACACATGGAGATCGTGGAACAGCCGGCTCTTGCCGAACCGGCCTGGCATGTCTACGTCTCGCGAGGGCTTTTCGGAAAGAGGACCTGGACCGCCATGCTGGACGCCGCCGTCAAGGCGCTATCGCAAATCCTGTCGCCGCCAATGCGCTCGATCCTGTGGCGCTCGATTGGGCTGGCGCTGGTGCTGATCACGGTGCTGGCGTTCGGCCTGCAGCGGCTGCTGAGCTGGTTCGCGACCTCTGGCGAAGTCTGGCTCGACGGCCTGCTGGGACCGAGCTTCGAGACCTCGATCCATGTGCTGGCCTGGATCGTTTCGATCATCGCCGGTCTCGGCGTCGTGTTCGGCGCGGTGTTCCTGATGCCCGTGATCACCTCGCTGGTGGCGAGCGTGTTCGTCGACGAGGTCGCCGACCATGTCGAACTCGAGCACTATCCGGCGGAGCGTCCCGGCACCGCGCTGCCGGTCGGCCGCGCCATGACCGAGGGCGTCAAGACCGCACTCCTGACGTTGCTGGTCTACCTGATCGCGTTGCCCTTCGTGTTCATCGCCGGCGCCGGCTTCATCGCGTTCTTCATCGCCACTGCCTGGCTGCTCGGCCGGGAATATTTCGAACTGGCGGCGATGCGGTTTCGCACCCCGGCGGAAGCCAAGGCGATGCGCAAGGCGAATGCGGCGACCGTCTTCGCAGCGGGACTGTTGATCGCGGCGTTCGTGTCGATCCCGATCGTCAACCTTGCGACGCCGCTGTTCGGCATGGCCTTCATGGTCCACATGCACAAGCGCCTGAGCGGCCCCCGGCCGGAGCTGATCGAGCCGGCGCGGAGGACACGGGTGCCAGTGGCGTAGAGCAAGAGATCTATCGTCTGATAATGCTCTTGACTCCCCTCCCTCCACGCGTCCTTACGCGTGGTGGGGAGGGGTCGGGGGTGGGGGGTGCCTCCGCAAATTCACTACGGGTCGTATGCGCCGATAGACCCCCCACCCCCGACCCCTCCCCGCCGCTTCGCGGGGGGAGGGGAGAAGATGAGGGCGGCGCAAGCGTTGAAACCGTCTTCTCCGGCCACCTGCACAAATCATTGATCAAACACACATCGCAGCGCGGCTTGCGCGCGAGGCAGATGTAGCGGCCGTGCAGGATCAGCCAGTGGTGGGCGTGCAGCATGAACTCCGACGGGATCACCTTGACGAGGCCGAGCTCGACTTCGAGCGGGTTGTTGCCGGGCGCAAGACCCGTGCGGTTGCCGATGCGGAACACGTGGGTGTCGACCGCCATGGTGTGTTCGCCATAGGCCATGTTGAGCACGACATTGGCGGTCTTGCGGCCGGCGCCGGGCAATGTTTCGATCTCGGCGCGGCTGCGCGGCACGACGCTACCGAATTCGGCGATAAGTTTGGCCGACAGCGCGATGACGTTTTTCGCCTTGTTGCGGTAGAGCCCGATGGTCTTGATGTACTCACGCACGCTGTCCTCGCCGAGCGCGAGCATTTTTTCCGGAGTATCGGCAATGGCGAACAGCGCGCGGGTTGCCCTGTTGACGCCGGCGTCGGTCGCCTGCGCCGACAAAACCACCGCGACCAGCAGGGTGTAGGCATTGAGGTGTTCGAGCTCGCCCTTCGGCTCAGGATTGGCGTTGCGAAAGCGGCTGAACGCTTCGTACACCTCGGCGGCGGTCCAGGGTTTTGGCTTCGAAAGCTTCTTACCGGCCGGCTTTTTCGCGACGCGCGCGGGCGCCGGTTTGGCTGCCGCTTTCTTGATCGCTTTTGCGGCTGGGAGTTTGGTTTTGGGCAGATGGACGCGGGTGATTTTCGCCATGATCGGGGTATACTGACCCACGATGACCACAGGCAACGATTATGATCCGCAGCCGGAATTGTTTTCAGCGCTGCTGACGCCGCACCGCTCGCTGAACCGCACCGGTTTTGTCGTGCTGATGGTGTTTCTCAGCGTGGTCAGCTTTGCCACCGGCCTGGCATTCCTGCTGATGGGCGCGTGGCCGGTGTTCGGCTTTTTCGGTCTCGATATCCTGGTGATCTGGTGGGCGTTCCGGATCAATTTCCGTCGCGCCCGCGCCACCGAGGAAATCCTGATGACGCCGTCGGAACTGCGGATACGGCGGGTCAGCCACCGCGGCCATGTGGTCGAATGGGTGCTCAATCCGCTGTGGGTGCAGCTCGATCAGAAAGCCGACGCCGAATTCGGCATCGAAAAGCTTTATCTGGTCTCGCGCGGGCGCCGCGTCTCCGTCGCAAGCTTTCTGGGCCCCGATGAAAAGGCGAGCTTTGCCAAAGCCTTGTTGGCCGCACTGCAGGCCGCCAAGCGCGGTCCGACCTATAACCCCGTGTCATGAAGACTGCTCAGGAATCGGGTGGTTCGCACCCCTCGCCCGGCCTACATCAGAACCATGATGAACCTCGCCATGAATGAGCACCGCCTCACCAAACCGGGACCCCAGAACGCGGCACTGCGCGATTATGATTCGGTGCGCCGCGCCATCGCTTTCATCTCGGAGCACTGGCGCGCGCAGCCGACCATCGAAGCCATGGCGGAAGCCGCCGCCGTGACGCCGGATGAGCTGCACCATCTGTTCCGCCGCTGGGCCGGGCTCACGCCAAAGGCCTTCATGCAGGCGCTGACGCTCGACCACGCCAAGGGCCTGTTGCGCGATTCCGCCAGCGTGCTCGATGCCGCACTCGATTCCGGCCTGTCAGGCCCGGGGCGGCTGCACGATCTGTTCGTCACCCATGAGGCGATGTCGCCGGGCGAATGGAAGAACGGCGGCGCCGGCATGACGCTGCGTTACGGTTTCCATCCCTCACCGTTCGGCACCGCTATCGTGATCGCCAGCGGCCGCGGCCTTGCGGGACTGGCCTTCGCCGATCCCGGCGAGGAGCCAGCCGCGCTCGCCGACATGCAGCGGCGCTGGCCGCGCGCGACCTATATCGAGGACCGCGTCGGCACCACCGACCTGGCGCAGCGCGTGTTCGACAAAAACATGTGGCGCGCCGATCAACCGTTGCGCGTGGTGCTGATCGGCACCGACTTCGAGGTCCGGGTCTGGGAGACGCTGTTGAAGATCCCGATGGGCCGCGCGGTCTGCTATTCCGACATCGCCAGCAATATCGCGAAGCCGAAGGCCTCGCGCGCGGTCGGCGCCGCGGTCGGCAGGAACCCGATCTCGTTCGTGGTTCCCTGCCACCGCGCGCTCGGCAAGAGCGGCGCGCTGACCGGCTACCACTGGGGCATCACCCGCAAGCAGGCGATGCTGGGCTGGGAAGCCGGGCAGGTCGGGGTGCATTAGGTCCGGCGGTTCCGTAGGATGGGTTGAGCGAAGCGATATGAGCTGCTGCCGATGGGTTTCGCGAAGAGCTCAACCCATCCTACGAACTTTGCCCACCGAATCTGCCGGCTTTCGGCGATTGACGACTGCAAATTGATCGCCCACAACCACCTTGGCAGGCGGCAAAAGGTGGATCCATGCAAAAAAATCGTCCCGTGATGCTGGCCATACTGGATGGCTGGGGCTGGCGCGAAGATCGCGCCGACAATGCCGTTCTTCAAGCCACCACACCGAATTTCGATCGCCTGTGGGACACGGGTCCGCACGCCTTCCTGAAGACGTCGGGACTCGATGTCGGCCTGCCCGATGGCCAGATGGGCAATTCCGAGGTCGGACACTTCAACATCGGCGCCGGCCGCGTCGTGATGCAGGATCTGCCGCGGATCAACGACGCGATTGCCACCGGCAGCATCAAATCCGCCGAAGCGCTCCGCAACCTGATCAAGTCACTGAAACAGAGCGGCGGTACCTGCCATCTGATCGGCCTGGTTTCGCCGGGCGGGGTGCATTCGCATCAGGACCAGGCCGCGGCACTGGCCGTCATCCTGGCCGACCATGGGGTGCCCGCGGTAATGCACGCCCTCACGGATGGACGCGATACGCCGCCGAAATCGGCGGCCGATGATTTGAAGCGACTGCAAGCCGCGCTGCCGGCGTCGGTGCCCGTCGCCACCGTGATCGGGCGCTACTATGCGATGGACCGCGACAAGCGCTGGGATCGCGTCGCCAAGGCCTACAACGCCATCGTCGAAGCCGAAGCCCCGCGATTTGCCGACGCCCAATCGGCGATATCAGACGCCTATGCCCACGAACACACCGACGAATTCGTGGAGCCGTCCGTGATCGGCAGCTACGCCGGCATCAAGGACGGCGACGGCGTGCTCTGCTTCAACTTCCGCGCCGACCGCGTGCGCGAGATTCTCGGCGCCATGCTTGATCCATCATTCGACGGTTTCCCGCGCAAGCGCGCGGTGCGCTTCGCCGCCGCGGTCGGCTTGACGCAATACAGCGAGGATCTCGACCGGTTGATGCAGACAATATTTCCGCCGCAGAGCTATCCGAACATTCTGGGAGAGATCACGGCTGCGGCGAACCGCACGCAATTGCGCATGGCGGAAACGGAGAAATATCCCCACGTCACCTATTTTCTCAATGGCGGACGGGAACAGCCTTTTGTCGGCGAAGACCGCATCATGGTGCCGTCGCCCAAGGTCGCGACCTATGACCTGCAGCCGGAAATGTCGGCGCCAGAATTGACGGCGAAGGCGGTGGAGGCAATCCAGTCCGGCAAATACGACCTGATCGTCCTGAACTATGCCAATCCGGACATGGTCGGCCACTCCGGAAACCTGACGGCCGCGATCAAGGCGGTGGAAACGGTGGATCACGGGCTCGGCCAAATCGTGGATGCAATCGGAAAATCCGGCGGCGCGCTGCTGGTGACGGCCGACCACGGCAATTGCGAAATGATGCGCGATCCCGTCACCGGCGGTCCGCATACTTCCCACACCACCAATCCGGTGCCGCTGATGCTGTTCGGTGGCGGCGACGTGTCCTTGTCGGATGGCCGGCTGGCGGATCTTGCGCCGACATTGCTCGACCTGATGGGGTTGCCGCAGCCGGCCGAGATGACCGGCAAATCGTTGCGGCAGCCGAACAAGAAGGGCTAAAGCGCTTCTTCTTCTCCCCTCCCCGCCACTCGCTTCGCTCGCGGGAGGAGGGGAGAAGCATCAGAAGTCACTCAAGCCGAGCACGTCCATCATCGAATACAGTCCGGGCTTCTGCTGGCGCGCCCACAGCGCGGCCTTGATGGCGCCTTGCGCGAACATCATCCGGTCCTCGGCGTGATGCGACAGCGTGATGCGTTCCATGGCGCCGGCGAAGATCACGCTGTGATCGCCGGTGACGGTGCCGCCGCGCAGCGAAGCAAAGCCGATATCGCCGGGCCGACGCGCGCCGGTGATGCCGTCGCGGCCGCGCGCCGAATGGGTGTCGAGCGCGACACCGCGGCCGGCGGCGGCGGCCTCGCCCAGCATCAGGGCGGTGCCCGAGGGCGCATCGATCTTGGCGCGGTGATGCATTTCGAGGATTTCGATATCAAACCCGTGGTCGAGCGACTGCGCCACCCGCTTGACCAGCGCGGCCAGCAAATTGACACCAAGGCTCATATTGCCGGACTTCACGACGATGGCGCGCCCGGTGACGCTCTTGATCACGGCGTCGTCAGAGGCCGAGAGGCCGGTGGTGCCGATGACGTGGACCAGGCCGCGCTCGGCGGCGATCGCGACATTGGCGATGGTGGCGGCCGGCACGGTGAAATCCACAATGCCGTCGGCATGGGCCGACAGCGACCACAAATCGCCCGAGAGTTTCACGCCATTTTCGGGCAGGCCGGCGAGCACGCCGGCATCCTTGCCCAGCAGCTCCGATCCCGGCGCTTCCAGCGCGCCTGACAGCACGGCGCCCGGCGTTTCCGAGATGACGCGCGTCAGCGCGCGGCCCATCCGGCCGCCAGCCCCCGCAACGATCAAACGCATGTCGGCCATGGCGCTACCTCACTCAGTCCTTGCCCTATAGCTGCCGTGGGCTGTTCCGGCAACGGATTGATGAGCCTCCCAGGGCGACGCAAGCGCTCCCTCATGGTGAGGAGCGCGTCCGGCAGCGCCCTTGCGCTGTCGGCGCGCGTCTCGAACCATCTGGCACATGGCCTGCTGCCGTCCTTCGAGACGCCGCGCGAAGCGCGCGCGGCTCCTCAGGACGAGGAAAGAGTCTTACGGCTGCGCGCCATCCCAGCCCTCGATGACGAGCAGTTCGGCGATCGAATGCGGCTGCCGCAGCTTGATGTTTTCCTGGTATTCCGGCGAGTTGTAACAGGCCAGCGCTGTTTCGTAGTCGGCAAATTCGATCACGACATTTCGCGAGCGGCTGGCGCCCTCGACGGCGGTGAACTTGCCGCCGCGCACGACATATCGGCCACCGAATTTCTTGAAGATGGCCGGGTTGGCCGCTGCGTAGGCCTTGTAGCCTTCGTCACTGTGAACGTCGACGCGCCCGATCCAGTAGCCCTTTGCCATTTGCTTTCTCCCTTTTGTTGTTGTTCAGCCCAGCGCCTGCTTGATCTCGGCCTGGATGGCTTCCGCCGCTTCCTTCGGGTCGGCGGCTTCCATCACCGGACGTCCGACCACCAGATAGTCCGCGCCGCCGGCAATGGCGCGCGCCGGTGTCATGATGCGCTTCTGGTCGCCAACATCAGCCCCCGCGGGCCGGATGCCCGGGGTGACCAGGCTCATCTGATGACCTACCACCTTGCGCAAATGCGCCGCTTCTTCCGGCGAGCAGACGAGGCCATCGATGCCGAGCACCTGGGCCTGCTGGGCGCGAGCCTCGACCAGGTCGGACACGCCGAGGCGAAAGCCCGCGGCGTGAAGGTCGCCGTCGTCATAGGAGGTCAGCACCGTGACCGCGAGAATTTTCAAGTCAGAACCGGCGCGCGCCTCGACCGCGGCCTTCATGGTCTGCGGATAGGCGTGCACGGTGAGAAACGTCGCGCCTAGTTTGGCGATGCTCTCGACACCGCGCGCCACGGTATTGCCGATGTCGTGCAGCTTGAGATCGATGAACACCTTCTTGCCCTGGTCGGCGAGCTGGCGGACCAGCGGCAGTCCGCCGGCATAGGCGAGCTGATAGCCGATCTTGTAGAACGTCACGCTGTCGCCGAGCCGGGCAATCATCGCCTCCGCGGCAGGAACGCCGGGCAGATCGAGCGCCACAATCAGGCGGTCGCGGGGAGCGATCTCGGAAGCTTGCATGTCACCTCACATCATGCGCTGGGAAATGTCGATCAGCTGCCGCACCAGCGCGTTCAGCGCCTCGCTATCGGCCGGATGCTTCAGCCTGTCCATATCATCATAAGCCTCATTGGCGAATGGCAGCGCGAGCTGGCTGGGAACGACCGGCGCATGGCAGGCGGTCAGGATCAGCCGCAGCGCCGCCAGGCCGCGCGTTCCACCGAGCCGGTTTTCCGAGGCCGCGGCGATCGCAAACGCCCGCTCGCGAAACACCTGGCCGCGGGTCTCGTGCGGGTCCTGCACCCGGCTGACCCAGTCGATCGCGTTCTTGAGCAGCGGCGACACCGACGCATTGTATTCCGGCGAAACCAGGAGGACGCCGTGATGCGCCCCCATCATCCGCTTCAGGTTGATCGCATGTTTCGGCACGCCGGATTTGGTCTGCAGGTCGCCGTCATAGATCGGCAGCGGAAAATCCGACAGCGAGATGCGGGTGACTTCGGCGCCGGCCAGCGCGAATTCATGGGCAGCGGCAGAAGCCAGCTTCGCATTATGCGAGCCGGTGCGCAGCGAGCCGGGGATGACGAGGATTTTCAGCGCGGCCATGAACCAATCGCACAACAGGGCTAACCGGCGCGACGTCGCCGGAAAAGGATCAGCCCTTGCGATACACCCAGACGCGGGCTGGCGGAAGATTCATCCAGATGCGCTCGGAGGCTTCAGTGGAAACGCCCGGCAGCGATTTCGGAATCGGCGGCGCCACCGAATAGGTGAACTGCACAAAGGGCGCGCCCGGCGCCAGCGCCACGAAGGCTTCGCGGATCAGTTTCAGGCGCGTCAGCATCGGCTGCGTCACCAGCGGCAGGCCGGACACCACGGCGGATGCCGGCGCGCTCAGCACGTCGCCGAGCGAGTCGCGCAGCGCATAGGCGTCGCCCTGCACAACCCTGGCCTGCGGATAGCGGTCGCGCAGCAGCGCGCAGAAGCCCGGATTATATTCGACCAGCACGAGACGCTTCTGATCGACGCCATGCTCGATCAGCGCGGTGGTGATCGCCCCGGTCCCCGGTCCCAACTCGACCACCGGTGCGGTGGAATTGATATCGACATACTGCGCCATGGTGCGGGCGAGAACTTTGCCCGAAGGCATCACGGCGCCCATCCGCAGCGGCTTCTCGATCCATGAACGGAGGAAGCGGACCTCGTCGTCAAGACGGAGGGGCTTCTTCAACGCACGCACAGACGATTGCAATGGCATGTCGCTACCGGACGGGACCCGACGCTGGGCGGAAGTGTCAGAAAATAGTCATAAAGACGTATAGGTAGCGGCCGATATGGTCAAGCTGAAGAGTCGTCAGGGGTTGGCGCGATTGCCGAAGAAGTCCTTGACCTTAGTGAAGAAACCCGCCGCTTCCGGCTGGGTTGCGCCGGATGACAGTTTTTCGAACTCGGCCAGCAGCTCCTGCTGCTTCTTGGTGAGATTCTGGGGCGTTTCGACCACGACCTGGACATACATGTCGCCCATCTGACGCGAGCGCAGCACCGGCATGCCCTTTGATGCGATGCGAAAGCGCCGGAAGGATTGGGTTCCGGAGGGCACTTTTACCTTGGTCTTGCCCTTGTCGATGGTCGGCACCTCGAATTCGCCGCCCAACGCCGCCGCCACCATCGAGATCGGCACGCGGCAATGCAAGTCGGCGCCGTCGCGCTGGAAGAATTCATGGGTAGCCAGCGACAGGAAAATGTAGAGGTCGCCTGGCGGCCCGCCGCGGGCGCCGGCCTCGCCTTCGCCGGCCAGCCGGATGCGGGTGCCGTCTTCGACGCCTTGCGGAATGTTGACCGACAGGTTGCGGTCGCGCGTCACCCGGCCCGTACCGGTGCAGGACGGACAGGGATCCTCGATCATCTGGCCACGGCCCTGGCAGCCCGGACAGGTTCGCTCCAGCGTGAAAAACCCCTGCGCCTGCCGCACTCTTCCAGCGCCGCCGCAAGTCGAGCAGGTCTTCGGCTTGGTGCCGGCCTTGGCGCCGATGCCCGAACAGGATTCGCAGGTCACCGAGACCGGGATCTCGATCTGGGCGGTCTTGCCGAGAAAGGCCTCCTCCAGCGTGATTTCCATGTTGTAGCGCAGGTCCTGGCCGCGCTCGCGCCCGCCACGTCCACGCTGTTGCCCGGCCATGCCGAACAGGTCCTCGAAAATATCGGAGAAGGACGAGGCAAAGCCGGCGCCGAAGCCGGGGCCGCCGCCGCCATGGCCCTGCTCGAACGCGGCATGGCCGAACCGGTCATAGGCGGCGCGCTTGTCGCCGTCTTTCAGGACTTCGTAGGCTTCGTTGATTTCCTTGAAGCGGACTTCGCTGGAGGCATCGCC
>JBBQUA010000052.1:0-26407 GCA_038212905.1 Hyphomicrobiales bacterium
GGAGCTTCATCTCGCGGAAAATACCCTCGCGCTGCATCTTCTTCTTCAGCGCCTTGAGGGCTTGATCGACATTGTTATCGCGAACGAGAACCTGCACGCGGCATCCTCTTTCAATTGATCGGATTTGAATTCTGGTAAAGCAAGGGGCTGGCGAAAGGCCAAGCCCTTAGCCCTGAGCGCGCGGATGTACCAGACAAAGCCGGCAATGTCCACCTGCAGGGAAGCCGATTAATGCCGAAAATGGCTCGAATCATTCCGGATAAAACATCTAAAATCCGGTTCCCGGCCCTCGGCGTCGTTCGGCAGGCGGCTATTTTTCGCGCGGAAATACCTGCGTGACATGGCCCATCTTGCGGCCCGCCCGCGCCGGGCCCTTGCCATAAAGGTGCACGGTGGCGCCGGGCACGGTCAGCCACTGTTCGTAGTCGTTGATATCGTCGCCGATCAGGTTGGTCATGGTGACCGGGCCGTGACGGACCGGCTTGCCGAGCGGCCAGCCGGCAATGGCGCGGATGTGCTGCTCGAACTGCGAGATCGACGCGCCGTCGAGCGTCCAGTGCCCGGAATTGTGCACCCGTGGCGCAATCTCGTTGACCAGCACCGTGGGCCCGCCTTCTCCCTGCACCACGAACATCTCGACCGCGAGCACGCCGATATAATCCAGCGCGCTGGCGATGGTCTCGGCGATGCCGCGGGCCTGTGCCGCCAGCGCTTCCGGGATATCGGCCGGCGCCCGCGAGATTTTCAGGATGTGGTCGCGGTGCTCGTTCTCGGTGACGTCGAAGCATTCGACCTGGCCGTCGGCCGAGCGGGCGGCGATCACCGAGATCTCGCGCTCGAACGGAATGAATGCCTCGAGGATCGCGGATCGGGTGGCAAGGTCCTCCCAGACCTGGGCGATATCGTCGCCCTCGCGGATGATCGCCTGGCCCTTGCCGTCATAGCCGAAGCGGCGGGTCTTGATCACCGCGGGCAAGCCGATGCGCGCGATCGCGGCGCGCAGCATCTCGACCGAGGATACATCGGCGTAGTCGGCGATGCCGATACCGAGACTCCTGATGAAATCTTTCTCGACCAGCCGATCCTGCGTGGTTTCCAGGCTTTTCTGCGCGGGCAAAACCGGCCGCCGTGCCGCCAGCACCATCGCGGTGGCGGCCGGCACATTCTCGAATTCGTAGGTGATGACGTCGACGTCGTTGGCGAACAGCTCCAGCGCCTCGACATCGGCATACTCCGCGCAGGTGGCGTTCAGCACCACGTCGAAGGCCGGCGAATCCGGGTCGGGCGAAAATACCTGGCAGCGTAGCCCGAGCCGCGCCGCCGCCATTGCCAGCATCCGGCCCAACTGTCCGCCGCCGAGGATTCCGATGGTGTCGCCGGGCTTCAGCTTCACCGGATGGGAGGCCGTCACGCAGAACCCTCCGGGCGCTCGGCTACCGCCTCGGACTGCGCCTTGCGCCAGGCCGCCAGTCTGGTCGACAGGTCGGGGTCGTTCAGTGCGAGCACGCTGGCGGCGAGCAGGGCGGCATTGATCGCGCCGGGCTTGCCGATCGCCAGCGTTCCGACCGGAACGCCCGCAGGCATCTGGACGATGGAATAGAGCGAATCGACCCCGGACAACGCCTTGGATTCAACGGGAACGCCGAACACCGGAAGTTCCGTCAGCGACGCGGCCATGCCCGGCAAATGGGCCGCGCCGCCGGCGCCGGCGATAATGATTCTGAAACCGGCCGCCTTGGCGCCCCTGGCAAAAGCGAATAGCCGGTCCGGAGTGCGGTGCGCCGAGACGATGCGCTTTTCGCATGCGATCCCGAGCGCGGTCAGCGTGTCGGCGGCGTGGCGCATGGTTTCCCAGTCCGACTGGCTTCCCATGATAATGGCGACGGGGGCGGTCATAAGGTCAATTCTTTTCGGGAATCCAAGAACATGGGCCGGATTATAGGGGCGGCCCGGGGTCTGGCCAAGGTCTGGCCAAGGTCTGGCCATGCCGTGGCGGGGGTCTGGAATGGACTATCCTGTCTTGGTGAATTCCGGCAAGCCTTGATCAAGGATGCCCCATGAAAAAGAAAACCAGGCCAACCGCTCCGGTTCCAGTGAAACGCCGCAAAACCGCTGCGGCGGCGCCCAAGGCCGCGCCCAAGCGCGCCAGGCCTGCGAAGATACTGGCGGCCGCGCCGCCCGATGACGCCAAGCGGACCATTCGCAGGCTCAGAGCCCAACTGGCCAAGGCGCAGGCGCGAATCGAGGAACTGCGGGCTTCCGCGGATATCGACTTCCTGCTGGACATTCCCAACCGGCGCGGCTTCGAGCGCGAGCTCCATCGCTCGATCGCCTATATCAAGCGCTATCATGCCAACGGCGCGCTGATCGTGCTCGACGTCGATCGCCTGAAGCCGATCAATGACGCCTTCGGACATGCCGCGGGCGATCAGGTTCTGAAGGCCGTCGTGGCGGCGCTCTCGCGCCATGTGCGCTCGTCCGATGTGGTCGGGCGGCTCGGCGGCGACGAGTTCGCGCTGCTGCTGTGGAACCTGAGCGAAACCGACGCGAAGGCCAAGGCGGCGGCGCTGGAGCAAGCCATTGACCAGCTGACATTCACCTTTCGCGGCCGCATCGTGACCGCGGGCGCGTCCGCCGGCGTCGCGATCCTCGGCCCTCATGCCGAGGCCGGCCGCGCGCTGGAACAGGCCGACAGCGCGATGTATGTGCGCAAGGCGCAACGGCGGCACGAGGCGTAAGGGCCGTTTTCCGGCAGGGCTGGCGCCACCGCCGCTGGACGGGAGACGGGGGTTTCTAGAAGCTGGATGGTCTGTCCAACCGCCGAGCAGGATCATGGCCATCAAACCCACACCCTTCACGCTTCGTATCCCGGACGCCGATATCGCCGACCTCCGCGACCGTCTCTCCCGCACCCGTTTCCCCGACCAGGCGCCAGGCGACGCATGGGCCTATGGCACCGATGTCGCTTATCTCCGGCAGCTCACCGGCTACTGGCGCGACACCTTCGACTGGCGGGCCGAGGAAGCCGCGCTGAACGCCTTTCCGCAATTCCGCGTCCCGCTCGACGGCATCGATCTCCACTATTTGCATGTGCCTGGCGTCGGCCCGAACCCGATGCCGCTGCTCCTGCTGCACGGCTGGCCGGGCTCGGTATTCGAGTTTCTCGATATCATCCCGCGGCTTACCGATCCGGCGCGCTTCGGTGGCGATGCACGCGATGCCTTCACCGTGGTGGCGCCGTCGTTGCCCGGATACGGCCTTTCGTTTCAACCCGGCCAGAAGCGGTTCGGCGTTCCCGAAATGGCGGATTGCGTCGCCGCCCTCATGCACGACGTGCTGGGATATGCCCGCTTCGGCGCGCAAGGTGGCGACTGGGGGGCCGCGGTCACCAGCCGGCTCGGCTATGCCTATGCCGACCGGATGATCGGCATCCACGTCAATCTGATGTTGGCCGCAGGCCGCGATCCCTCCGCCTTTCCCAATCCGAATGAGGAGGAGCGGCGGTACCTGAGCGAAGTTGCGCAATGGATGCGCGAAGAGTCCGGTTATCAAGCGATTCAGGGCACCCGCCCGCAGACGTTGGCGTTCGGCCTGACGGATTCGCCGGCCGGGCTTGCGGCGTGGATCGTAGAGAAATTCCGCGCATGGTCCGATTGCGGCGGCGACGTCGAGCGCGCGATCGGCCGCGACCGCATGCTCGCCGACATCGCGCTTTACTGGTTTACCGGTGCGATCGGCTCGTCGTTCTGGCCCTACTATGCTCGCCTGCACGGCTCGGCGATCTTCCCCGCCGGTGCAACGATTTCGGTGCCCACCGGCTACGCGGAATTCCCGCGCGAAATCGTCAGGCCGCCGCGCACGGCCGCGGCGCGCGTGTTCACCGATATCAGGCGCTGGAGCATCATGCCCAGGGGTGGACATTTCGCCGCGCTGGAACAGCCGGAGCTGCTCGCCGGTGAGGTGCGGGCCTTCTTCCGCGAGTTACGATAATGCCGAGGGGAGGCTGAGCAGGCGGCTTTTCACAGCCCGCTCAGGTCGTCCGGCACGCTGCCGAATTTCCGCAGCAATTGCGCGTCGCCGAATTCGCCGATCATGGGATCGCCGGTGCGGCTGAACGCGACCGCGCCGACCGAACCTTCGGCCCTCGACAACACCTCCGCGCGCCGCAGCGCGCCGGACGAACTCTGGCATTCCTCCGCCGCACCCGCGATCGGCGAACCGGTGTCATCCTGCAGGAATGGCATTGCGACGTAATAGGTGACATCGGCCATGGGGTTGCTCCAGGTTCGATTGATCGATCAGGCAGCGTTGCCGGCGGTGGCTGGCGCGCAGCCGCATGAAACCGCCGTCTGCAATTCCTGCAATTCGGTTTCCAGATATTCGTTCGCCATGATCAGCGCCTTGATCGTGCTGCGCAGGTTTCCGTCGCACATCGCGATCGCCTGGTCGCAAGCCTGTTCGTAATGATCGATGTTGGGCAGTGCAGCGGTTTCGGACATGGCGGTATCCCCGGAAATAAGTGAGAGGCAGTGCGATAATGTTCCTATTTTGTTCTATGAGAGTCAACCGGAATATTATACTTGACGTACCCAAACCGCTGACTTATGGTTGCGGCACAAGGGGATTCGTCATGAAATCGGTTCTTTCGGATAAGCACTTCCACAACGAGGCCGCCGCCTACGCTATCGTAGAGGCCCGGCTCTGGCCCAATGGCCCCGTCTGCCCGCATTGCGGCGCCGTGGAGCGCATTTCCAAGATGGGCGGCAAGAGCACCCGGATTGGCGCCTACAAGTGCTACCAGTGCCGCAAGCCCTTCACCGTGAAGATCGGCACCATCTTTGAAGCCAGCCACGTCCCCATGCGCCATTGGCTGCAGGCGATCTTCCTGATGTCGTCTTCAAAGAAGGGTATCAGCAGCAACCAGCTTCACCGCACCCTCGGTTGCACCCTCAAAACCGCTTGGTTCATTTCCCATCGCATTCGCGAAGCTATGCGCGTCGGCGGCCCGTTCAGCCCCTTGATGGGCTCGGATGGCGGCGCGGTTGAGGTTGACGAAACTTACGTCGGCAGAGTTGAAGGCGTAGAGAAAAAGCGCGGCTCGGCGCACAAGAATATTGTGCTAACCCTTGTAGAGCGCGGCGGCTCCGCTCGCAGCTTTCACATTGACGGCGTGAGCGCTGGCGACATTCTGCCGATCATCAAGGCGAACGTCAGCAAGAACGCGCATTTGATGACCGACGAAGCCAAGGCTTACAAGGTGGTCGCCGAAACCCAAGGCATGAAGCACGACGCCGTCAATCATAGTGCAGACGAATACGTCCGCTATTGGAACGAAGTCACCGACAAGCTACGCCCCGATGGAAAGCCGGTTGTCGAAACCACTGTTATCACCACCAACACCGTTGAAGGCTTCTATTCGGTTTTCAAGCGTGGCATGAAGGGCGTCTATCAGCATTGCTCTGAGAAGCACCTGCACCGCTATCTCTCAGAGTTCGATTTCCGCTATAGCAACCGCATCGCCCTTGGCGTCGGTGACGTTGCCCGCGCGGAACGCGCATTGAAGGGTGTTCGTGGCAAGCGGTTGAAGTACAAAACAACTCACTAGATCGGAGCCGCCATATGGCAAAAGCCGCAGGGCCGCCAAAAAAGCAAAAGGCAAAGCCTAAGCTGACCGACAAAGAGCAATCCGAACGGTTTATTGAAACCGCTCAGAAGCTTCGCGTTGACGAAAGCGGGAAAGAGTTTGAGAAAACCTTCGCTAAAGTGGCGAGAGCCGCAATCAAGCCTTCCTGAATCCCCATCTAATTCGATGGTGTTTGTGATCCATCTTTTCCGAAAGGCGCTGCATGAATGCGCGCACTTGGTCTAAGGCTCGTAGCGCCTGGTGCTGGTCATAAGTTTTACGGACGTGCATAACTTGATTTCGATATTCGTCCTTGAAAGCATTCAGGTCAGCGACCGCGCCACTATAGAAAGATAGAGCGCTGTCTTTTGAGGCCCCGGCAGGCTTTTGCCCGATTACCTTTATCTCATCGTTTAGCTCTTTGATTATTTCCTGCCACTGCCCCCAATCAATATGCTTGTCACGGGGCAAGGTTATTTTTCTCTCTTTCGCAAGAGCCCGTAATCCATGCTCCGCTACACGCATAGTGTGAAAAATGCTCGCGGTATCATGGCCAAGCGCATAGCAGTCAGTGGCAGCTAGCGCCTCCGCTTTTACTGCCGGAAACTTCTCCGCTATCGGATTCCATCTTGGATAAAACCCCATGAGAAATTCGAGTTTGGCGCGGGGGTAATGGTAGAAGTGGCAGTCTACCAAGTCCCCCCTGATGGACTCTTGCAGGACCTTTATTTCCGTCAAACAGTCCGTGTTCGTCATGCTAAACCGAAGCTTCATTCTGAGAAGACCAAGACGCTGTTTGGTCGACCTAAGGTCTAGGGCGCTTGCAACCTCTGATGCTTCCTCGATTAACTGTTGCATGCCATCTATCTCAAACTGGGAAATGACGCCCTGATCCGTCAATGGCGCTGAGTAGGAGCTCAGCTTTTGACCGGCGGGGAGAATCCGGTTGTTCTCCAGCAACCAAAGAACGTGCACTAGCTTGGTCAGATGAAAATTCAGCATGTCCCATAGGCTCACGAGCCCATGCGGCAACGCCTCGCAAACAGGCGATTCGGGGCCGGGCTGCTCCCCGTTACTCACGGTAGCACCCGATTTTGGGTACGCAAAGTATAATATTCCGAGAGTCAACAGGCCAGACGGACCCGGATGCCGATTTCCACCGCGCTTCGCTGAGGGTGCTGCGGTCGGCTTGCCGAGCGAACCATAGAGCGGTTCAAACATCTCGGCGGAACGAAAACGATGTCCGGCGCTTAATGCCTATTCGCGGGGAGTGGAAGTATGGGTCTTGTCGAGCCGAAAAGACCCGTGGTGCTGATCGTCGAGGACGAATTTCTGTTGCGGATAGAGGCGGCCGAGGTGGTCAAGGCTGCCGGGTTCGAGGTGGTCGAAGCCGCCAATGCCGACCAGGCGATTGAAATTCTCGAAGCCCGACGGGACATCACGGTCGTGTTTACCGATATCCAGATGCCGGGCTCGATGGACGGCTTGAAACTGGCCCGGGCGGTCAGGGGGCGCTGGCCTCCGATCAAGATTGTCGCCACCTCCGGCCGGCTCCATGTCGGGGAAACCGATCTGCCCGAGGGCGGCCGGTTCCTGCCCAAGCCTTACAGTCCGACTCAGATCCACGGCGTGCTGCGAGAGTTGATTTGCGACAGCTGAGTTTAAGTGATGTCATTCCGGGGCGAGAGCCAACGGGTCCGGCCTCTGTCCGGCCCGATGACAAGCTCCGCGAGCGAACCCGGAATCTCGAGATCAGGCGATGATGTCAGGCGTGATCTGGTCTTCGATGAACGCGATGCGGTCGCGCAGTTGCAGCTTGCGCTTCTTCAGCCGCTGCAGCCGCAACAAATCCGGGGCGGGCGACTGATGCAACGCATCGATCGCCGCGTCGAGGTCGCGGTGTTCCTGCTGTAGCCGTGCGAGCTCGGATTCGAGTTCGCGCTCATCTTCGTCGGTCATGGTGTACGTTAGCTGAAAAACGCGATGAGTGAGGTCGCGAAGGGTTGTGGAAGCCGGCTCAGGGAATATCGGCCCTGTCGGCCCCGTGCGCAAGCGGGGCGGTTCCCTACTCACGATTGGTTACACATAGCACCGAAATATGAGCAACCGATTTTTGATTTCCATCGACAGATTCGCCGGCTCGTGTACACTTTATTGTCCGGATCGAATCTGAGGTTTCATTCCACCGAGGAGGTTTCGTATGGCAATTCAGGCGCATCTCGTTGAACTAGAACGGAAACACAAAGTTCTTGAAAACGAATTGCACGAAGCTCTCGTGCACCTTTCAACGGACGACCTGCGAATTGTTGAACTGAAGCGCCGGAAATTGATGGTTAAGGACGAGATCGAGCGGTTGAGGCAAACCGCGGGCGAGACGCTGCACTAGCGTCGTATCGCCAACTTTCCAGCCACCCCCTGCTATCTTCCCGCGATGAGCGCGGTTGCGCTCACCTCCAAGTTGCTTTCGTGCGACTTCGGTTGGGATTGCACAGAAATTGCTACATGTCGGCGAGTTCGCCGACATAGTTGGCGATCGCCAGCGACGAGGTCAGCCCCGGCGACTCAATCCCGAACAGATTGATCAGCCCGGCGACGCCATGCTCCCGTGGTCCCTGAATCAGGAAATCCTGCACGGCTACCGCCGGCGGCACGATCTTCGGGCGAATTCCGGAATAACTGGGCATCAGCGCACCGTCGGGCAGCGTTGGCCAGTAGCGACGGATCGCCGGATAAAATCGTTCCGCCCGTGCCGGATCGACCGCGTAGTCGATGGCATCGACCCATTCCACATCGGGGCCGAACCGGGCCTGTCCCGCCATGTCGAGGGTGAGATGGACGCCGAGCCCGCCGGGTTCCGGCACCGGATAGATCAGCCGCGAGAACGGCGCCCGCGCGCTGCAGCTGAAATAGTTTCCCTTGGCGAGATAGGCCGGCGGGATCAGCTCGATCGGCATGCCGTCGATGCTGCGCGCGATGGCGGACGCAGCCAGCCCCGCGGCGTTGATCAGAAGCCGGCATGCCAGCGTCGTCGGCGCCTCGCCACCGGCGTCGATCTCGATTCCGCCTGCGCTTGCCCTGGCGCGCAGCAGCGGGGTGTGGAAGGCGAAGGCCGCGCCGCTTGCCTCGGCATCGCCGCGCAGCGCCAGCATGAAGGCGTGGCTGTCGACGATGCCGGTGGAAGGCGAGAGCAGGGCGGCGTCGCAGTTCAAGGCCGGCTCCAGTTGCCGCGCGGCCTCGCCCGAGAGGGTCTGCAGATCGAGCACGCCATTGGCTTCGGCGTGCGCGCGGATCGATTGCAGCTTTTCGGTTTCCTTGGGGGTGGTGGCGACGATCAGCTTGCCGCAATTGCGGTACGGAATGCCGTGCTCCCGGCAGTATTCATAGAGCGCCCGCTTGCCGCTGACGCACATCCGCGCCATCAGGCTGCCGGCCTTGTAATAGATGCCGGCGTGAATCACCTCGCTGTTGCGCGAGGACGTGACGGTGCCGATGCCTTCGGCAGCCTCCAGCACGATCACTTCGCGTCCGGCCTGTGCGAGCCGCCGCGCGATCGCAAGACCGATCACGCCCGCACCGATAACGACGCATTCTACCTTGTCCATTCGAGGGTTCTGATCCGTGGGAGGGCCGGCCATTCGACCTTGGGCGCCGTTGTGGAATGCCGCGCGTCCCGGATCAACCGCGCTCGCGCATTTTCGCCGGATTAAGGGGGGATGTTCACAGGAACCCGTTGAATTCGTTCCAGAACGCTTTCTGGCCCCGCGTTAGGGAAGCATTAATCATGTCAGGGCAATTGCCGTAATTTAAGACACATTTTTGGGTTGCAAGGGTACGTGTTTACCTGATCCAAACCCGTCAAGCCAGACACTCCGGCCAGAAATCCGCGGGTGACTGATGGCTGACAAGAATTGGCAGGCTGGCGGCAAGATCTTGATTCCCGTGCAGGCCGTCGTCTGCGTGGTCGTCACTGTTTCGCCATTCGGTATGGCCTCAGCCGCATCGGGTAATTTTGCGCCGCAGACTTATCTTGGCTCGGCCGATCCCGGCATGGTCTGGCAAATGCTGATCGGCGGCATCGTCATCGCGTCGTTTCTAGCCGCGATCGCGCTGTGGGTTCACTCGGCGCTGCGCAAGGTCAAGCGCGCCCAGTTGCGCAGAAATGCCTTCGTCAGCTCTGCCCTGAACAACCTCAGCCAGGGCGTGGTGATGACGGATGCGCAGAAGCGGATCGTCTACTGTAACGATCGCTATCTCGAGATTTACGGCCTTGCCCGTTCGGATATTCGCAAAAGCATGACTGGGCCGCAACTGCTGGAGTTACGCCGCCAGCGTGGCGTCCTCGACATCAGCGTTGAAGAGTTCTACCGGCTCGTCAAGAGCCCGGACGGCTTCGTCACCGAACTGCCCAGCGGGCGGTCGGTGCTGGTGAAGCATTTCGCCTTGCCAAACGGCGGCTCGGTCGCCACCCACGAGGATTGCACCGAGCAGCGCAAACTGTCGCGGCAGCTAGCCTCAACCAAGCAATTCCTGGAATCGGTGCTCGACAATGTGCCGGTTTGCGTGGCCGCCAAGAATATCGACGATGGCCGCTACATCTTCGCCAATCGCGCGTTCGAACGCTTTTCGCGCTTTTCCCGCGACAACATCGTCGGCAAGCGCGCCGACGAGATTTTCCGCCCCGAGACGACGGCGAGCATTGAGGCGGCGGATCAGGCCGCGCTTGGCTCGCCCGATGGCCAGTTCCGCAACGAGTTCGTGGTCGAGCGCGGCTCGAAGAAGCGCGTTCTCTCCAGCGTCCGCGTGGTCGCCCGCGACGACCGCAACCGGCCGGAATTCCTGATCGCCTTGTTCGACGATGTCACCGACCGCCGGGCGCTGTCCGAAGAACTCGAGAACACCAAGAAATTCCTCGAACTGGTGGTCGACAATATTCCCGTGTCGCTGACCGTCGAGCGCGTCAGCGACGGGCGCTATCTGCTCGCCAATCGCAGCGCCGAGACCATCCTGAACCGCCGGCGCGAGGACGCGACCGGCCTCACGGCCGCGGATATCTTCAATTCGCGAGAAGCCAAGCTGATCACCGCCCGCGACGAAGCCGCCATCAAGAAGCGTGGCCTGCTCACCGAGGAACACCCGATCTCCACCAAGGACGGGCTGCGGCTGTTCCTGACGCGCCGCATGACGGTGCTCGACGATGCCGGCGCGCCGCAATACCTGATCAAGACCCATGAGGATGTCACCGACCGCCGCCAGACGGAGTCGCGGATGGCGCACATGGCGTATCATGACGGCCTGACGGATCTGCCGAACCGCGCGGCCTTCCTGCAGGCGCTGGCGCAGATGATCGAGGCCTGCGAAGGCACCGGCGAGGAATTCGCCGTGCTGTCGGTCGACCTCGACGGCCTGAAGGAAGTTAACGACGTGTTCGGCCATGCGGTCGGCGACAAGCTGCTGATCGAAGTGGCGCACCGGATCCAACATGCGGCGCGCGGCGGGGTGGTGGCCCGGCTCTCGGGCGACGAGTTCGGAATGATCATCGACGGCAAGCAGCCGGTCGCCGGCGTGTTGCTGGCCGAACAATTGGCCGAAGCGCTTTCCAGCGAATTTCTGATCGACGGCAAATCGGTCCGCACCGGCTGCACCACCGGCATTTCGGTGTTTCCGCACAACGGCTCGGACGCCGCCTCCCTGCTGGCCAATGCCGGTGCGGCGCTGTTCCGTGCCAAGGCGAAATCTCGCGGCTCGATCGGCATCTACGAGCCCGAGATGGACCAGCAGATCCGGGATCGCCGGGTGCTGCACCAGGACCTTTCGCTGGCGATCAGGAACGGCGAACTCTCGCTGCATTATCAGCCGCAGGCGATGGCGCATCCGACCGTCGCCGGCAGCCGGATCATCGGCTTCGAGGCACTGGCGCGGTGGATGCATCCGGTGCGCGGTTTCGTTCCGCCGGGTGATTTCATTCCGCTCGCCGAAGAGAGTGGCCTGATCGTCGAGATGGGAAAATGGATCCTGCGCGAAGCGTGCCGCGAGGCCGCCTCCTGGCCGCTGCCGATGCAGATCGCAGTCAACCTGTCGCCGGCGCAGTTCATGCACGGCGACGTGGTCGGGCTCGTGCACTCGATTCTGATTGAAACCGGCCTGGCGCCTGATAGGCTCGATCTGGAAATCACCGAGGGCGTGCTGATCGAGGATTTCGATCGCGGCCTGGCGCTGCTGCGGCGGCTGAAGGCGCTTGGCGTGCGGATTTCGATGGATGACTTCGGCAGTGGCTATTCCTCGCTGAGCTATCTGCAGGCGTTTCCGTTCGACAAGATCAAGATCGACCGCGCCTTCGTCATCAATCTCGGACGCAACCCGCAGTCGGCGTCGATCGTGCGCGCCGTCATCGGCCTCGGCCACGGCCTCGAAATGTCGATCGTCGCCGAAGGCGTGGAAACCCAGGAACAGCTTTCCTTCCTCGCCGACGCGGGCTGCGACGCGGTGCAGGGCTATTTCCTCGGCAAGCCACTGCCGATCGGGCAATACGCCGCGCTGGTCGGCCGCAACCCCGGCGATACGATGGAGCCCGCGCGCAAGACCGGCTAAAGGTCTTGCATGGCGGATTACGATCTGGCTGTCATCGGCGGAGGCCTCAACGGCGTCAGCATTGCGCGCGACGCCGCCGGACGCGGCCTGCGCGTGATCCTGCTGGAGCAGGGCGATCTCGGCGCCGGCGCATCGCAGGCCTCGCCGCGGCTGATCCACGGCGATCTCCAGGAGCTGGAACGCCGGGCGTTGTTTCGCGTCCGCACGGCTCTCAGAGAGCGCGACATCTGGCTGCGGACCGCGCCGCACCTGGTGCGTCCGATGCGTTTTGTCATTCCCGCCCATTCCGACGAGCGTCAGCCCTGGATGCTGCGGTCGTGGCTGTTGCTGTATGACCGCCTTGCGGCGCGACCCCGGCTGCCGGCGTCGGCGACGATCGATATCACCCACCATCCGGTCGGCAACGCGCTGAAGCGGCCGATCGGCCTTGCCTTCGAATATTCCGACTGCGTGGTCGACGATTCCCGGCTGGTGGTTCTCAATGCCGTCGATGCCGCCGAGCGCGGCGCCGACATCCGCACCGGCGCGCGCTGCGTCCGCGCCGACCGGCTCGACAACTGGCGGCTGGTGATGATCGATCGCGGCCACCGCCGGGTGGTCACGGCCCGCGCGCTGGTCAACGCGTCGGGCGCCTGGACCGCGTCGGTCGCGGAAACCGTGTTGCGCATGCCGCCGCCCGACGTTGGCGCGGTCCGGATCAGCCAGATCGTGGTCAGGCGCCTGTTCGATACCGAAAATGTCTATGTGTTCCAGAACAGCGACCGGCGGCTGATCTTCGCCAGTCCCTATGAGCGGGATTTCACGCTGATCGGCACGGTGGGACATGTCTTCAAGGGCGATCCCGCCGCGGTGTCGATGACATCAGAGGATGTCGGATATCTCTGTGATGCGGCTAACCGCTATTTCCGCGAGCGGATCGAACTGGTCGATGTGATCAGGGCCGTGTCCGGCGCCAATCTGGTGGCGGGCCCGGCGCGCCGGCGCACGGCGCGGGATGGCGCGATGGCGTTCGACCGGACGCGCGGCAAGGCGCCATTGCTGACGATCTTCGGCGGCGATGTCACCACCGCACGGCTGCGCGCGGAGCGGGCGGTCGCCCGGCTCGCGCCGTTTTATCCGATGTCGCCGCGCTGGACCGCCGGGACGCCGCTGCCGGGCGGTGACTTTGCGTGGGAGCGGTTCGAAGACGAAGTGGATGCGGCCGCCGCGCGCTGGCGCTTTCTCAGCGAGCCTCAGGCCCGGCGCCTGGTCGCGGCCTACGGCTCGCGCCTTGCGACCATCCTGGGCGACGCCGGCAACCGCGCCGACCTCGGGCCGGCCTTCGGACCGGAACTGACGGGCGCCGAGGTGCGCCATCTCATGACCAGGGAATGGGCGCGTTTTCCGGATGACATCCTGTGGCGTCGCTCGAAGCTCGGTTTGACCATGCCATCAGCGGACCGCGAGGCGCTGGCGGCGTTCATGGCGGCCAAGATTTCGTGAAGTGTCAGATGCTCAGGACGGCGCCGTTGGTTGCGCTTCCCGCAGCCAGGCCGCATCGCGTCCGGACGGCCGGCGGTGCAGCCGCTCGGTAATCATGCGCGCTGCCTTGTCGCCATGTCCGGCGCGCAGGCAGGCCACGATAAAGGTGTCTTCCCACAATTCGCGCTGGGCATGGCTGCCGCCGATCCGTACCAGTTCGGGCATCAGCGGTTCGAGGATGCGGACGGCGTTGACATGATCGCCTTCGGCGAACGCCTGCACGCCGCGACAGAGGCCGATCGCGGCGGGACCAGGGGCGAGTTTGCCGCCGGCGGCGCGCGCTTCCATTTGCGACAGCCTTGCCTGCAAGCCCTCGCGGTTGGTTGTCGAAGCCACCAATGCGTAGTGGACGTCGCCGAAATGGGCGCCGGCCTGGGAGAAGAATCGATCGCCATAGGCAGCGACTTCGCGCCAGTGAGGCTCCAGCCCCGATAGGCCGGCGAGCGACAGCCGCCACAGCAGCGACGCCGTATCGGTGAACACGTTCAGCGGCGGATAGGGCGAGCCGGTCGGCCTGATCTGCCGCTGGTAAATATCAAGTGCTGCGTCGGGATCGCCGGCCTCAATCGCCGTCAGCGCGACGTGCCAGCACAGATGTCCGTGCAGGAAGCTGCCTTTTTCATGCGCCTGCAGCCAGTCCTGCAGAAACGCCTGGCCTTCCGCTGCTTCGCCCAGTTCGAACAGCGCATGCGAAAGCCCGTGCGCCGCGTTGGCGTTAGCGGGCCGCAGCGGGAAAGCCCGTTCGGTCAGGGCGCGGCCGATGCCGGCGTTGCCGGCTTCGGTGTGCGACCAGCCGAGATAGGTGAGGAACCACCAGTCGTCGCCATAATGGCTGGCGTGACGCTGGCAGATGGCGAGTTTCGCGGCGTCGTGGTCGGCGCGTCCGGAAAAGGCGTAGAGACCGAAGGCGCCGAGCAGCAGCGACAGGATCAGGGCATCGCGCGGATATTCCTCGAGATGCTGCTCGGCGCCGGACAACGCCGCCATTGGCTGCCCCTCGATCGTGGCGGCCATGATCTCGACATGCCGCCGCTCGCGCGGACTGGCCGCGGCTGCCAGCTGCCGGCCCTGCGCCGCCCTGGCGCGGGCCTCGGTGATTTCCATGTTCATCTGATGGATCCGCGCCCGCGCCATATAGGGCAGCGCAAAGCCGGGATCCTCGGCAATGGCGCGATCGAAGGCCTCGGCGCCGCCGTTCCAGGCCGACAGCATGCAGTCGACGCCCTCGCGATAGCATGCGGCGGCGCGGTCCGATTGGGTCGTCAGCGGCAAGTCATAATTGTCCCGGTTCATGTTTCGCTTCCGCTCCAAGGGGTGGATGGCAATGTCGGCGCCGATCATCTTACAGCAGGGTTGAGCCTTTGCCGATCCACCGCTAGCGTGCAGCCTCGATCGGGGCCGGCGGGGAACATGACTGAGGAACACGCGACATCCGAACCGTCCTTCGAGGCGGTGGCGGAGCCGGCAAGGCCCGCGCCTGAGGTCGAGGCCGCCGACATTCCGCTGCTGCGCATCGAGGCGGTGGTGAAGAATTTCGGCGGCTTTCGCGCGGTGGACCGGCTGTCGCTCGACATCCGGGCGGGCGAATTTTTCGCGCTGCTCGGCCCGTCCGGCTGCGGCAAGACCACGCTGCTGCGGATGCTGGCCGGCTTCGAGACGCCGGACGAGGGCCGGATCCTGCTCGACGGCTGGGACATCGCACCACTTCTGCCGCATGAGCGGCCGGTCAACATGATGTTCCAGAACTATGCGCTGTTTCCGCATCTTTCGGTGCGCGACAATATCGCGTTCGGATTGAAGCGCGCCGGAATGGCGGCTGCCGATATCCGCACCCGCGTCGCCGAGATGATCGGGCTGGTCAAACTGGAGGGCTTCGAGAAGCGCAAGCCCGACCAGCTGTCCGGCGGCCAGAAGCAGCGCGTGGCGCTGGCGCGCGCGCTGGCGCGCCGCCCGCGGATCCTGCTGCTCGACGAGCCGCTGGCGGCACTCGACAGGAAGCTGCGCGAGAGCACGCAAGCCGAGCTGATGGAGCTGCAGCGGCGCCTCGGCACCACCTTCATCATCGTCACCCACGACCAGGAAGAGGCGATGACGATGGCTGATAGAATCGGCGTGATGGATCACGGCCGGCTCGAACAGGTGGCGACCCCGCGGGAGCTTTACGAAGCTCCCGCATCGCGCTGGGTCGCCGAGTTCGTCGGTGACATCAATTTGTTCGAGGGACAAATCGAGCCGCTGGAGAGCAGCCGGCTTGCGATGGCGCCCAGGTTGGCGATCACGACGCGTGACGCCGGAACCATCTATGTCGCGGAGCCGCGCCAGCCGGTCACGAAAACCAGCGTCTGCGTCGCGATCCGTCCCGAGAAAGTCAAACTGTCACGCCATGGTCCCGTGTCGTCGGACAACAAGCGTGCGCTCAACCGGATGGAGGGCGTGGTCACCGATGTCGGCTATCTCGGTGGCTTCACCACCTACCGGGTGAAGCTCGATTCCGGCGCGGTGCTGCGCTCGTCGATGGCCAATACTGCGCGGATCGATATCGACGCCTACAGCCCGAGCCAGCGCGTGGTGGCGTGGTTCACGCCCGACGATTGCCTGGTGCTGGAGCAATGAGCGCGCGCCGCATCTTTGCGACGCCCGCGCGCCTCGCCGCGATCGCGCCCTGGCTGTGGATGGCGCTGTTCTTCCTGGTGCCGTTCGGCTTCGTGCTGAAGATCAGCCTGTCGCAGACCGCGGTGGCGCAGCCGCCTTATCTGCCGGTATTCGATCTGACGCAGGGCTTTGCGGCGATCAAGGACGCCATCGCCGCGCTGTCGCTGGACAATTACAGGCTGCTGGTCTCCGACAACCTCTATGTGCTGTCCTATCTGCGCAGCCTCGTCGTTGCCGCGGTCTCGACCGCGATCCTGCTCGTGATCGGCTATCCCATCGCCTACGCCATGGCGCGGCTGCCGCAACGCTGGCAGGGCATCGCCATGATGCTGGTGATCGTGCCGTTCTGGACTTCGTTCCTGATCCGGATCTATGCCTGGATCAACATCCTGCAGCACGACGGTCTGCTCAACCAGATCCTGCTCGCGCTGCATGTCGTCTCGACGCCGGTGGTGTGGCTCTCGACCGACAGCGCGATGTATCTCGGCATCGTCTACTCCTATCTGCCGTTCATGATCCTGCCGCTCTATGCCACGCTGGCGAAGCTGGACCCGGCGCTGCTGGAGGCGGCCAACGATCTCGGCGCGTCACCGCAAGGCACGTTCTGGCTGGTGACGTTTCCGCTGTCCTTGCCGGGCGTCGGCGCCGGCGCCTTGCTCTGCTTCATTCCCATCGTCGGCGAGTTCGTCATTCCGGACCTGCTGGCGGGCTCGGACTCGATGATGATCGGCCAGACCCTGTGGCTGGAATTCTTCACCAACAAGGACTGGCCGGTGGCCGCGGCCGTCGCGGTGGTGTTGCTGGTGCTGCTGGTGGCGCCGCTGACGCTGTACGACCGGCTGCAGCGCCGCCAACTGGAGGCGGGGCGATGACGGCGTCTCTTCTTCACCTCTCCCAAGGGGAGAGGTCGGATCGCCCTTGCGATCCGGGTGAGGGGATCAGGCCCATCGATGGACCGTACCCCCTCACCCCGGCCCTCTCCCCATGGGAGGGGGGGAATACCGAATGCGGCGTTGGCGCCTTCACCTTCAACGGAAAGTTGCATCACGCATCGTCCGGAGGGAGGTGCGAATGAGCCAGACCAAACGGATGTCGCGCTTCAACGTCACCTCGCTGGCGTTCGGTCTCGCGTTTCTCTATCTGCCGATCGTCATTCTCGTGATCTATTCGTTCAACGCCTCGCGGCTGGTGACGGTGTGGGGCGGCTGGTCGTTGCGCTGGTACGCCGAACTTTTAAACGATCGTGCCATGCTCGATGCGGCCTGGATGAGTTTGCGGGTGGCGGCGGTGTCCGCCACGCTGGCAACGCTGCTCGGCACGCTCGCCGCCGTTGCGCTGTCGCGGGCCGAACGCTTCAAGGGCCGCACGCTGTTCTCCGGCATGCTCTATGCGCCGCTGGTGATGCCGGAAGTCATCACCGGGTTGTCGCTGCTGCTGCTGTTCGTCGCACTCAATGCCGAGCGCGGCTTCTGGACGGTCACATCAGCCCACACCACGCTGACCCTGTGTTTTGTCACGGTCGTGGTGCAGTCGCGGCTGGGCCGGCTCGACCGCAGCCTGGAGGAGGCCGCGATGGATCTCGGCTGCGATCCGCTGCGGGCGTTTGTCAGCGTGACGCTGCCGCTGATCCTGCCCTCGATCGTAGCGGGCTGGATGCTGGCGTTCACGCTGTCGCTCGACGACGTCGTGATCGCGAGTTTTACCACCGGCCCCGGCTCGGCGACGCTGCCGATCCGGATCTATTCGGAGGTGAGGCTCGGCGTGAAGCCGCAGATCAACGCCATCTGCACGCTGGTGCTGGGATTGATCACGGTCGTCATCGTGGCGGCGTCGTTCGCCACCAAACTCACGAGTGCGCGGGGCGAGAGCGCGGCGCCGTTGTAACCCATGTTTCCGCACTGCGAAAGCAGCCGCTCCCGTCACCGCGGCCGCCTTTGTGATCGATGGTTTCCGGCGTAGCTTCATGGTCGAACCGACAGGGAGGTAAAATCCAATGGAACTGAAACTCCATCACGTGAACTACTCGACCAAGGACGTTGGCGCGGTCGCGGAATTTTACCGCTCGCTGTTCAACATGAAGCCGGTGCCAAGCTACAAGGATGCGCGGATCACGTCGCAGGGCTATCCCGGCAAGGTAGAATTTCTCACGGACGGCACCACCGAGTTTCACATCTCACCGCAGGACCTCGGCGTCGCATTCCGGACCGGACAGAGTCTCAACCCGGTCGATCGCGGTCACATCGCGTTTCGCACCGACGATATCGAGGCGTTCAAGGCCATGCTGCGCGAGAAGAACATTCAATTCGCCGACTATGGCGTTTGGGCCGTCGCCGGCTGGTATCAGATATTCCTGCAGGACCCCGACGGTACCATCGTCGAAGTCCACCAGACCGATTACAAGGCGCCCGGCGCATAGTCACAATTGTTGATTGCAACTCAGGAGCAGGAGGCGAGCTCGCTTCCGGCCTGTTCGACAGCTTCACGGGAGTGACACGATGCGCATCGGCTGCCTCGGCCTCGGCAATATGGGTCAACCGATGGCGGGCAAGTTGCTCGACGGCGGGCACGAATTATGGGTCCATGATGTCCGCGAGGAGGCCATGCGGCCGCTGCTCGAGCGTCAGGCGCGGCGGACGGCCTCGGCAAGGGAATTGGCCGATGCATGCGACACGGTGATCGTCTCGTTGCCGACGCTGGAGATCTTTCGGCAGGCGCTGTCCGGGCCCGACGGCTTGCTCGCCGGGAAGGCGTTGAAAACACTGGTCAACACCTGCACGGTCGGTGTGACGTTCGTCCGTGAGATCGAACAGGAATGCGCCGCGGCCGGCGTCACCGTCGTCGATGCCCCGATCAGCGGCGGCGTCGCCGGAGCCAAAGCCGGAACGCTGGCCATGATGGTGTCAGGCCATCCGGGCAGGGTTGCCGACCTGATGCCGGTGTTCCAGCTGTGGGGCAAGACGGTCGTCGTCGCCGGTGACAGGCCGGGGGCTGCGCAGGTCATGAAACTCACCAACAACATGCTGTGTGCCGTAGCACTGGTCGCGACCTCGGAGGCCATGACCATGTCGGCCAAGGCCGGCATTCCTGACGACGCCATGCTGCAGATTCTCAACAACGGCACCGGCCGCAATTTCGCGACCACGCACATCTTCCCCGACGCCGTCGTGCCGCGCACCTTCGACTTCGGCGCCACCATCGAGATCCTGATGAAGGACGTCGATCTCGCCATCGAGCAGGGCGAGGAACTCGGCGTTCCCATGTGGGTGAGCCAGGCGGTGCGGCTGGTCCTGAAGCACGGCGTGTTTCAGGGCCGCGCCCAGCAGGATATGTCGCGCGTCGTCGAGATCATCGAGGACGGGACGCGGAAGTAGGATTGGGTGATGCGTCAGGCCGCCGACAGCCGCACCTGAAACTTGCTGCCGGTGGCCTCGGCGTAGCGCAGCAGCGTCTTGGTGCTCGGCAGCGAGTGACCATTTTCCAGCCGGGCGATGGTGGATTGGCTGGTGCCCATTCTTTCAGCCAGTTCGGCCTGGGACAGGCCCGCGCGCAGCCGAGCCTTTAGCAACTCCGCGGCAATCTCGAACTCTGGCGCGAGTGCGTCATACTCAGCCTTGACCCTGGGGTTGGCGAGCAGGCGGGCTTTCAGCTTTTCGAACTGGATGGTCATGTGATGCCCCTTGCGCGCCGGAGCGCGAGTTCGATTTCGGCACGCGGCGTTCTTTGTGTCTTCTTGGCGAACGCCCTGACCACAACGACCCTACGGCCGATCGCCGTGACATAGAGCGCGCGGGCAATTCCATCGCGACCGGTCAGCCGCAACTCCCACAGCTTGCCTTCAAGATGCTTCACATGCGGTTCGCTCAGGCTCTCCAGCCCGGCTGACGCAATGCGCTCGGCAAGCCGGATGAATCGCGCCTGCATGTCGGCCGGCAGCGCGGCGATCTCTGCAGCGACGGTTTCGTCGAGGATTTCGACTCGCCAGGGCACGGTTGTTTATATCTCAATTTTGAGATAATGAAAAGAGGTGAGTTTATCGGGCGGGGCGAGTTAGCCGTGGGGTCCGCAAGCGGCGCGATAACCAGATCTACATGGCTTCCTTTCGCAGATGATGGCGAGATTACGCTCTCGCTAATCCGCCCTACGGGCTACAATGCGGGTTCAATCATTCCTTGAAGTATTTAGCTTCTCTCGCGCGGTCGATTTGCTCGTCGATGTAATTGTCCACTTGTGATGTTGTCTCATCGATTTGCTCGCGTAAATCGGCTGTTTCGTCCATGAAGGTTCGGTATTTTTTTAAAGCTTTGGCGGAATTCCGTTCTTGAAAGAGTTGATTAGCGCGCTTTTTCCAAGCCGGAATCGGATCGCCTCTGAACTGCAAAGGATAGTTTTTGGCCAGCCATTCAATGAAGGCCAACATGTTGCCGCCCGGGAAGCCATTATCTCTCGCAAATTGTTTGCCCTCATCGGTGAAGGCCAGGGGCCACACTTGGCAATCGATCACCACTTGATCCCGCGTTTGCGGCTTTGGTGCGCCCGTCGATATGTGGTTGATATAGTCATTCTTTTCTTCGACCGTTTGTGCCATGTGTGAAGCAAGCGTATCGGCGAATGCCTTGTCTGTATGGCCCGCCTTGAGCGCGAGCGCCCGGCAAGCGGCGTGAAACTCGTTTCCAGCTCCGGGCATCAAAATGCCCGGGTCACTAAAATAGGCCTTGGCCCGCTCGGGAAGTCGCTGGTTAGAACTCCAAAACATGAAGGCCGGTGAGTAGCAAGCTAGAAAGTCACAAACCGTTTTAATGTGAAATGCTGCGACTGCAGTCAAAACGGCCTCGTGCTGTACACCAACATGGTAGACTTCATTTCTGAACGCATGCGCAATCATAAGAGTATCTGCTTGGTCCTCTGATAACTTGGCTTCCAGTTTAGCGAACTTGACCTTTTCGTCGAAGTGGCGGCCTTGAGCGCGGTCAAGGGTGGCTTTGTGAGGATATGGTTTATCAAGATGCTGATAGCTTTTGAGCTTACGCATTTGGTCCTGGGCGATCCTGTGTAGCATCAGCTCAATGGCATTGTCGGAGAGCATGAGCGCAAATCGTGCGTTGTTGGCGTCGCCTTTCGCAAGGTGCTCAACGGCCAGGTCAAGTTGCTCAATGATATTTGCGAGGAAAAGGAGCATTGAAAACCTTAAAGGAAAGAAGTTACACCTTCACCATTTTACGTCGAGCTGATCATCATAGCGCATTCCAGAGAAGCCACTCCAAACGTAGTAATCGGGAAACAGGCGCGTTGGGCGACGTATATCCACTTTGAAACCCGGATAGGCATCGCTTACCACTTGTTCGAAAAATTGCTTGCTACGAGGCACAAGGCAGTTGGTCATCTCGACCAAAAAGCCATGTAACTTCTCATACTCCTTTAACAACACAACCGGATCGGCCTGCGATTCCATATATTCAAACAGCAACTCTATATTGTTTCCGGGATTCACAAATAGGGGTCGTCGGTCTTCAAAATAAACGATTTCGATGGGTTCGCGGGCGGGATCAACATTGCCATGCAGCGCAAAATTCCGGCGATTGATAATTGTCATAAACTCCCCGTAGCCGGGAACGCTTTTATCGACCGCCTTTGAGAATCCATCGCAGTTTACGCTGAGCAGCTCCAAGCGCTCAGGAATGTTTGACCTTAAAAAAGTGTTGTAAGCCGTTTCATCGTCGCGAATGGCGTTCCTACAAAATGTTAGAATGAGCATGTTGATGTAAGCTTCGGCCATGATTGGCATCAGGAGCCGAAGTTTCAAACAATCCCCGAACAGTTTTTCGATCCGCTTGGATCGGTCCTCCATTGTCTTTTTTGACTCCTCCAGATTTTCTTTGGAGTCATCTGGATAGATCACGTCCACTGGTCCATGCGCATCCAAGATGCTTGCGTGAAGATCGGCGCAAAGACCGGCTATCGCGGAATACTTGTTCTGAAACAGAATGTACTTTTCGAAAGAGCGAACGATGGCGGACTTATCTTTAGCAACGCGTGAAAAATCAGCTTTGATCGCGTTGATAAGCTCTTTCCATTGCTCGTCGGACAGTTTCTCGGAAACAATCAAGTGAACCTCGCGGAGATAGCCGCAGATGTAAACGTCCTCATCCCCGGCCTTGAGCTGGAAATCCCAATGCACAAGGTTGTCGCTATCATCCTTACGTAGGACGTTCTGAAAGCCATTCGATTCCCCAAACCGGGCCTTCAGATACGCGTAAACATCGACCGGCCTTAGCTTCGTGCGGACGGCGAGGGACTCCCGTCTCCGATCTTCTGGTTTTTTGCTGGCGTCCAAGAAGGCGGCAACCTCTGTTGTGGTGCTGGCACGCCACGTTTCCACGTTCAGACAAGCCGCCATCGTGAATCCAACAAATTGCCGTTACGGGGATATGGGCGTTCCGGAACGAGTATGCCCGAAAGCCAATAGGTCCAAAAATAGGCCCAAAACCAAGATCGACAATAGGAATAAATACTTCCGCGAAGCAAATATCGGACTACAACAGGTTTTCATTGTCGCGGGATAGAGCAGCCCTGAGGCTCGTCAGGCTCTTAGTTCGGACGCGAAACGCATTGCTAATTCGCCTTCGGCGCCTCCGCCGGCACACTTGCCGCAGGCGCCGGCGCCGCCGCATCCGGCGCCGCAGCCGGCCTTCCCCCCGTAATCCGCTCCAGCACCGAGCGCACCGCATCCCTTGTCTTGCGGTCCTTGACCGCGTCGAGCAAAGGCGCCGCGCCCGGCGAGCGGCGGAGCAGGCTTTCCGGATCGGGGAAGATCAGCGGATCGTCCCACGGGCCCTGCACCACGAACGGCAGTTCGAAGCCGGCGGCGGCATTGGGCGCCGAGACCAGGCTGGCGACGCCCTTCATGTCGTATTCGCGCATCGGCACCGAGGCGGTGCCGGTCAGGGTCAGGCGCGCGGACGGACCCTCGACGCGGATGTCTTCGGCGGTGGCGATGCCGTCGCTGAATTTCAGCGCGATGGTCAACTTGTCGTAGGGCGTCGAGCCCGCGCGGAAATTGCCCGCGCCGGACAGCGGGCGGCGCTCCAGCCGCTTCAACAACTGCTCGGCATTGAAGCCGGCGATGGCACCGTCATGACCAGTGAGGGTGGCGCTGCCGTCGAGCGACTGGGCGAGGCCGAAGGGGCTCGCGCCGGAGGCGACCAGCGAGACGTTGAGATTGCCGCGGCCGGACAATTTGGTGATGCCGAACAATTCAGAGGCGCAGGCCTGCAGGTCGACGTCGGTGAACTGGAACTGGGCCTTGATGTCGGCGACGGTGTCGGAGCGCGAGATCCCGAACGAGCCCCGGGCGATGCCGCCATACATCTGCGCCTCGCCGACGCTGAGCGCCAGCGCGCCACTGCGCAAATTGGCCCCGAACGCGGTGCGGCCGAGTTTCGACGAGCCCACCGTCACCTTCGCCGCCGACAGTCGCATGTCGAGGTCGGTGGTGGTGAGCGCGTTGAGGTCGAACAGTTGCCGGTTCCAGTCGCGCGCGCCGGAAGCGAGCAGGCGGAAGGTGGAGATGTAGGGCGTGAAGTCGAGATTGCCCGCGGCCAGCGTCGCCTGCAGCGTCTGGCGGCCGGTGTTGGCGTAGGTCATCACGCCTTCGGCGACGTTGCCGTCGAGTTCGACATTGACGTTGGTCAGCGCGATCGACGAGCCGACGAGATTGGCGCGGGCCTTCAGCGCGAAGCGGCCGAACCCGCCGGTGCCCGGCGGCGGCTGGCCGGCCCAGCGCAGGGCGTTGCGCAAGGACGGACTGTCGATCGTGAGCGTGCCTTCCATCATAAGGCTGGTGCGGTTGGCGACGGTGCCGTCGAACGCCAGCTTCAGCGGCGGGCTGGCAATCCGCGCCTTCAGGCCGGAGCGGTCACCGGAAAGGGCTGCGACGAAGTCGCTGGTGCTGATCGAGCCGTCGACCCGTTCGCCGCGCCAGTCGAATTGCCCAGTTGCGGCGAAGGAACGCGAGATCGACGGCCACGCCAGCGACAGATCGATGTCGCCGATGGTCTCGGCGACGTGGTTGGCGGCATCCTGATAGGTCAGCAGGCCGTCCTGGATGCGGATTTCCGAGAACGACAACGGGTTCTCGGCGCCGGGCTGCATGGTGCGCGCGATGGTATCGATGAACGGCGTCCAGTTGCTGTCGCCATTGCCGTCGCGGACGACGCGGATATGCGGGCGCAGCATCATGACATCGGAAATCTCGAACCGCCGCAGCAACAACGGCAGCAGGCGCAAATTCGCGGTCAGGACGTCGACGGCAAGCGCGGGATCTGATGTCGCGCCGCCCTTCAGGCCGACGTCATGAAACGAGACGTAGCTGCCGGGAAATATCGATACCTCGATGGCGCCATTGACGACCAGGTCGAGGCCGGTGACGGCGCGGATCTGGGCCTCCACCGCCTGGCGCAGGGCGTCGCGGTTGAGAAACCAGGAGGTGGCGATCAGGCCGATCAGCGCCACGCCGAAAAACGCGGCAACCGGCATCCCGAGGCGCTTCATTCGTTGGGCCACCGTCAATGACATATCCAAGTCTTTGAAACCCAAGTCCTGTTAAAAACTAGGTCTGGTTGAACAGCAAGTCTGCTGAGACTGATGTCGGGTTGATGTCGTCGAGCGGCTGTCGAAGAGAGCCGGGCGGGAGGCCAACCCCCACAACTTGATAGGTTTTCTTGACGCTTTCAAGGCCGCCTTCTTCCCTCTCCCGCTTGCGGGGGAGGGTGCCGAGCGAAGCGAGGCGGGTGGGGGCTATCTCCGCGAGTCCCGATGCCGCGCCCCCACCCCAACCCTCCCCCGCAAGCGGGAGAGGGGGCGCACTTCCGAAGCCGGAATAGCGCAATCTAACCCCCAGAAGCGGCAAATGCCCCGTCATTGACGCATTGCGAAGAATTCGCCTAATAATCCCCGTTAATGTGGGCCGCCAGCGCCTCCCTCCCATCAGGTCGTATTCCATGAACAAGGTCTACCCCGACGCCAAATCGGCACTCGAAGGCATTTTGAGGGACGGCATGATGATCATGTCCGGCGGCTTCGGCCTGTGCGGCATCGCCGAGGCCCTGTCGGACGCGATCCGCGAATCCGGCGTCAAGAACCTGACCGTGGTCTCCAACAATGCCGGCGTCGACGGTATCGGATTGAGCCGGCTGCTCGAGACCCGGCAGATCAAGAAGATGATCTCGTCCTATGTCGGCGAGAACAAGCTGTTCGCCCAGCAGTTTCTTGCCGGCGAACTGGAACTCGAATTCGCGCCGCAGGGCACGCTGGCCGAGCGCATCCGCGCCGGCGGCGCCGGCATTCCGGCGTTCTACACCAAGACCGGCGTCGGCACCCTGATCGCCGAAGGCAAGGAAGTGAAGGAATTCGACGGCGAGAAATACATCATGGAGCGCGGCCTGTTCGGCGACGTCGCCATCGTCCACGCCTGGAAGGGCGATACCGCGGGCAACCTCGTCTATCGCAAGACCGCGCGGAACTTCAAGCCGATGATGGCGACCGCGGCGAAGATCACCGTGGCCGAGGTCGAGCATCTGGTGCCTGCGGGCGAAATCGATCCCGACCACATCCACACGCCCGGCGTCTTCGTCAAGCGCATCATCGAAGTCGGCAATGCGAACAAGCGGATCGAGCACCGCACCACGCGCATGCGTGACGCCGCTGCCGCCGCAACCTGAGAGGAATTCCGATGGCCTGGACCCGCGAACAAATGGCTGCCCGCGCCGCCAAGGAATTGCGCGACGGATTTTATGTCAACCTCGGCATCGGCATTCCGACGCTGGTATCGAACTACATTCCCGACGGCGTCGACGTCGTGCTGCAGAGCGAGAACGGCATGCTCGGAATGGGGCCTTTCCCCTATGAGGGCGAGGAAGATCCCGATTTGATCAACGCCGGCAAGCAGACCGTCACCGAACTGCCGTCGACCAGCTATTTCTCGTCGGCCGAATCCTTCGGCATGGTGCGTGGCGGCCATATCGACCT
>JBBQUA010000053.1:0-26318 GCA_038212905.1 Hyphomicrobiales bacterium
GCGCAGTTGAGATGCCGTGAAATCACCGCGCAACGATACTGGAATGGACATGACGAACCTCCATCGTTCGCCACCAATGAATCAGAGCGAAACTGATTTGGGAATCGTCAACGAGTCACAATTGATGAGATTTGGTATAACGACTAAACCGAGAAGCCGCGGCGTACTGGATCCCCGCATGCGCGGGGATGACGACCGGTGGTGGAGCGGCGAACATGAATTTCCCCATGCCATGCCCACCACGCCTCACTCCACCCCTCACGCCCGCCAATCATAAATCCAGTCCTGCCGCGCCAGCATGCGTTGCGGGCCCATCGCGCGGATGAACCAGTCGCGGGCCAGCGCCGCCGGGCCGCCGAGATGATAGATCGTGCCGTTGCGCCTTGCGGTGCGCTGCACGCGGCCTACGCGGGCGCGGCGCAACTGGCCGTAGCGCTTCAGCGCCGCCGCCATGCCGGCGGCATTGTCGGCGGCGCCGTCGCCCAGCACCTTGGCCAGCACCGCGGCATCCTCGATCGCCATGCCGGCGCCTTGCGCGGCAAACGGCAGCATGGCGTGGACGGCGTCGCCCAAGAGCGCCACCGCGCCTTCGCTCCATTGGCCGCCCTCGGGCACGGTGAACAATGCCCATTTGCGCCAGTCGTCGACGGCGCCGAGCATCATGCGCGCCGGCGCCGGCCAGCGGTACGAGGCAAACGCGTTCTTGATGTCGGCGGCCTCGCCGGGCGCGCTCCAGCCCGGCCGGTTCCAGGTGCCGGGCACCACCGCGACGACGTTGATCAGGCGCGCGCCCGAGATCGGGTAGGCGACGAGATGGGCGTTCGGTCCCATCCAGAGCTGGACCCGGCGCGAGGTGTGTTCGCGCGGCAGCTGGGTGGCGTCGAGCGTGCCGCGCCAGGCGATCAGGCCGGAGAATTGCGGCTGCACCTCCGGAAACAGGTGCTGCCGGACCGTGGACCAGATGCCGTCGGCGCCGATCAGCGCGGTCGCCAGCTCCTGGTGCCGCGTCATGCCGCTGCGCTGGACCACCGTCAGTCCCTTGGCGTGGGCGGTGACGTCCTCGAACTGGCAACCGAGCCGCAGCTCGATATCGGGATGGTCGTTGACCGCTGCCGCAAGTGCGGCCTGCAGGTCGGCGCGATGCACCACCCAATAGGGCGCGCCGGCGCGAAAGGTCGCGGCCTCGCCGAGCGGCAGCCGTGCGATTTCGCCACCGTGGCGCGCGCTCATGATGCTGACGGCGTCGGGGATCACCGTGCGTCCGGCGAGACGCGGCTGCAAGCCGAGTTCGATCAGCACCCGGCTGGCATTGGGCGACAATTGCAGGCCGGCGCCGGCTTCCTCGAGCCGTTCGGCCTTCTCCAGCACGACAATTCGAAAACCCTGGGCGGCGAGCGCCAGCGCCGCCGTCAGTCCCCCGATCCCGGCACCAGCGACGACGATGGTGCGTGAGACAGCCACAGGTCGATCAGGCGACCTTGTCCTTCACGCATTCGGGGGGGCGGGCCTCGCCCGCCCCGAGGTCGGCGGCGTAGCGATACAGCGTCGAGCAATAGGGACAGATGATCTCGTTGTCGTTGCCGAGATCGAGGAACACATGCGGGTGGTCGAACGGCGGATTGGCGCCCACGCACATGAACTCCTGCGAACCGATCTCAATGACGGAAACGCCGGCATCATTGTGGAAGTGTGGGACGACATGATCGGACATTGTATTTCACCCTGGGTGGCAACGGCGGCGGACGCAACGGGACGCGGCAGGCTGGACTCGCCGCACGCCACTGATACTGGCGGAAAGTGGTGATTCCTAGAGCCCCGATCGCTCATTTGCTCAGGCAAATTCGACACAATCTTGTTGTCCCAGAGAAGCCCTTCTTTCGTCGGGGCTGTTGTGTCCGAAAAACGGCACACCATCTCGAGGAGAGCGAAACATTGGGTTTTTCGGGATGAAACGGTGGCGGATAGTTCCGGCGGTGGCTGGCATGGCGGTGTTCGCCGTGGCGCTCGCACTGCTGTGGCCGCACGCCCGCGATTCGGTTGCCGTGCTGGCGGCGCGGGACGATCCGGCCGCGCTTTCCGACCTCCAGCTCCATTCTGCTCTGCGGAATAACGCGGCGCTCATCGAAGAGAATATCGAGGCCGCGCTCGCCGCCAACGATGCCGATCTCGCCGGCAGCTTTGTCAGCCTGGCCCGGGAAAGGAACATCCCGCTCGGCGACGATCTCCTGAAGCGCGTCGGCGACACCATCGCGGAACAAAGTACGTCGTCGCATTATGCCAGGCGCTTCCTCACCGGGCTCGTGGTCGGCGAGGCCGACGACGTGGCCAGCCTGTCCGGTACGGTGGCGGGCGATCTCTTCGTGTTCGGCGACATCAGGGACGTGGTGCGCGAAGGCAAGCATCTAGCCATGGGCGAGGATACCGACCATCTGGTGCTGGGGCTTGCCACCGCCGGCCTTGCGGTGACGGCGGCGACCTATGTCAGCGTCGGTGGCGCGCTGCCGCTGCGCGCCGGGCTCACGCTGGTCAAGGACGCCCGCAAGGTCGGGCGGCTGGGCGAGGGGCTGACGAAATGGGCCGGCCGTTCGGCGCGCGGTGTGGTTGACGGGCCGATGCTGCAACAGGCGATGGCGAGCGGTTCCGTGCTGCGGCCCGGGCCGAGCATCACCGCCATCAAGGCGGCGTTCCGCGCCGAAAAGGCCGGCGCGCTGGTTCGGCTCGCCAAGGACGTCGGGCGGGTTGGCGAGAAGGCCGGTATCCGCGCCGCCCAGGACACGCTGAAAATCGCCGAAGGCCCCAAGGACGTGGCGCGCGCCGCCCGGCTGGCGGAGGCCAGGGGCGGCCAGACCCGCGCGATCCTGAAAGTGCTCGGTCGCGGCGCGCTCTTGCTGGTCGCCGGGACCTTCAATCTGACGATGTGGGTGTTCGGCGCACTGGTCGCCCTGTTCGGCTTCCTGTCTTCGATCAAGGCCACCACCGAACGCCTGACCATGGCCCATCTGCGCCGCAAAAAGGCGCGGCGGCTGCGAAGGCAGATGGCGGCGGTGGCCGTCGCGCCCGACGCATCTCTGGCAGGCTCCGTCGCGTACGGCTAAGCTTGCCGACAGTCCCCGATCGCCGATCCCATTTCCCTAAAAAAGCATGGAACTGCTGATGCCGAGTTTTCATAACGGCGAAGTTGAGATTGCCTATCTCGACGAAGGCGAGGGCGATCCGATCCTGCTGGTGCACGGCTTTGCCTCGAGCAAGAATGTGAACTGGGTCTATCCGACCTGGGTGTCCGAGCTGCGGAAAAGCGGCCGCCGCGTCGTCGCGCTCGACAATCGCGGGCATGGCGAATCCGGCAAACTCTATGACGCCGCGGCCTATGAGATTGCCACCATGGCCGGCGACGTCATCGCGCTGATGGATCATTTGAAGCTCGAACGCGCCGATGTGATGGGCTATTCGCTGGGCTCGCGGATGACGGCGGTGCTGGCGCGGCACGCGCCGCAGCGGCTGCGCTCGGCGATCTTCGGCGGCATCGGCATCGGCCTGATCGAGGGCGGCGGTCCCGGCGAAAACGTCGCGGCAGCACTGGAGGCGCCGTCGCTTGAGGATGTTACCGATCCGGTGGGACGGACCTTTCGCGCGTTTGCCGACCAGACCCGCAGCGATCGCCGGGCGTTGGCAGCCTGTCTGCGCGGCTCGCGCCGGCTGATAACCCGGGAGGAGGCCGCCGGCATCGCGGTGCCGGTGCTGATCGCCGTCGGAACCGCCGACGAAATCGCGGGCTCGGCGGATGCGCTGGGAAAGATCATCCCGGGCGCCGAGGTGCTTGATATTCCAAACCGCGACCACATGCGGGCAGTCGGCGACAAGGTCTACAAGACGGGCGTGCTGGATTTTCTCTCACGGCGAAAGTGAGGCTTCGGATTCGTCGTGACCTGCAAAATGCCTGAGCAGCGCGATTAGCGCGACGAAGCTGGCAACCCATGCGAGACGCGCGCCGTAGCGGTCATGCGGTCCCGATATCACGCCGCAGACGAAGGCGTTGCCGAGCAGCGCGATCGTCACCGTCGCGGCCAGCAGCGTGAGATCGTCGAGCCGTCGCCGCCAGATCGCGATCGCCAGGATGGCAACGACCGCCAGCATCGACGCCAGCGCGACTGGAACGTGCAGCAGGTTGATGGCGGCAAAATCGATGTCATGGTGCTGCTGATACGCCGCGCGCATCGACCTGACTTGCGAGGGGATGAAACGCTCGATGATGCCGTAGGTATGGCCAATCCAGACGTTGGTGCCTTCGCCGGTTCCGACAAGGACCAGTTGCTGCGCGGTGGCGACGATGGCGGCCTCGGCCTGGCGCAGCGGATATTCGGCAAGCGAACGCGTGACGATGAAGCCCATCTCGTCGTTCAGGCCATTGAAACGACCGAGATCGTTGAACACGCTACTGCCCCACAAGAACCTATCCGCGGTGGCCGGCAATTCATTGCGATAGGGGCAGAGCTTCAATTTCTGCTGCGCGCAGTGATCCACCAGGTATTGCTTGACGATACCGTCCTGGAGCATCCGGCCGAACGCAACGCCGTAACCACCGGGCGTCCATGCCAACTGTCCCGAGAGGGCGAAATTGGCGGATAGCAGCATGGCGGCGCCGGCAACGATGGTGAGGCTGCCCTGCAGCAATCCGGACACGGCGATCCGCCCGCGCAGAAAGGGGCGCGCGATCCAGCCGGCGCAGCACAGCCCGAGCAGCACCGCCAGCGTGGCACTGTGGGTGGACGCGGCGAAGGCCGTAAACACGAACAGCGAACATTTTTCGATCGTGGAAATCCGGGCCCCGTGCACGACCAGGATGAACAGCGCCAGCACCGACAGGCCGGTAAAGATGTCGGTCAGAAGCGTCGAGGCGAGCCAGGGCAGCGCCGTGGTCAGGATCAAAGCGAGGCTGATTGCCGCCAGCCGCCATGGCCGGAGCATGCCGAACACGCGCAGCGCCAGTTGCACGATCCACAGCGTCGCCAGCGCCTGGATCCCGAGATTGATCCAGAAGCTCGAATCCTCGCCGAAATGCAGATAGAGGCCGAACACGGTGGATCGGCTGGGGACCAGATAGCTCTCATACCACCGGGCCAGATAGCCGCCGGTGTCGTACTGCAGCAGCGGATAGCCATTCCACAGCGCCGGGGCGATCAGCATAAGGGGAATCGCGATGGCCGAGAGCCAAACCCATGCCGTATCGGCCGCGCGCGCGCGCAAAACCCGCGTGTTGATGCCAATTTCCCCCATGTCCGGCCCACCATGTCCTGATTAGTCGTAAACCGGAAATCCACAAATAGTTGGAACCCCGATGGCTTGATTTCCAGAAATTGCGGACCACCTTGAGCCAACGCTTTCGGCAGACCGGGTTTCGACCGCGCAAGGAACTGCGCCGCTTCAATGCATTAGCGCACGTTCCTGACCGGGTTCAAGGTCCATGCCGGCCGAACGCGGGACAGCCGTCCGCCCGCCGTGCTATGGTGCACGCCGAGAACATCAGAATTTGCGAGAGCAGCCCATGGCAGTGCATCAGATCAATCCGCAGGGCGCCAAACTGGCGGCGCTCGATCCGATCTGGGATCGGGTGCGCACCGAGGCCGAAGATATCGTCCGCCGCGAGCCCGAGCTCGCCTCCTTCATCTATTCGACCGTGCTGCATCACGACCGGCTGGAAGCCGCCGTGGTGCACCGCATCGCCGAGCGGCTCGACCATTCGGCGCTGTCGGGCGATTTGATCCGCCAGGCCTTTGATGAGGCGCTGCGCGACGATCCCGATCTCGGCAATGCCTTCCGCGCCGACATGGTGGCGGTGTTCGACCGCGATCCCGCGACCTCGCGTTTCATCGATCCCTTGCTCTACTTCAAGGGTTTTCATGCGATCCAGACCCATCGCCTGGCGCACTGGCTCTATCACAAGGGCCGCAAGGATTTTGCCTATTATCTGCAGAGCCGCGCCTCGGCGGTATTCCAGACCGACATCAATCCCGCGGCCCGAATTGGCCGCGGTATCTTCCTCGATCACGCCACCGGATTCGTGGTTGGCGAGACCGCGGTGATCGAAGATGACGTCTCGATCCTGCACGGCGTCACGCTGGGCGGCACCGGCAAGGAGAACGAGGATCGCCATCCCAAAATCCGTCGCGGCGTATTGATCGGGGCAGGCGCGAAAATTCTCGGCAATATCGAGATCGGCCATTGCGCCCGCATCGCCGCGGGCTCCGTGGTGGTGAAGCCGGTACCGCACAATGTCACCGTAGCCGGAGTTCCGGCCAAGATCGTCGGCGAAGCCGGCTGCGCCGAGCCGTCGCGCACCATGGATCAGATGATCAACGCCATCGGAATTTGATGTTCAGCGTGCAGGGCCGGCAAGCCTGCGGAATCGCGTGCCGAATTCTGCAAGTTGGGCTGGCAGTTCGCCTCGTCTCGGCCTAGAACTTGCCGAAACCTCAATCGCATTGGAGACTGCCGTGGACGTTCAGGAAGTCAGGAAACTCGACGCCTATCTCAAGCGCGTATTCGGCAATCAAAAGCTTCGCGTGGTGCCGCGGCCGAAAAAGGATGACTCGGCCGAGGTCTATATCGGCGAGGAATTCATCGGCGTGCTGTTCGTCGACGACGAAGATGATGACCGCTCATTCCAGTTTCAGATGGCGATCCTCGAGGAAGATCTGGTCGATCAGGGCTGACGACGCTGACCTCATCCTGTCAGGATGCGGTCGCTATTTCGGCCCGTTCAACTGCAGCGCCAGGCGGTCCATGGCATTGGCGACATCGCGCCATTGCGCCAGCCAGCTCCTTGGAAAGCGAAACGTCAGATCGGCGCCGTCGATGCGGCGCTCGCTCAGGCACATGCCGGGAGTGGCGGCGTCGCGCGTGCAGCGCGCATAGAGGGTAGGCGCCTTCGCCAGAAACATATCCTCGTTGCTGTAGGGCGTGCCGTCGCGAAAGGCACGCATCGTCAGACCATCCTGCTCGGGCGGCGAGGTCTGTTCGAGATAGCGCGGATAGATGGTTCGCACGCGGGCATCCGGCGCCAGCGTGTCATGATGTGCCGAGATCGACAGGAAGATCCGGTCGATCGGCTGGATCGATTCCTCGACGGTATCGGCGCTGACATGCTTCGGGGCGTCGGGAGCCTCGAGTGCTGGAAACGTGAAGCTGAGATCGACGCGTTCCTGCGGCCCTGAATGGCGCTGGATCTTCCGCCGCACCGCCATGGTCGGCACGTTGAAGAGGGTCGCTCCGACGCTCACCGGCAACCGCTCTGGATTGCCTGAAGATTTGGCGCCAAAGGTCGGCCACAGCAAATAGCCGACCACGGCCATCGCGCAGGCCGTGACCGCGCCCCCGACCACGACCGGGATCATGTGGCTGCGGCGACGTCGGCGTGAACCGCGGGCGATGTGCTGGACGGACGAAAGAAAGGTCATGAACCAAACAGCTTGAGGTGGCCCCGAGGGCACGAATCAGCTGCAAATATGCCATGCCCCGGCGGGCTTCCGCACGATTTCGCGCGGTTGGCACCCGCGCGAGCCATGTCCGGGGGGCGGTTCCGGACGCCGGCGTTAACCTTTCCTTAAGGATAGTGTGGCGGCCACCGGCCAATTTTGCGATGCAGGAGGAAGTTGCTGGAAGCCGGTTGTGTAGCGGAAGTGCCTTTCGATGTCGCCTGATGCGTTGAATTCCCTGTTCTCCCTTTTCATCGGCTTTGCTCTCGCGGGCGCGTTGGCCAGCGGATATCAGGCCCTGGTGCGGCGCCCGGCGGGCTTCGGACTGTTGCAAGAGGGGGTGGCGCCAAAGGCTCTCGCCGCCGTCCCGTTCCTGGTCTTCGCCGCCCCCTTCATCATCATGCGCAACACCCTGCGCGGCGCGCGGATCGAACGCCGCCGCTTCCAGTTCGTGATGATGGCGACCGTGCTGGCGGGGTTCTGGAGCCTGATGTCCGGCACATTTTTCCTGATGACGCTGCGCGCCGCCGGGGTGCTGGCCTGAGCCAAACGTCTATGCCAATGTCGCCGCGAACCGGAGACTGACTGGGCATGGCGATCTACGAACTCGACGGGCAGGCGCCCGAACTCCCCGCGGACGGAAACTTCTTCATTGCCGACACCGCCACGGTGATCGGCAGGGTCCGGTTGCACAATTCTGCGAGTGTGTGGTTCGGCGCGGTGCTGCGCGGCGACAATGAGTGGATCGAGATCGGCGAAAATTCCAATGTGCAGGACAACTCGACCTGCCATACCGATATGGGTTTTCCGCTGACCATCGGACGGAATTGCACGGTCGGTCACAACGTCATCCTGCACGGCTGCACGATCGAGGATGATGCGCTGGTCGGGATGGGTTCGATCGTGATGAACGGCGCCAGGATCGGCCGTGGCAGCATCGTCGGGGCCGGCTCGGTGATCACGGAAGGCAAGCAGTTTCCCGAATACTCCCTGATCATCGGGTCGCCGGCGCGGGTGATCCGCACGCTCGATCCCGCGCAAGTCGCCAGGATGGGAAGTGCGGCAAAATTCTACGTCGCCAACGGGGCGCGATTCAAAAAAGGCATGAAGAAAATCGGCTGAGGCAGTCCGGCCGCTTCAACCTTCCGACTGATCGGCTTCCATCTCGCCGGCCGCGTTTTCGTGGCCGGTGGCCCAGAGCGCGTGTTCGTCGCTGCCGTTCTGATACGGATTGGCTTCGGCAGGAATGTTCTTCCGCGCCGCGCGCTGGCCTTGTTCAAAGGGGTCCGGATCGGTGGTCATCGTCTGGCCTCCTCGATGGGTTTGATCTTGTTCCGCGCTTCGCCGCTGTATCTGAATGCGAGGCGCTCTTGCGCACGCCGGGATTCAAGTGCGTTCATCGCGAAAAGTTCCGCGAGGGCAGTTTGGGGCCCGGTCATTCCCGTATTCTTACGTGGCGCGGATTTAAGGCCACGGTAGTGCCGAGGTCGCACCCTTTACAAGGCACATGTCTGGATTTTGCGCGTGCCTCGGTGCCACAGACAGTTCTCGCCTCCAGAGATTGTTCGACATGATCACGAAGCAGGCCTTGCAGCGCTATATGCGCGAAATCGGTGATCTCGGCATTAGCGAGAAATTGTACGCGGTCGTAACGCTCCTGGTATTCCTGACCGGGCTGTTGTTGATCATGTCGGTCCAGGCCGTTCGGCTGCAGACCGCATTCCGCGAAGACCTTGCCACCGCGTCGACGGCCGCGATCAACATCGAGCGCGTCAATGGCCTGATCTACGCGATCGTCATGGAATCGCGCGGCATCTACATGTCGTCGGAGCGGACCAAGGTAAAGCGATACGGCGACGAACTGCTCAAGCGCAATCGCGAACTCGCCGACGTCGTATCGAGGTGAAACGAAACGATTGGCTCCGACGATGCGGAGCATTTCCGGGGCTTCATGCAGCGCATTGCGCAGTTTATCGAATTCCGCAAGGAGCTGGTTCGACGTGCGGTCGAGATCGGTGCGCCCGCCGGGCGCGCGTGGGGCGATAACGACGCCAATCGCGCCTTGCGCAGCCAGCTCAACGCCGACCTCGAGGCTCTTGCCAGGATCCATGCCGCGCGCGCGGAAGAGGTTGCGGATCTTGGCGACAAGAGCCGAAATGCCTCATGGTATCTCTTCGGTCTCGGGCTCGGTGCCCTTGCGCTCGCGGGTGTCATCGGGTGGGTCATGAAAAGCCGCGTCATCGGACCGTTGGCTCAGATCACCGAGGCCACCGACCTGATCGCGGTCGGAAAAACCGGGCTTGTCATTCCCTACCTCGAACGCAAGGACGAGATCGGTCAACTTGCCCGCGCCCTGCAGCACTTTCGCGATACGACAAGCCGAAATCTCGAACTTGAGCAGCTCGAAATCGGCACGGCCAGGCAGCGCGATGCCGCAATCGGCGAACGTGACAAGCTGAATGACAAATATCTGGAAACCAAATGGCAGCTCGGTGCGGCGCTCAACAACATGCCGCAAGGTCTGGTCATGTTCGATTCGAAGACCAAGATTCTGACAACGAATATAGGTTTCAGGACCATGTATGAGTTGCCGTCGCACATGATCCAGTCTGAAACGACTCTGCGGGACGTCTTGCTCTATCGGAGCAAGAAGGGCCTGTTCACAGGTAATGTCGACGACTTCATGGTCAACATCCTCGACCGGATTGCCAAGGGCAAACCATCCGTCAGGGATCTGTCTCTGGCCGACGGCCGGGTCATCCGGGTCTCCGAACAGCCGATGGCCGGAGGCGGGTGGGTCGCAACCCACGAGGATTTCACCGAGCAGCGGCGGGCCGAACGAATCCTGGAGCGGACCGAGCAGTTCCTGGTGGCCGTTATTGAAAATATACCCGAGGGCATCATTGCCAAGGATGCGCGCACGCTGCGCTACGTTTTCGTCAATCGGGCCGCCGAAAAGATGCTCGGTATGTCGCGCGTCGAAATTATCGGAAAGACGGCGCGCGAACTGTTTCCGACCCAGGCCGCCGAACTGATCGAGCAGCGGGACCGCCAGCTTCTGGCGCAAAATCAACAGCTCGAGGAAATCGTCGACACCGTTGATAACCCGAGGCGAGGCCGGCGTACCATCGCGGTTCGGCGGCTTCAGGTCGGCGGCCCCGACCGCGAATCCCACCTCCTGGTGAGCATGGTCGAGGATCGGACCGATCAGACCAAGGCTGCGGACGTCGCGGCGTAAACCTTGTCTCGGCGCGCGGCGTTTTCCGGGATGGCGGATCCGACCCGCAGTCGCCGAAGGCTGGGCAAAACGCCCAAAATAAAAACCGCCCGGCCCGGGACGAAACAGCGACTTTAGTTTAGTATGCCGCCGGTGGCGGTCGTTTCCGCCCTTCCGCCCGTTCGCTGTTACGCCGTTTGCCTCCTTTGATGGATGCTCACCATGCTCACAGCTCCCGTTTTTACCTTGCTGCTACTGGGTGTCGTCGTCAGTCTGGGCGCCGCCTTTGTGTGGATGTTCTGGGAATTCGAGCAGATGACGCAGCGCCGCCAACGCGGTCGCGTCAGAGAGGTCGCCAGACCTCCTCGGAACGGCCCGCGATAACGCGGCGGGATAAAAAACAAGGCCGTCGACGCAGTATAACGCCAACGGCCTTGCCAGCCCCGGATATTGAAATTGGCTTGCGCCATCCGGTGAACTGCATGATGCCCGGGAATGTTACGGACATATGTGATCCAGTTCACAATCGGCGAGAAAAAGTTCGGATGGTGCTTTTGGAGGCGGGCGACCGGCGCGATGCTGCGGCCAACAGGGCGGGAACGGGCTAGCTTCGCGAGTTGCCACGCTTGCGCTGCGGCACCGCGGTGCGTTTTTTCTTGACCGAAGGCTTTCGGACCGATGGCTCACTCGAGGGTTCGGATGCCTGCGCACTGGCGAAGGACTGGCGCAGCCCGTCGATCGCGCCGGTCAGGCTTGCCACCTGCTCGGACAGCTTCCGGGTCTCGGTTTGCTGCGCGGCCAGCAGCCGCCTGACGGTCTGCAGCTGATCCTGGACCACCTGCAGCTGGTCGATCGACTCCTGCTGGGTCGCTTCCAGGCCCTTGGCTTTTTCGACCAGTTGCTCGGACGCCTGGGCGGTCCGGGCCTGCAACTGCCGGACGGCAACGACGCGGTCCGGTTCGGGCGAGGTGCCGGTATAGCTGCGCCAGACGGCGATGGATGCGGCGCCGGCCACCAGGACGACGAAGATGGCGGCGGCGAGGGCAATGGGCTGCGAGCCGATACGCGTGAGGCCATTGTTCTTGCTATGTCTGAATTCGATCATGGGACTCCAATGCCCAGCAGAAGGCGAAAGTTCCAGCACGCTCGACGCCTGCCCAACGGCATGGCGCACCCACAGAATCGTTAAGCGGCGAACCGGCCGCCTAGTAGCACGGGTGTCGCCGGCCGTCCTGGCCGCGGTAGTTCGCCGACGACTGCCCGCAAAGGCGATCGAAGCCGTCATAGATGCCGTAGGCCCGTTCATTCAGCGGCACTACGACGCGGTCCGGTGGCGCCATCGTGCCCGGATAAAAATCGGCCGGGCCGTAATTGTGGGAATAGTCGATGATCAACGGCGCGGCATAAACCGCCTGACCGCGCTGGCGATGAACGCGTATATCGGCATCGGCGGCAAAGGCGGGCAGGGAAATCACGACCAGCGCCGCGGCAGCCAGCAATTTCAACTTCATCTCGCCCTCGTTTCCCGTTCCGGTCAAATCCTAGCGGCATCGGGTGGGGCGGTAAAGGGAAGAGGGTGCCGGTGGAGGGCTCCTCCACCGGGCGTTGCCGGGCGGCTGAGCGGCCCTGCGATCGTCCCCGGACAGGCCGTCGCCACGCGGGGGCAAGGCTGCTTCGAACTAAAATATCGAAAACAACCCCATGCACAGTAAGCGGGTGATCGCCGGCATGAATGCGGGTTTTCAACAAAATCGTTTAATATCATATGGTTATATACAAAAAAAGATGCGGCCAGCCTTTGGGGGAAGGCTGGCCGCGCGCGATCCGGTCTGGGACGGGGAGGGGTGGGGATGTGACCGGGTCGCGTGTCCTGTGATTCCTTGTCCTAAGCTCTCTGTCAGCGGTCTCTGGCGCTGGCGGTGGCAACGGCCGGGCGGCTGTCGCCCAGCGAGACCCATACATTGGGATCGCTCTGCGACTGACGCTTGACGAAGCGGTATCCGGTCTCGGTCCAGGCCAGAACGTTCTCGTTCTGGTTGTCGAGCACGAACTCGCCCTTGTCGCTCTTCACGGTCAGCACCGCGTGGCCTTCGCCCTTCTTGTCGCGCACCACCGTGATCAGCAGCGCTTCGCGCGGCCATCCGGCGTCCATCAGCATCTTGCGCTTCAGCAGCACGTAGTCCTCGCAGTCGCCGTATCCATCCGTCGGCAGCGACCATTTCTCGATCGTTCCCCAATGATCCATGTCGGTCATCGGCTTGACGCTCTCATTGACCCACTTGTTGACCCGCACGAGGTCCCGCCATGCCGTCTGCGACATCACGATGTCGCGTGGCTGCGATGCGCGGCCGCGGCAATCGCCGGGATTGTCGGCGCAGAATTCGACCCAACCGATCGGCGGTCGCGTGGTGTCGCCAAGGCTCGCATACAGTGTCTCACCGGCGGCATGCGCCGGCGCATTCAAACCAATCAGGATGGCGACGACCGCCAACCCTTTCCCCTGTCCCCAACCAAACATTGTGGCCCCCGTTTCTTGTTGGGACCATGTTTCGCACAAAGGTTTTGCGCCGCCGCTAAGTCAGGCAAGTACATTTGAAACGAATACAAGTAATGGATGCGGCGAATTCGAAACTATACTTGCGTAAAATTAGATTAGAATTTTAGACAACTGCAATTGATTCAAATTTTACGGATTAAGGCGTCGGCGCCCGTCGATCCTGGGGTTGTGGCGGCAAAAGCCCGCCGTGTTAACTTTAAATAGCGGGCGTCAAACGGCGAAAGGCGGCATCCGCAACGCGGATACCGCCTTCATGTCTCGTTAAAAAGGGGGCAAAAGGGGAAATTGGAGGCTTGCGCGCTTTACCGCGCGGTAACCGCGTCTTCGAGCGTCTCGGCCAACTGCTCGTGAACGAACTCGAGCGCAAAGCCTTCCTCGAGGTTTCGCACCACCCGGGCCTGCACCTTGCCGAGCAGCACCAGCGATTTCAGCGGCGGGCGGTTTTCCGCGGCGATGGCGGCGCCTGACATCGACATGTCGATGATGCGGCAGGTCATCTTGGTGCCGTCTTCGAGTGTCAGCAGCGAAATCGGGTTGCGCGGGATGATACGGTCGTGGCGGCGGTCTTCCGGCAGATTGAGGATGTCGCGGTTGGCGAGCCAGGTCAGCTGCGCCGCCAGCTTGTCGCGCTTGCGGGCGGTGGCGCCCACGGTCATGGCAAAGCCATTGTCGATGATGCGGGTGATCTTGCCCTCGACCCGGCCGATATGGTCGAGATAGGCGATCACGCGGTCACCGACATTGCCGATGCCCGGCGCCAGCAGCGCGAGGCCGCCCGGCGACATATTGATGATCTGGCAGGGAAACTCGCGGCGGTCCGGCAGCATATAGCGGCCGAGCAGGTGAACCTTCACCCGCTGGAAGCGCCGGCGCTCTTCGGCAGCCGGCAAAATCGTTCTTCTATGCGCCAACGCCATCTTCGCCACCCGACCACCGGCTTCTCGGTGTCGTCGAAACCCTACGGCCAGCAGGGTTAACGAGGGGTTAGCGGAGGTTGCAAGAAGGGTAGGCAGGGGGGTGGGCTCGGCAATCCCGGGCGGACAGGTTTCATGCCGTCGGGTGCGGACTGCTGAAGCCCTCGGCGCGGCGGCAAAGCCGCCTTGACCTGCACGCAGGCGCTGGCACTCTCGCTCCGGGGTTGTGGGGATGCGAATGTCTGACGTTTCGGCCAAGCCGGTTATTTTTATCAGCTATAGCCATAAGGACGAACCGGAGAAGCCGGGCCCGGACGAGGTGGCCTGGCTGACCTTCGTGCAGTCGTTTCTCGCGCCAGTGGTCAAAATCGGCATTTTCGACATTTGGGTCGACGAACATTTGCACGGCAGCGACGTGATTGATGCGGAGGTCCTGAAGAAGCTGGCGGAGTGCGATATCTTTGTCCTGTTGGCTTCGCGCTTTTCGTTGGCGTCAACCTACGTGGTTGAAACCGAAATCGCGGCCATCCGGAAACGGCAGAACGACGGCGAGGACGTTCGAATTTTTCCCATTGTGCTATCCCCGATTCCCAACACGGCGCTGAAGCAACTCAAGGATCTGCTGCTCAGTCCGAAGGACGGGAAGCCGCTGTCATTGATGTCGAGGAACGATCGCGAAGTGGCGATGGCTGAGGTCGCCGACGACATCGCGGACGTGGCTGAGGAGATCGCCGCCCGGAAGGCCAAAGCCGAAGTCTCAACGGCGATCAAGCAGATAGGGAAGGCAACGTTTGATGCGCTCGCCACGCAGGAGGTACCCGTTGCTACGCCACGGGTTCACGTCGATACGGCGCACCTTCCCGAAACGCCCTATGAGCGACTTGTCGGTCGCGAGGCTCAATTGGATCGTCTCGACAAGGCCTGGGCCGATCGCAACACCAACATCCTCTCGCTGATCGCCGAAGGAGGCGCCGGCAAGTCGGCGCTGGTCAACGAATGGCTCAAGGGCATGCGCGCCAACAACTACCGGGGCGCCGAGACGGTCCTTGGATGGTCGTTCTACAGCCAAGGCACCAAGGAGCGTGCAACATCGGCTGAGCAATTTTTGAATTGGGCGATCGGGAAGCTCGGCATCGAGATCGAAACCACCAGTGCAACCGCTAAGGGTGAGGCGATCGCCGAAGTGCTGAGCAAACGTCGGGTATTACTTGTGCTCGACGGTTGCGAGCCGCTGCAGCACGGTCTCGACAAGCAGCAGGGAGAATTGAAGGACCAAGGGCTCCGGGCGCTGTTGCGGCGGTTTGGGGCGACGGCACCGGACGATGCGCATGGGTTGGCCGTGCTTACCAGCCGGTTGGCGATCAAGGATATCGCCAGGTGGGAAGGTGAATCCGCGCCTGTAGTTAATGTTGAGCAACTATCGGACGAGGCCGGCGCGGCGTTGCTTCGCGACAATGGCGTGTGGGGGACCGATAAGGAATTGCGGGCGGCATCGAAAGAGTTCGGCGACCATCCGCTAGCGCTGGGCTTGCTCGCGAGTTTTCTCAAGGAGACACAATTCGGTGACGTGCGCCGACGTGATCGTATCCGGCAATTCTTTGCGGATACTGAGAACCCCCGCCACGACCACGCAAGGCGTGTGATGGAGTCTTACGAACAGGAATGGCTAGCCGACCATCCTATCGAACGTGCGATCATGAAAATGGTGGGGCTTTTTGATCGGCCAGCGAGCGGCGGTTGCTTGGAAGCATTGCGCCAAAGGCCTGTCATTCATGGTCTCACCGACGCGCTGATCGACATCGATGACGGCGAATGGCGACGCGCCATGGCTCGCTTGCGAGATGCGCGACTACTTGCGCCGATTGACTCGACCGCGCCGGAAGCAATCGATGCCCATCCTCTAGTTCGTGAGTGGTTCGGGGAGCGATTTCGAGAAAAAAGCTACGTGGCATGGAAGGAGGCGCACGGTCGAATTTACGAGCATTTGCGTGATAATACTGAAGAAGGTAAGATGCCAACTCTTCAAGATCTTGCTCCACTTTATCAGGCTGTTGCTCACGGCTGTCGCGCTGGCCGGCATTTTCAGACATCAGCGGAGATTTTACGTGGTCGAATTTTTCGTCTGTCAAAAAGTGGTGATATTGAGTATTATTCTCTTCATCAACTTGGCGCTTACGGCAGTGATCTGGCCGCGATCTCTTGGTTATTCGAAAAGCCATATGAAGTGGCGGAGAAAGAGCTAAGCGATGCCACTAAAGCGTGGTTATTGAACCACGCCGCCTTTACTTTAGCCGCGCAAGGTCGGCTAGTCGAAGGTGTGCAGTCTTTTCGCGCTGCCCTGCAGATGGCCATGAACATGAAAGATTGGGTGCATGTAGCAGCGGGTGCTCGCAATCTCTATTCAATTGAAGCGTTAGTGGGGGACACGGCGGCAGCTGTCATGACAGCCAAACAATCTGTTTCGTTTGCAGAACGAACCGGTGATTTAATGGGACTAAGATTTAGTTTGGCGAGTTACGCTGACTCTTTGCATATTATCGGAAAAGACAGCGAGGCGGGCACCTTGTTCAAAAAGATGGAAAGGCTACAGCGCAGGCTATCAGGCGGTTTGCCCGATAGAGCGGCTGGATATCTTTACGGCGAATTTCTGTTAGCTAAGGGATACTACGTAAAGGTTCGGGATCGAGCAAATCAGACGATTATTGGCGCGCGAAAGAACAACTGGTTGGCCTTCATTGCTCTTGATTTTCTGAGCATCGGCCGCGCAAGCACGGGACTCGCGCTGAGGAACTGCAGGCGTCGGCCAGTTGGCGATGTCCGCGCCGACATCCTCGCTGCGAAAAGGAGCCTAAATCAGGCAATCGATGGCCTGAGAGCGGCCGGCCGGATCGATTATATTCCGCGTGGTCATTTAGCTCGGGCAGTTTTTCATCGCAGCATAGGCGATTGGGAAGGCACGGCGCGTGATCTTGACGAGGTTGACGAGGTTGCTGAGCCGGGTGCGATGAAATTATTTATTTGCGATATGGCGCTGGAGCAGGCGCGACTAGCGTTTGCAAAGATTGAGGCGTTCGCACCGCTCAATGAGTTCATCGAGAATGCTCCATCGAAGCCGGTGGCGCTCGATAGCGTTGAAATGGCGCAATTGCGACAGGATGCTGTAGAACACCTCGCCATCGCCGCCGACTACATCACCACCTGCGGCTATCATCGCCGCGACGAAGAACTGGCCGAATTGCAGGCCGTCCTCCGCGGCGAGCGAAAATTCGCCGATCTGCCACCGCGGGTGTGAGCGCCGCAATCATCCCACACCTGTCCGACACGCTTACCCCGTCTTCGCCGCCCCCGCCACAATCCGGTTGAACCCCCACAGCAACACCGGGCACAGCAAAATCATCGCTGCCCCAAAGTCGAAAGCCGCACCGGCGCTCCCCGCCCACTTCGCGCAGGCGCCGCCGATCACCGGGCCCAGCATCATGGCGGCGTAGTACACCGTGAAGAACAGGCCCATGCCGATGGCGCGGTTGGCCGGTTGCAGCACGCGCGCGGGGAGGCTCATGATCGGGCCGGCGGGTTGGCCGGCGACCAGGCCGAGGGCGACGATCGTCGAAATCACTGCGCCGGTGCGCGGCAGCAGGATCATCAGCAGCGCAAACACGATGGAGCCGGTGACCAGAATGATTTGTGGCCGGCCGGTTCGGTCCGCCAGCCATCCGCCTGATGGGACCGAGAACACGGCGATCCACAACCCGATGCTGAGGGCCGATCCGGCCGACGCGATCGACCAGCCGCGCTTGACCAGCATGGTCGGCCCGAAGCTGAAGATGATCGCGAAGCCGATATTGAACAGGCCCCAGATCAGCCCCGCCACGATCACGGCGGTCGCGGCGCGGCGATCGAGACGCCCGCGTGCCGTGGGCCTGGCGGCAAGGTCCGGCGGCGGCCGGTACAGGGTCGCGAGCAGCACGATGCCGCAGCCGACGAAGGCCGCGACGCCAAGATGCACCGCGCCGACGCCGTAGCCGGTGCCGATCCCTGGCAGCACCAGCAGCGAGACCGCGATGCCGGCGGGCCAGGAATTGACGAAGATCGCCATCGCGGTGGCGATTTCCTTGCCCGCGAACCAGTCCGTCACCATCTTGGTCAGCTGAACCGTGAGGATGACGCCGCCGGCGCCCCCGACCAGCCGTCCCGCGATCTGGATATTCCACGAGGTGGCCATTGCCATCGTCACGCTGCCCGCCAGCATCAGCAGCAGGGCGGCGAGCACCGTGTTCTTGTCACCGAATTTTTGTCCGATGGCGCCGCCCGGCAATGCCAGCGCGATACCGGGCGCGAAATACAGTCCGATCAGCACGCCGATATCGGCGATGCCAACGCCGAATTCACCTGTCAGCAGCGGCGCCACCGTGGCGACGCTTTGAAACTGGAAGGCCATGGTGGCGCGAACCGCGAACAGAACGGCAAGGACAGCCCAGCGATTGCGCACCCATCACCCCTACACCGTTTGGTGGTGCAAACTGGGACCGTCGGACGCAACTGTCAATGACGCCGATCATTGGCATCCCTGCGTACTTCACATAACCTGCCTCGGCCCGCGCATTTCAAAAACCAACACGCACCGAAGGGCCGGAGGAAACATGCAACAGATCCGCGTCGCCACCTATGACGGGCCCGGCGCAAGCCCGGTCATCCGCACCGTGCCGTGGCCGAAAATTCCGAAGAAGGCCGCGCTGATAAAAGTCGGAGCCTGCGGCGTCTGCGGCACCGATCTGCATATCCTGAAAGGCCATTGGCCAAAACCGTTGCCGTGGCCGTTCACACTCGGCCACGAAATCGGCGGCGTGCTGGTCGAGGTCGGCTCCGAATTCAAAGAGGACTTCATGAGCAAGCCGCTGTCAGTGGGATCGAAGGTGATGATCCCGCCGCTGATGCCGTGCGGCAATTGCTATTACTGCATCCATTATCCGGAGAACGCCAACAAGTGCCTGACCCCGGTGTATTACGGCCGCTATCTCGGCTTCGACAAGGCGCCGCATCTGTGGGGCGGCTGGGCCGAATATGTCTATGTCGATCTCGACATGCTGCCGGGCACCAAGATCTACAAATTGCCGGATGACATGTCGCTGCGGCTCGGCGCGCTGTCGGAGCCGCTGACTTCATGCATCCGCGCCTTCAACCGCGCCACCCGCGCCGGCGGATTCACCTGGGGCGACACCGTTGTCATTCAAGGCTCCGGCCCGATCGGAATTCTGGCGGTGGCCGCAGCACAAGAGATGGGAGCAGGGCGGGTGATCTGCGTCGGCGCCCCGGAGACGCCGCGGCTGGCGCTGGCGCGCAAGTTCGGAGCCGAGGCGACCGTTGATATCGAAGAGGTCACCACGCCGGAAGCGCGCATCAAGGCGGTGCGCGACATCGTCGGCGGCTTCGGCGCCGACCTCGTGATGGATTGCTCGGGCCATCCGAGCGCGGGCCCCGAGGGCATCGAGATGCTGCGCGACGGCGGAACCTATGTCGAGATGGGCCAGTTCACCGATGCCGGCTCCATCAACACGTCGTGGCACCGGATCTGCACCAAGGACCTCAACGTGCTGGGCTCCTGGGGATTTACCGGCAACGATTTGCCGCTCGGCGTCGACATGCTCTACCGCACCCGCAACAAATACCCCTGGCTTGAAATGCAGACGATCTATCCGTTTACCGAGGAAGGCATCGGCCGCGCGGTGGCCGATGCCATGGCGATGAAAACGGTGAAGTCGACCATCGTGCCATGGCCGGAGCTGGCGGAATAGCGCGATCCTTTGCGGGGCGCCGGCGGGTCCCGATTGGCCCGGAACTGGTATTCCATTTGACCACGTGACAAACGCCCTCCGAGCGCTCTAAACAGCGGCGGTTGAACCAGCCGCCCGCTTCAAAGGAACTAACCGTGACAAATTCGAACATCGTCCTCATTGACCGCCATCCCGGCCGCTCGACCCAGACCATCGGGATGGCGCGCGAACTCGGCACCGATCCGGACCTGATCCACGAGCCGTCGGTCGGCGTGGTCGGCACCAAGGGCGACAGCCAGTGCTATATGGGCGTGATGGCGAAGGTCGATGCGATCCATGTCAGCCTGAAGAGCCGGATCGGCAAGGGCGCTGATAAGCTCCAGCTGCGCCTGGTGCAGCCGGAATACACCATCGCGACGTCGGACGGCATCCGCAACGGCACCCGCGAGATGCGCTACTCGCTGATCGGGCGTGAAGTCACCCACGATGCGCTGTGCGAGCATCTCGAAGCTTCCGGGCTGGCCGGCACCATCGCCGTGGTGGCCTGCGACAAACCGCCGGTCGGCACGCTGGCGGCGCTGCTCGAACATAATCAGCCCGCGATCATCATGTCGGACGGCGCGATCCATCCCGGTACCGACCCGAACACCGGCGAGAAGCTCGACATCGTCAGCGCCTATCAGGTTGCCGGCAACCCGGACGCCGAATACCGCCACCACATCGCCTGCCATGCCTGTCCCGGTTATGGCAGCTGCGGCGGCATGTTCACCTACAACACCATGCAGACCTTCATCGGCGTGGTCGGCATGCAGCCGCTGAACATGGTGGCGCCGCCGTCGGATGATCCCCGTCGCCTCAAGGAGTTTCCGGACCAACTGGTCGAATACCTCGCGCAGATGATGGCGAAGGACCTCAAGCCACGCGACATCGTCGTGCGCGATTCGATCCGCAACGCCGTCATCGTCGCGATGGCGATCGGCGGCTCGACCAACGTCACGCTGCACGCGCCGGAGATCGCGCGCGCCGCCGGTTTTACCGATTTCTGGAAAGACGTGATGACGCCGGCCGAGTTCAACCATTTGTCGCAATACGTCGTTCCGGTCCTCACCGACGCGCGTCCCTATGGCAAATATTCGATGGTCGACATCGACGCTGTCGGCGGCGTGCAGGTGATCGTGCGCGAACTGCTGGAGGCCGGACTGCTCAATGGCGACGTCATGACCTGCACCGGCGAAACGCTTAGCCAGCAGGTCAAGCGCCTCGGCACCAAACCGATCGACGGCAAGGTGATCTATCCTGTGGCCAAGCCGTACAAGCCGACCGGTGGCCTGCGCGTTCTAGGCGGCAATCTGTCGCCGGAATTCTCCGCCATTTTGAAGCTTGCCGGGGTCGAAGGCGGGCTGGAAAACAACCTGTTCCGCGGCAAGGCCTGCGTGTTCGAAGGCGAGCAGGACCTGCTCAAGGCGCTCGACAAGACTCCCGAGCGTTTCCAGAACAACGACATGATCATCGTGCGCTACGAGGGCCCGAGCGGCGCGCCGGGCATGCCGGAGATGCTCGATCCCACTTCGCGCATCACCACGCTGTGCCGCGAGCGCGGAATCGTGGTGGGACTGATGACCGACGCGCGATTTTCCGGCGGATCAGTCGGCCTTGTGATCGGCCATGTCGGCCCTGAAGCCGGCCTCGGCGGACCCATCGCCTTCGTCCAGGACGGTGACGAGATCATCGCGGATCTGAACACCAACGAACTCAACTGCACGGCGCTGGCGGATCCCGCCGTTCTCGCGCGACGCAAGGCGGAATGGGAAAAGGTGGTGGCGGCCAATGGCGGCATTCACCCGAACTGCGGCGTCGCCGACACCCGCCTGTTGCACCGCGCGCGGCTCACCGCCGTTCCGGCCACCCGCGGCGGCGGTTTGCACCCCAATCGCGAGGTCTGGGTGCGCTACCCGCGCGAAGCAACACGGTCGGGCTTCGTGCCGAGCAACAAGCACCGGCCGGACGCGAAAAAGGCGTTTTAGACTCTTCTCCCCTCCACCCGCGCGCCCTTGCGCGTGGCGGGGTGGGGTCGGGGGTGGGGGGCGCCTCAGCGAATTCGCTGCCAGTCGTACGCGCAGAATCGCTGGCAGTCGTGCGCACCGATAGACCCCCCACCCCCGACCCCTCCCCACCACGCGGCGAAGAGCCGCGCGGGGGCAGGGGAGAAGAAACGCCAGCGCCGTTGATGCAGCCCAGCTCACCCCGCCTTGCGGCGATGGTGGCTGTGCAGTTGCGACGACAGCATGCGTCGCCACTCGTTGAATTCGGGGCTTGCGATATCGCGCGGCCTTGGCAGGTCGATGACATACTCATTGTCGATCCGGCCGGGGCCGGGCGACATCACCACGACGCGGTCGGCCAGAAAGATCGCTTCGTCGATGGCGTGGGTGACGAACAGAACCGTCAGGCCGGTGCGCGACCATATCTCGACCAGTTCGTCCTGCAGCCGTTCGCGCGTCATGGCGTCGAGCGCGCCGAACGGCTCGTCCATCAGCACCACCTCGGCATCGTTGGCGAGCACGCGGGCGATGGCGACGCGTTGCTTCATGCCGCCGGACAGCTGGTGCGGATAGACGTCGGCGAAGCGCTGCAGCCCGACGAGGTCGATGAAATGGTCGACGGTTTCTCGAACCTCGGCCTTGGTGCGTCCTCGCGATGTCGGGCCGAAGCCGATATTGTCGCGGACGTTGAGCCATGGAAACAGTCCGTAATCCTGGAATACCATGCCGCGGCTCGGACCTGGTCCCGATATCGGCACGCCCCACATCAAATTGTCGCCCTGGGTGGCGGCCTCGAACCCGGCTGCCATTCGCAGCAGGGTGGATTTGCCGCAACCGGATGCGCCGATCAGGCAGATGAACTCGCCTTTTTTCACCTTCAGATTGGCGCCGCGCAAAGCCTCGATCGACCGGCCGTTCTGCGCATAGGTCTTGCCGACGTTCTTCATTTCCAGGATCGGGATGGTGGCTTCAGCCATGCGAAGGACTCCACGACAGCAGGCGGCGCCCGAGCAGCATCACCAGTTGATCGGACAAAAAGCCGACGATGCCGATCACGATCATCCCGGAAATCACGATCTCGGTGCGCGAGAGTTGCCGCGCTTCCATGATAATGGCGCCGAGGCCAGTCGGCACACCGGTCATTTCGCCGACGACGATCACCACCCAGGCAAAACCCAGTCCGAGCCGCATGCCGGTGAAGATCGACGGCAGCGCCGCCGGCAGTACGACGCGAAAGAACTGCGCCGAGCCATTGCAGCCCAGCATGGAAGCGGCCTCGAATAATCGCGGCTCGACCGAGCGCACGCCGAAAACGGTGTTGACCAGGATCGGATAGAACGCGCCGAGAAAGACCAGAAAGAACGCCGAGCGTGGCCCGAGCCCGAAAATGATCATCGCCAGCGGCAGCCATGCGGTGACCGGAACCGGTCGGAGAATTTGCAGAGTCGGATCGATCACCTGCCGGATCAGCGGTATCCGGCCGATCAGCATGCCCAGCGGCAAGGCGACGATCACGGCCAGAGCAAAACCGCCAAACACCCGGCTGACCGAAGCCAGCACGTGAATGTGCAGGGTCCGGCTATAGGCATCGTCATTGATGCCGCCAAAGGCGAGATCCCTCAGCTCGAGCCAGACCTCGGTGGGCGGAGGAATCAGGCTGCCCGGCCGTCCCACCGTGAAGACATGCCATAGTATGAGCATCGCAACCGGAAACGTAATCGCCAGCAGCAAGGGCTTCAGGCGCGGCCGCCAGGCGTTGAGCCGCGAACTGCCGCGCCCGGTGTCGTCGTCGGCATTCGATGCGAGCGTGGTCACGATCAGGTCGGCTTCACCGCATCGACGAAGCTGGTGTCGATGAAAACGGCGAAATCAGGCAGGCGCTTGATCTGCTTCAGGGCCAGCATATGGTCCGCATAGATCTTCGACTGTTCGATTTCCTTGGCGCCAAGCCGCCACGTCAGTTCGACATTGGGCACCGAAGCCTCGATGGCTTCCTTTTTCTGCCCGAGCTTGCTGGACGCCATCGCCACCATCGCGGCTTTGTTGGTCGATGCGAAATCGGTCGCCTTCTGGTGAATGCCCATCATCACGCGGACAAGGTCCGGCTTTTCGGTGATGACGTCGCGATGCGTGCCGAACACCATATTGAGGGATCCCATCGCCGTCGAATACGGATATTCGACCAGCGAACCGATGCCGCTGGACAGCGACACGCCGGGACCGGGTTCGGCGCCGACATAGGCGTCGATGTCGCCGCGCGACAATGCGATATGCATTTCGCTGAATGAGACGCGAACCGGCTCGACATCCTTGATGGTCATGCCCTCCATTCGCAATCGCTCCATGAAGAACACTTCCTGGGTGGTTCCCGGGAACACGGCGACACGCTTGCCCCGGAGATCCTTGATCGCGGCGATGCCCGCATCCTTTTTCGCAATGATGGCCATGCCGCGATTGCAGGTGGAGGCGATCACCACGACCGGTTCACCTGCCGCGGCGCCGAGCACGGCGGCCGCAATTCCGAATGCGCCGAAGTCGATCGACCTGGTCACGACGGCATTCTTGCATTCGGTCGGTGTTTCGAACGGCAGCACCTCGACCTTGTAGCCCGCGGGCACGAACTGATCGTAGAAATAGGGTGCGATGGAATGGATCAACTTGAGCGCGCCGGCGCGAATGACAATCGGCTGGCCCTGGGCGCGCACGATCGCGGGAGCTGCGAACAGCCCGACCCCGAGGGCGGTCATAAATTCACGACGGCGGATTCTGGATGTCATCAACGCAACTCCCCTGTTGCGCTGACAAATGCAACAAGCATGCCGACCGAAACCGATGGACACGGATCCGCCGTTTCAGGCTGCCGTGACGCGTTGGCCGGGCAGGAACGCTTCCGCGTTGAAGTTGGCTGGCATCAACCGGGTCGTGAAGGGCCGCTGCGCGGGCGCGCCGTGCAATTAAATTGGGCACATTGCGGACAGAAAAAGAGCCGCCCGCTGCCCAGGACGGCTCAAAGTCGTAGCTTGAAAAAAGCCGGGCTCGTGTACCGCCGTTACCTTGTTTGCGGCCATACGAGGTTCAACGGGTAGCAGACGCCCGGCCGATTCGCTGTGACCTGGCTAACACACTCAATGGCCGTCGAGCGGGGAAGGGGAAGCCAGCATGCCCTCCAGAATGAGCGCGGTCTGAAGCGACATCGTCGCGGTCTTGAGGTAGGTCGGCTCCTTCAGCGCATTGTTCAGCATCCGGATGGCGATCGTCCAATGGCCCGTGTCGCGCTGTTCCAGGGTGAGGCCGGCAAAAAAGGTCGCGGCCTCGCCCACGGTCGCCATCACCGTCCCGTCTCTCAGTGTGAGGGGAAAGGATAGACGGGAGCTGTTGCTCAAGCCTGACAATCCGAAATCCTGCGCCATCGGGCTATTTTACGCCTTATTGGCTGAGAAGTTGCTTCGGTGCTTCAGCGCAGTCCCTCATACACCATGAAGCCGCGGGCGGCCGCGAGTTTGCGCAAGGCGCGGGGTACGAATTTCTGCGGCTGTTGGCCGATATAGCGCCATGACGTCAGTTTGAAATCGCTGAGCTGGCGGCGGTCGGTTTCGAACGGCGCCAGCAATCCGGTCAGGCTCAGCGGCGAATGCGCGCGGGTGTTGAACGGCAGCAGCAGCAATTCCAGATGCGCCGGCCTGCCATCCTCCGAGATGGCGGTGATGCCGGCGATCACGGCCAGCGTTTCTTCCGATACCGCCGTGATGATGTCCTCGATCTCGCGGCGGCCCTCGGCCGAAAACAGTCCGGAGAAACTGCGATCCTTCAGGTCGCAGCCGAGCAGGGCGCAAACGCGGGTTCCGGCGACGCGAAACGGGTAGCCGGCGGCGCTGTCGCAGGACAGCACGAAGATGTCGCCGAGCAGCTCGCGCACCGCACCGGGTTCGATCTCGCTGCGATCGGGCGCGCGCGCGTCGCCGCGCTTCTGGTCCCAATAGGCGTAGAATTCTCGGCTTGACGGATGTTTCATTATTCGGCTTGCCCCTGGCGCCCGGCCTGGCGGGACAGATCTGTCCCGCTTTCGCCCACGCGCATTCCCCGTTTTGTTTTGCAAGACAGGCTTTGCAGCGTCCATGCCGCGGGCGCGTTTTCGCCGCCGCGGCGGCGTCTTTGCGCCGTTAACGTTAAGTTAACTATGAGCTTGGGGATCGGCGCGGAGCTGGCTAGCATTACAGTTGCCATTTATGGGGTTTTCTGAATCCATGGGCAACCATGATTCGAAGATCGTGGACGCAGACAGCGTCGATTGAAGAGACGCTTGCGTTATGGGCTGCGTCGCTTCGGGAGATCAAGCAACGGATAC
>JBBQUA010000054.1:0-25813 GCA_038212905.1 Hyphomicrobiales bacterium
GCCCTTCTTGGTGCAGATCGAGCAGTTGCAGGCGGTGACCATGGCGAGATCGGTGGTGCATTCGAAACGCACCAGGCCGCAATGGCAACCGCCGGTGTAGACCTTGGTGTTGGGCATCGGACCGCGTCCGCTCCGCGCGTGGATGTGACCGTCCTTATAGACGATTTTGCGGGATGTGTTCGACTGTCACCGACACCGCCGGCACGCGGCGCGCCGGTTCACGCGAGCTGATCGATCCGCGTTCCCTGGCCCGGAGGCAGGGCCGCCCGTACCGGCGGCGGCGGCGGTATGCGATCGTCGCGGTCGGCCTTGACCTCCGGCGGTTTGAGCACGCCGGCCTCGGGCGGTTTGATCGGCATCGAAGAACTGACTGCAGAAATACTCATCGGACGGGATCCTCGGCTTCGTTCCCCCGACTGTGACGAGGCCGGGACGAAAGCTTTATGAATCCGCAGCCGAAATTGCGAGGCATCGCGGGGATTGCTGCGCGATGGTGAACGGCGGGCTCGAAGATCGCTCAAATGCGACCGATCCTGTTGTCGGATCGCTGGCCATATCATCGCCGCGGCATGCTATTCGTCCGAGCCGCGGGTGATCGCGATCGCCGCCTCGGTCCTGGTGCGCGTGCATTCCATGTTGAGCCGGCGGAAGCGCATCTTGACGCTGTCGCCGCGCAATAGCCCCATCCGGTTGATGCAGCGGGTGGAGCCGGTCAGCACGTCGGGCTTCGGGATGGTGAAGACGATGGCGCCGGCGCTGGCGACCAGCTGGAAAAATTCCGACTTCGGCTTGCGGCGGTCCGCCTTGACGTAGAGCTCGTTGGAATAGTTGGCGCCGCGACAGCCGAGCGAAAACTCCCTCGCTTGCGGGTGCGACAAATAAATGGTCTTGCCGGTCGTGATACCGATCCTGACGCCGTCCACCCGGGCCCTGAGCTCCTTGGCGATATCCTCGCAGCGGTCGGCGCGCGCCGGGGATGCTGAGACCGCGATGAGCCCGACCAGCGCGGTGGCCAGCAGGATCGGTCGGCGAAACGGTCGTCGTGATGTCATAATGTGAATGCCCCCTTGGGCCATTGAAGCCTGCGCGGCCGGTTCCTGCAAGAGGCCCATCCGAAAGTCAATCAGAACCCGTAGATGCCGACGCCGATCGCGAAGATTGCGAGCCCAAGCCGCCGGTTGCGCGTGGCCGGTGCGATGGCGCGGGGCGGCAGCAGAGGGGACGGCGCCCGGCGGGGGGGGGGCTGGGTCGTGGGGTCGATCGTCTCGGCCGTGGTCATCTCGCTCGTCTCGGTCATGCGAGGGGGATCGCTCGCATTGGTATGGATGGAGCGACAACGGGTTCAACGAAATGGGGCTTTGCGCAACGCGTGTACTCCCCCGAACCGCGACACCCCATTTCGTCCAGGCGCAGGAGGCTCTTTCAAACCATACATAAATATGGCACATTATACATATCAGAGCATGGCTCGAACCGATGTCCGATTTCGAATGGGACGCAGCGAAAGACAGGGGCAATCGGGCCAAGCATGGCGTCGGGTTCGAACTCGCCCAGCATGCGTTTCTGGACCCGTTCCGGGTGATCGCCGAAGATCTCGATCATGGTGGCGAGGAGCAGCGCTACTTCTGTTTCGGCCGGGTTGAAGGTGCGGTCATGACGGTGCGCTTCACCTGGCGAAGCAAGAAGATCAGGATTTTCGGGGCGGGCTACTGGCGCAAAGGAAAAGCGATCTATGAAAAAGCCAACCGTTAAATACAGCAAGGGTGAGATCGGTCGCGTCCAGGTCGTCGAGGACTTCCTGCCGTCACCGGACCGGCTGGTGCTGCGCGAGGAAAATGTAAAGGTGACGCTGAGCCTGTCGCAGCGCTCGGTCGCGTTTTTCAAGCGCGCCGCCCGCCAGCGCCGTGTACCGTACCAGCGCATGATCCGTGCGCTGGTGGATGCCTATGCGGAGAAGCAGGGAGGGAAGGGGTGACGGGAATCGTCGGCTCTGGCGGTCACTCAAAACCTTCCCTTTGTTCGAAAAGTCATTAGAACGGTTCAATCGCCGGTGCGATGTCTCACCAGAGACGCTTCCGGTTCCAACCCCTGCGAGTCCCCCATGAACGCCCCCACACCCATCCCGTCCGCCGCCACCCCCGTTCCGCCCTACAAGCACACCCAGCTGTTTCCGCTCGGCGCCGACACCACGCCGTACCGGAAGATCACCTCCGAGGGCGTTCGGGTCGAGAACGTGCTGGGCAAGGACATGCTGGTGGTGACGCGCGAGGCGCTGCGGGCGCTGAGCGAGGCCGCATTCGGCGACATCAATCATTATCTGCGCCCGGGGCATCTGCAGCAGTTGCGCAATATTCTCGACGACGGCGAGGCCAGCCCCAACGACAAGTTCGTAGCACTCGATTTTCTGAAGAACGCCAATATCGCGGCCGGCGGGGTGCTGCCGATGTGCCAGGACACCGGCACCGCGATCATCATGGGCAAGAAGGGTTTTCGCGTCATCACCGATGGCGACGACGAAGCCGCGCTGTCCGAGGGCGCGCGCGACGCCTATCTGCGCCGCAATCTGCGCTATTCGCAGGTGGCGCCGCTGTCGATGTATGAGGAAAAGAACACCGCCAACAACATGCCGGCGCAGTGCGAGATCTATGCCGAGGGCGATGACGCCTACAAGTTCATGTTCATGGCCAAGGGTGGTGGCTCCGCCAACAAGAGTTTCCTGTTCCAGGCCACGCCGTCGGTGCTGACCAAGGATCGCATGCTGGCGTTTTTGAAGGAGAAGGTGCTGACCCTGGGAACCGCGGCGTGCCCGCCCTATCACCTCGCGATCGTGATCGGCGGCACCTCGGCCGAGCTCTGCATGAAGACGGTGAAGCTGGCATCGGCGCGCTATCTCGACGCGCTCCCCACCCATGGCTCGGCCGACGGCAATGCCTTCCGCGATCTCGAGATGGAGCAGGAAATCCTGAAGATGACGCAGTCGCTTGGCGTCGGCGCGCAGTTCGGTGGCAAGTATTTTTGCCACGACGTGCGCGTGGTCCGGCTGCCACGCCATGGCGCCTCGCTGCCGATCGGGCTCGGCGTGTCCTGCTCGGCGGACCGCCAGGTGCTCGGCAAGATTACCAAAGACGGCGTCTATCTCGAAGAGCTCGAGCACAACCCCGCGCAATATCTTCCCGCGGTGGAGCAGGCGCTCGGCGGCGAAGTCGTAAAAATCGATCTTAACCAGCCGATGGTTGACATTCTGGCGACGCTGTCAAAACATCCGATCAAGACGCGGCTGTCGCTGTCGGGCACCATGATCGTGGCGCGGGATTCCGCCCATGCCAAGTTGCGCGAGCGTCTCGACAGGGGCGAGCCGCTGCCGGACTATTTTAAGAATCATCCGGTGTATTACGCCGGTCCCGCCAAGACGCCGGATGGTTATGCCTCCGGCGCGTTCGGCCCGACCACGGCAGGACGGATGGATTCCTTTGTCGACCAATTCCAGGCGGCGGGCGGCTCGATGGTGATGGTCGCCAAGGGCAACCGCGCCGTCGCGGTGCGCGACGCCTGCAAGAAGCACGGCGGCTTTTATCTCGGTTCGGTCGGCGGTGCCGCGGCGAATCTCGCCGAACACTGCATCAAGAAGGTCGAGGTGGTGGAATATCCCGAACTCGGCATGGAAGCGATCTGGCGCATCGAGGTCGAGGATTTTCCTGCGTTCATCATCATCGACGACAAGGGTAATGATTTCTTCAAGGAATTGAACCTGGGTTAGTCGCGTTTGGCGCGAAGTGAGTGAGATCCCGATGATCGAATGGTTTGACGACCTTGAGGTCGGGATGCGGTTCAAGAGCGATGCGGTGACGGTGTCGAAAGAAGACATCATCCGCTTCGCATCCGAATACGACCCGCAGCCGTTCCACCTCGATGAGGAGGCGGCGAGGAAGTCCGTCCTCGGCGGTCTCGCCGCCTCCGGATGGCACACCGCGGCGATCGCCATGCGGCTGGCCGCAAGTGCCCGGCCATTCGGGCCGCACCCGCTGTTCGGCGCCGGCGTCGACGATCTCCGCTGGCTGAAACCGGTGCGGCCCGGCGATACCATCCATCTCGAAGGGGAGGTGGTTGAGCTGACGCCTTCGCGGACGAAGCCACAGGGCATCGCCCGCATCAAGTGGATCGCCTACAACCAGCATGGCGAGGCGGTCTACACCTTCAATCCGATTGCGATCGTGCCAGATCGTCCGAAGTAGGAACTGGAGTGTGCGCTACGACCGACGATGATGAGGTTGCGCACCCGCCTCCCTCAGCTGCAATTCGTCACCTGGTTGGAGCACAGGCTGCGCCACCAGCCGCGCACGCCGTCATGGCTTTCCACCAGACCCCAGCGTCCGCTGCAGGCGAACATGCGTTTCGGCCCGCCGTCGGTGTCGAGTGCGCCGCCGAGCTGGCGCTGCGCCGGCGTCCACTTGGCATCGGCATGCGGCGCCTGGAACAGTCCGCCCATCCGGGTGGCGCCGTTGGCGTAGTTGGCGCCGACCTTGCTGGCCGCGACCCAGCCGCGCCCGGCGTAAGGTTTTGGCGCGTTGCGCGGATACTTTTTCGCGTCCTCGTAATCCTTGCCGGGCGGTGTCGCGCCCTCGATCAGGAACCAGCCGTCCTTGAAGCCGATGATGCGGAATTCGGTCAGCCAGCCGCCATCGGGGACGTTTTCGCTGCCGCCGGTCTTCAGCGGGTAGGGCGGCGGCAGTGTGCCGAGGACGCGCGCCTGCACGGAGGATTCGGCGCGCACGTTGAGCCCCTTGGGATCCTTGTCTGCCGACCAGCCGCCGAGGTCGCAGGGCTCGGTGCCCGTCGGAAGCGTCGCGCGTCGGGCGGCAAGCTCTGTATGTTGTTTGGCGAAATCGGCTTCGTCGCCGTCGGGATCAGTCATCGTGGTGCCACGATTGCCGCGGGTAGGTTCGGCGCGCGGTTGGATCTCGGCTGACAGCGCGATTGTCGCGCCATCCTTCCGCACAAGCTTGACGACGAGCACTTGTCGGGTAGCGAACACGCTGCCGGGTGATTTCGGATCGTCGGCCTGCGCGGGATAAACCGCGAGAAGGCCGGTCATGGCGGCTTCATCGGTACGCCAGGCTTCGCCGGCGACATATCCCGTTGGCACCAAAGCGAGCGCGCTCGGCCGCCACGCCGGCGCGGATTCGACGGCGGGCTGAGCCGGTGTGGCTGTCGTGAGCGAGATCAAGAAGGCCAGTGAAAGGAACGGGCGCATGAGTTTCGTGCATTGCCCAAGTCGTCGTCCCGGCGAACGCCGGGCGCTTTCGCGGGGGCGACGAATTGCTGGATTTACGCCTTCGTCCCCGTGAACGGAAAACTGCCCATCGGGCCGATGCCCATTTCGCCGGACATGCTGTCGCCGGCGACCTTGCCAGAGAATGCCAGCGTCAGCGGCATCGGGTTGGTGATCGAGATTTTCCAGGCGACGTCGTCGCCCGCGACAGTACCGTCGAAGATTTCGCCGGAATTGCCGTCGGCGCCCTGCGTGCCCGTCAGCGTGCCGCCCGCGCTCGACAGCGTCAGCGTCGCCTTGCGCTCGCCCATCGGGGTAGTCATGACGATATTCCAGTTTCCGTCGACGGCCATCTTCAGCTCTCCTCACGCGTTTCTTCGCAAAACCGGAATGGTTCTGGGACAGGGCAGGCTCAAGCGGCGGTATAGCGCATCTTGCAGCCCATGCCCAATAAGATGGTTGCGGCGATCAGGCGCGGGCGGCCGCGCGGATCCGGTTGGTGACGAGGATGCGAAACGCCAGATACTGCACGCCGAAGGCTGCGACCTTCGCGCCGATCAGGACTACCGATATATAGAGCGCCCACAGTTTGAGATCGCCGGTCGCGGCGACCGCGATGGTGCCGGCGCCGAGCACGAACATCAGCGCCGCCCAGGCGTAGCCGGCGACCGTGACATATTCCGGGACGGTCTCGGTCACGATCGGCGGCATGTAGCGCAGCATCCAGCCGCGCTTCAGCATGATCGCGCCGATGGCGAAATGCCCGATCGCGGGTTTGGCCAGTACGAAGCGTGGATCGTGGGTCAGGAGCGTGGCGCCGCCGAGCACGATCACGAGGCCGAGGCTCGCCCAAGTCATGTAGCCGAGTGTCTGCCCGTTGTAGCGGGCGTAGGCCACCTGGCCGACCGCGCCGGCGATCGCCACCGCCGTCGCCAGAATGACGTCACCGGTCGCAAGGTACAGGGCAAGGAATACGATGGTGGAGAGGAAGTCGGAGCCTAATCTCGCGAATGCGTCTTTCATCGTCGTTGCTCTCCCCGGGAATCAGTTGGCTTCTTGCACACTATTCAGGAGCCGGACAGCGCGCCGGCGGAGCCGGCCGGCGGCATGAACTTGGCCTTGTGGTAGTCTGGATACCATTTGGTGAAATAGACCGCGGTGCAGCGGGCGGCAAAGGCGATCGCAATCCCCGCCCACAGCGGCAGGCTGGGCAGATAGATCATCAGGATGTTGCCGGTCATCATCAGCAGCATGCAGGCGCTCCAGGCCCAGGTGATGATATAATTCGCCTTGATGAAGCCGGGCAGCACGGCGGTTTCGGCGTCGACCACCTCGCGGCCATATTGCAGCGTGAAGGGATGGCGGGCCGCCAGCGAGGCCAGCGCGATCGCGAGCACGCCGGCATCGACCGTCAGCTTGATCGCCGACGCGCTCAGGCCGGCATCGACCAGCGTCAGGTAAAAGCCCAGTCCGAGAAACAGCACGACGGAGCCTGCACCGAGCATCTTGAGCTGTCGGCCGCGGAAATGGTCCCAGGCGATGACGGCGAGGCCGGTCGCGGCGGCAGCGAACAGCGCCGTGTCGGCCGAGCTCAGCAACATCAGAGCCGAGAAAACACCGAAGGGGAGCAGGATCAGAAAAATCATCATGACGAACCTCATCGCACCCATCTTTACAATGGAAAGATAAATACGGAGGGAAAGAGAGGGCGTCAAGCGAAATCTTTACAGTGTCAAAATAATGTGAGGAAGACGATAATATCGACGTTTTTACAAAGACTTATCGTGCATTGAAGTTAGATGACGCCGGGCAGGAATCGCCATAGCAGCAGTAAAGCTGCGGCGAGCATGACCAGCAAAGTGAGCAGAATGCCGACCCGGCAGATTTGAAACCGCAGGGTTCGCGGCCCCCACATACATGCCGAGCGGATGCAGCAGCCGCGCCACCAGCAGCGCACCCATCAGCAAATGCACCCGCATCGCCGGCATGCCGGATATCTCCAGCAGGGCGACCATCAGCACGATGATGGGGACATATTCCACAAAGTTGGCGTGCGCACGGATCGCGCTGCGCAGCTTGATGTTGCCGCCGTCGCCGAACAGCACCTTGTTGCCCCGGCGCAGCCGCGAGACCTGCAGGCCGAGCACGAGATAGAGCAATGCGAGGATGCCGAGATAGGCTGCGGTGATCGATGGCAGGTGCATGATGCGTCTCCGGTGTAACTCGCCTTCAGAAATCCTGGCAATTCGAGGGTTTCGGCATCGACCGTCTCACGGGCGTATTGCAGCGTGAAGGGCTTTCGGTTCGCAATCGACATGAGCGAGGTCGCGCGCACGCAATTATTGCGGTCGATTCAGCTTGCGGCCCGGGCGTCCTGATCGGCATCTGGTGTGCTGTTATGTCGAGATCGCTGCCTTGGCGATCCGGGAGGCGAGCGGTTCGAGGTCATGCTCCCGCAAAGCGAACATCCAGTAGCGAACCGGAACCTCAATGCTTCCAAGCCGCGCTAGGGTGTTGGACGCCAACGCCAGGCTCGCGGCTTTCTCGGATACGAACCCGATGTCGTGGCCGCCTTGCAATGCGGAGATGACGGCCGAACTGGACGTCAGTTTGAGCCGGGCATGCGCGATACGGGGTACGTTCACCCTGTGCGCTTCCAGCGCCGCGGTGAGCGTCGGTGTCAGATCGCTCTGTTCCCAGAGTATCGGAGCATGCTCGATCAATTGGGGCCAGGCGAAACCGTCGGAGATTTCGCTCACCTTTTCCGGGCGCCCGCATAAAACGATGCGATCCGAGAATACGCCGATCTGGCGGAATTGGGGATGGCTGGGAATGATATTGGTAACGCCGAAGTCGGCGGTGCCGCGCATCACCCATGAGGTGACCTCATCGACCGTCCCGCGCACGAGGTCGACAGTGCTGCCGTCGCCCGACAGTTCGATCCGTGCGAGCAGTTCCGGCATCCAGAAATCATAGGCGTTCGCCGTGCACGCCACGACCGGAAAGGGGTCCGGTGCGCGCCGGCTTTCGACGCGCCGGATGGTGAGTTCGACGTCGCGCAGGATGCGCTCGGCTTCGCTGAGCAGAACCTGGCCGGCGTCGGTGAGGATCAAGCGCCGGCCTGACCGATCGAACAGCAGAACGTTATGCCTCTCCTCGAGCTTCTTGATGGAAACGCTGACCGCCGATTGAGTGAGGCCCAACCGCTCGGCGGCATGGGTGAAGCTGCCGTAATGCGCGGCTTCGAGAAATATCCTCATCTGTTCGAATGTCATGCTGCTTTTCCGGTCTGCGTTTCGCCGTTCCATGTTGCGGCCGCCGCCGGCAAGAACAGAGAACTGACGGATCGCCGGCACCGGTACGTCCCGGCTTCGAAGCATTTCTCCGCGGTGATTGCCGTGAAACCAGTCAAGCTTTTCGCTCCAGATGAATTCGGCTCATCTTCAAATGCAGGAACGGCGGTGCGGGCCGTTCTTCATAGATTAGCTTCATCGGGTATTCAGTGGAGTCATGGATCTGGTTTTTCTGGGTGAAACATAGGCAAACATCGATGATTAAATCATCCGGCGTGCGCATATTTCGTGCAAGTCGAATGAATTGTGCTCGGCGGTTTGTATTGGCGCGGTGCTTGCTAATCCATGTGGATGGTACCTCGATCGACACGGATCCAAAATGCATAACGTTGCGCATCGGAGTTCCTGCGGACCAATCTCGGAACATCACGAAACTCTTCATCGCAGCAGCAGCGCACGAGAGGTTCGGTGATGGAGTTCGGAATCTGGCTCCCGGTGTATGGCGGCTGGTTGCGCTCTCTCGACCAGCCGACCGGGCCTGATGTCGCGGCGTGTCTCGCGATTGCGCAGCAGGCCGAAGCGCTCGGCTTCGACTTTCTTTACGCCTCCGAAAATCTGTTGAACTGCATCCACGGCCCGCGTGAGAGCGTCGCCGATGCCTGGAGCATCCTGGCGGCGATTGCCGCCGTGACCAGCAAGGTCGGGCTGTGCGGCGCGGTGAAACCTGGCTTCCGCTCGCCCTTCCTGGTCGCGCGCATGCTCGACACACTGTCGAAAATCGCCGAGCGAAGGCTCGGAATGAATATCGTCTGCGGATGGTGGAAGGAGGAGTTTGAACTCTCGGGAGTGGATTGGCTCGACCATGACGGCCGTTACGAGCGCGCCGGCGAATTCCTGCGCTCGCTCTACGGCCTGTTCCAGCCGCCAGGCGAGATCGGGGACACCGGCCAGGCCGACGACGCCTCGTTTATCGGCAACGATGGCGGGACGGACCACGCGCCCAGTTATGGCCTTGATCAGGCTGCGCTCCCCGAAATCTGGATCGCCGGCCATTCCGGACGCGCGATTCAAATGGCGGCGGAATGGGGCCACGTTCTCTTCGTCAACGGCATGCGCGACGACGATCTCAAGCGCCATATCGAGACTGCCAGCCAGGAAGCCAACAAATGGGGCCGGAAAATCTCGATTGCGGCCAACGCCTATGTGATTGCCACGGAGTCGCCGGAACAGGCGCGGCAACGATGGAAGTCGGTCATCGACCGTCGCAATTCGCAGACCATCGATTTTTTCCGAAAGGTGATCGCCAGGTCCGGCGCCGCCGCCTGGGCTGCCCTGGATGAGGAGCAGATGGTCGACTCCAACGCTGGCTTCGAACTCGGGCTGATTGGTTCGTTCGAGGAAGTCAGCGCGCGCATTCCGGTCCTGCAGTCGATCGGCGTCGACCGCATCGTCTGTCAATTCGACGATCCCATGCGCGACGCCGGGCCGTTCATGAAACGCGTGATCCGTCCGCTACGCGAGCGTCGCGCCGTCGAAGCCGCCGAATGACACGCCTCCTTTCGAAGAACCATGTCCCGCGGGAAACCAACATGACAGAAACGGCAAACGATCTGGCCCGGACATTCAAGGAAACCTTCAGCCGTCTGGCCTCCGGTGTGTGCGTGGTGACGTTCTGGCGGGCGGGCCGCTTGCATGGATTTACCGCCACTTCCGTTACATCGGTGTCAATCAATCCGACCCGCGTTCTGTTCTGCCTCTCCGCGGCGAGCGAAAGCTATTCGTTCCTTGCTCCCGGCTCCGCCATCGGCATTTCGATCCTGCACGCGGATCAGCGCACGCTGTCCGATCGTTTCGCCAGCAAAGTGGCCCCGGGCGCCTATGACGACATCAGGGTGGCTGCAGGAACCGAGAACGCGCCGGTTCTCGATGGAGCGCTCGGCCACGTCACCGGCATCGTCACCGACCTGATCCCGTCCGGCGACCACGTCATCGTGCTTTGCGACGTGACGTCGGCCCACACGGAGAACGACGGCAGTCCGCTGCTGTACTGCCGGCGCGCCTATCACAGTCTACACGCCACCTGAAGCTCTGTGCCCGTCCCGGCTGGGGACTATCTTGAGGAGAGTTCGAAATGGACAAGTCGTTATTCGCAGAAATGCCAGCGCTCACGCCGGCGATCGGCTTTGCGTGCATGATCGGACTGGGCCTGTTCTCGCTGGCCTTGTCCTACGGCGTTAAAATGCTGCTGGTCAGGAACACGCATGATTTCATCATCGCGGATCGCCGCGTCGGCTTCGGTTTCGGCGTCGGCTCGGTCATAGCGGTGTGGACTTGGGCGATGGCGGTCATGATGAGTTCGGCCATGACCTACAAATGGGGGCTGTCCGGCCTGTTCTGGTTCGTCGTGCCCAACGGCCTGGCGGTGATGGCGATGATCCCGTTCGCCCGCGTCCTGCGCAGGAACATGCCGGAGGGCTACACAATCTCGGAATTCATTCAGTACCGGTTCGAGCAATCGAAGGTCGCCACCGGCATCGTCACGGTCACGATGATTTTCGGTATCATTCTGGAGATCCTGATCAATCTAAAGGGCACCTCGGTGGTGATTTCGACCGTGTTCGGAATTGACTGGAAAACCGCGACGGTCGTCGGCATCACCTGCGTGCTGGTCTATTCGTATTTCGGCGGACTCTGGACCAGCGTGATGACCGGTACCCTCAATACCCTGATGATCACGGTGCCGGCAGCCATCGTGGTGGCGGCGGTCTACAACAAAATTCCGGGTGGGGTGCAGACGGTTTTCGACTCCGTCGGCAAGGCCGGGCCGGAGAACCTGTCGGTGCTGCGGTGGGACGCCGCCGCCGGTTTCGGCATCACGCTCGCCTTCGGTCTGCTCGCAGCCACCGTGTCCGACCAGACGTTCTGGCAGAAGGTCTGGGCCATCAAGAGCCGCGACGTCGGCCGCACGTTCCTGTGGGCGGGAGCGCTGTTCTATCCGATTCCGATCTGCCTCGGCATGCTCGGTCTGGTCGGCATAGCCGCCAACCTCGTGCCCGCGGATTTCGGCGGCGATATCGCCGCGGTGGGGCCCTATATCGTCTCGCATATCGGGTTGTCGCTGACACTCGTCCTGCTTTACGTGCTGGTGATCCTGGCCGCCTGCTACTCGACCATCGACGGCGCCAGTTCCGCGCTGTCGTCGATCGTCGCGGTCGATATCGTCCGGCGTTATTTTCCCGGCACGAGCGAGGGCCGCCTGTTTGCCGTCACCAAATTGTCGGTGCTGGCGGGAGGCGTCATCGCCACGGCGATCGTGCTCTCGGGCATCGACTTCACGACGCTGGTCCTGACCACCTATGCGCTGAAGACGTCGATCCTGCTGCCGCTGGTGCTTGCCATCCTGTGGCCGAAGACCAACACCGTCGGCTTCGTCGGCGGGGTGGTCTGCGCCATCCTGATCGGGATGCCGATCTATCAGATGGCCGGCGAATTGATCGGCACGCTTTCCATCGTGTCGATCGGTGGCGCCATCGTCGTCATTGCCGGCCTGATCGGAGCCGAACGCTTCGATGTCTCCGCCTTGCAGCGTATGCCGGACGAGGTGAAGCCCGCCGTCGGCGCGGAATAGCAGGACAGGGATGCCGGCCATCCCCGTGGATGGTCGGCCGCTTTCTCGACAACCCGAAACAAGGACAACGCTCATGTACACTCTCATCGTCGTTCTCGGACTTGCAGCCACCGCGCTCTTCCTGCTCGGCTTCGGCCGCGGTCTGCGCAATGCCATTATCGAATACCGCAACCATGCTCCCGAACCGACCGACGTGCCGGATTTCAATTATGTCGGGGTCGCTGCGGTCTCCGTGGTTGCTTCCGGCGTCATCATCGCGCTCGCCGGCGTGAGCCCGATGTTCATTTATGTAGGACCGCTGCTGGCGCTATGTACCGCCGCGGGTATCGGCATCGCCTTCCTGATCGAAAAGCCGACGGTCTGACGCGGCAGATCACAGCTCGAAAGCTCACCAGCACTCGGCAGCAACCGCTGCTCCCCTGAAAGGCAGACAATGGCGATATCGGGCAAGAAGAAGACCCATCTCCTTGGATTCATCCAGCATGGCGTCAACAGCCACGCCACCGGCATGTGGCGGCATCCGAAAGACAAGGTGGGATGGAACTTTTCGCGCCCCGAATACTGGCAGCACATGGCGCGGACCATGGAGCGTGGCTTTTTCGACGCCATGTTCATCGCCGATGAACTTGCGCCCTACAACACGCACGAGGGCTCCTCGGATGCGATCGTGAAATGGGCGGTGCAATGTCCGACGCACGAGCCATCGACCATCGTGCCGATCATCACCACGGCCACGAAGCATCTGGGCGTCGGCGTCACGCTGTCGACGGCGTTCGAGCACCCGTATTCGATGTGCCGCAGGCTTTCGAGCCTCGACCATCTGTCGAACGGGAGGGTCGCGTGGAACATCGTCTCGTCCTATTCGAAGAGCGAGTGGGATGCCTACGGGCAGGCCATGACCGAACGAAGCGGCCGGTACGAGCGCCTCGAGGAGTATATGGAGGTCTGCTACAAGCTCTGGGACTCCTGGGAGCCGGGCGCGATCGTCGCCGACAAGGTGAGCGGCATCTATGCAGATCCGGCCAAGGTCAAGGTCGTCCAGCACGAGGGCAAATACTACAAGACCCTCGGTCGCCACTTTTGCGCGCCGTCGCCCCAGGGGCGGCCGGTGTTCTGGCAGGCGGGATCCTCGGGACAGGGGCGGGACTTCGCGGCGAAGCACGCCGAAGCCATCTTTGCGGTTCATCCCAACGTCGACCGCATGAAGCTTTATGCCGCCGATCTCAATGACCGCCTCGAGAACAAGTTCAATCGTGCGCCGGGGTCGGTAAAGCTGATGTACGGCCTGCAGACCGTGGTCGCGGAAACGCGATCGGAGGCGGAAGACAAATATGAAAGGATCAAGGCCTGCATTCCGCCGGAAGGCGCCCTGGCATGGATGTCCGGGCATTTCGGCCTCGATTTCTCCACTTACTCGCCGGACGCCATCGTTCAGAATATCGAAGTGCCGGGCATTCAGGGACTGTTCGAGTCGATCATCTATGCCAAGGGCGGCGCGCCGGTCACTGTCAAGGAGGCCGCCATGATCTATGCGCAGGGGATGGGAATGCCCGTCGCCGTTGGCACGGCAGGGGACATCGCGGACCAGATGGAGCATTACATGGACGACGGTGGCGCCGACGGCTTCATGCTGGCCGCGACCTACACGCCCGGATGCTTCGAGGAGTTCACCGATCTCGTGGTGCCGGAATTGCAGCGGCGGGGCCGGCTACGAACCAGCTACACCGGCAAGACGCTGCGCGAAAACCTGTTGCAGCAGTGAAGCAGGCTCGCGTCGCATCTCCGCGCTATTTCCCGGCGCGGGAGGGCGCGGGCGTGCAATCGCGCCCGCAATTGTCCCTGGTTGTCAGGCAGCCCCCACCCAGTTGCCATGAAAACCGTCGGGGACGCGATGGCCGAGTTGCACCAGCGCGACCGGGCCGGAATCGACGTCGGTGGCGTTGAATACCGCAAGATCGCTGCGGTTTTCCCGGGCGCGCCACACCGCGGCGAGCAGCCAGCCGTCGCCTTCCGCCGCGTCCTTAGCCCGCTCGACGAAAACAGGCTCGGAGATGGTGTCGCCGGCCGGCAGCAGATAGCTGCCGAGCCGCGATCCCTTGCCGTCGACATGCACGACGCCGGACAGCGCACCGAACATCGGCAGATCGTGGTTGGCGCAGGCGTACCAGCCATGGGCGCTCTTGAGCCCGGCGCGGCGATCGTCGATGCGCGGGAATTCGCCGGTGATGTCGTCGAGATAGGTTTGGGTGAAGCGGTCGGTATTCCCTGCGAGATCGAAGGTCCAGCGGCACAGCCGCGCACGGGATTTGGCGGGGTCGGTCGGCGAGCCATCGGGATGGGTGAACAGCGGGGCTTCCTCGAACTGCATGACGTCGGCGATGATCTTGTCGCCTTCCTCCCAGGCATTCATGACGTGAAATACGTAGCAGCTCTCGGCGCGGAACCAGACCAGATCCTTGGCCGACCCGTTGCGTTTCATGACGCCGACATAGGCGCCCTTTTCCGGCTCCCAGGCGTAGGCCGGCTTGCCGCGCATCGCGCGCTCCATGCTGCCGGTGATGGGCAGGATCGGAAACAGCAGATGGTTTTCGGTGACGATGAAATCATGCACCATGCTGGCGTAAGGCGCCTCGAAGCGATCGAACCGCGTCACCACGCCCGCCGCATTGACCGATCCGAAGGACAATGCCGGGGTCAGCGGCCCCGCGGCATTGTAGCCGAAGAACACCATTTCGCCGGTCACGGGATCGATCTTGGGATGGGCGGTGAAGGGACCGGCGATGCCCTTGCCATAATCGCAGTAGCCGAGGCGATCGAGCGTGCCTGGCTCGATCTCGGTCGGAAGATGGCCTTCCTCGAGCGCCAGCAGCCGGCCGCCGTGAAAGATGATGTTGGTGTTGGCGACGCCGCTGTCGGTGCACGATGTGGCCGGCGCGTCGGGCAGCTTGCGGCCGCCGAAGCCACCGAACAGGGCGCGGCCGGCGTCGTGCTCGGCCTGCCATTTCGGGGTGCGGACCCAGCGGTTGCGATAGCTGGCGCGGCCGTTCTCGAGATGGAAGGCGTGCAGCATGCCGTCGCCGAGGAACCAGTGCGCGCCGGGCGCCTCGAACTGCGGATTGGGGCCGTTGCGATAAAGCGTGCCGTTGAGCTCGCGCGGCAGCTCGCCAATGATTTTCAGATGGGGGGCGTCGCATTCCATCGGTATCGGCGCCAGATTGGTTCTGTCAGCCCTGGTCTCCACCTGGTCAAGCATCAGTCGCTCCCTTCTTATCTTTACATCGTAAAGATATCGATAGAACGGAGTTTTACGTTCGTCAAGCAAAATCTTTACAGTGTCAATATCGGAGCCTATATAGCGCCCATGGCAAGAACACCCAGCATTGGCCGGACCGCTGTCCGGCGCGATTCAAAGGCCGCGGCGCCGGCCCGGGCCGGTCGCAAACCAGGCGCGCCCCGTAACGCCAAGGCCAGCGAAGCTTCACCGTATCATCACGGCGACCTGCACGACGCCTTGCTCAAGGCCGCCGAGACCGTGCTCGAGCGGGACGGCCTTGGCGGGTTGACGCTGCGTGCGGTGGCGCGCGAGGCCGGTGTGTCGCATGCCGCACCCACCCATCATTTCGGCGATCTCACCGGCCTCGTCAGCGAACTCGCCGCGATCGGCTTTCGGCAATTCAACGTTGCGATGGCGGCGGCTGGCGCCATCGATGCCCCACCTGTGTTGAAGGCGATGGCGCGGGCCAAGGCCTATGTCGGCTATGCGCAGGCGCATCCCGGCATGTACGGGCTGATGTTCCGCACCGAGCGGCTCGATATGACGCGGCCCTCGCTGCACGAAGCCGCCGGCGCTTCGTTCGCCGGCCTGGCCGGCGCGGTCGGCGTCAGCCGTCAGCCGCAGGTGCCCGACGAGGCGTTGTCGCTGGAACACGCGGCGGCCATCGCACGCGCCTGGTCGCTGGTCCACGGTTTCACCACGCTGCTGCTCGACGGCCGGCTCAACGACATCCTGAAGCGGTTGCCCAAAGGCAACAATGTCGAGACCCTGCTGGATGCCATGCTGCGTTCCACCGTCAGCCGGCCGCCGGGACCGTGATCAGCGCCGCGCCGCCAGTTCCACCGCGCGGCCGCTCGCGCCGATCACTTTCGCTTCGTCCTTGCCGCAGTTGAAATTGCGCGCGGCCTCGTCGGCGGCCTTGCGGGCGAGCTCATTGGCATTGGGATTGGCCTTCACATCGACATAGGCGACATGGCACACCGCGCCCGGCGGCAACCGTGTCACTGCGAGCAACGGCTTTGCGATCGGACGGCCGTTCTTGTCCTCGTCGGCATTGTCGGCGATGTGCCAGCGCTGGATGATCGCAAACGGCTTGCCGTCCAGCGCCCGCCACTCGACGGTGCTGGTGGTCGAATTGAACGGACCGAACCGGCTCTGCGCGGCCGGCTCCCTGGCTGCGGCGGCACGGCTGCGGCCGACCGAGACCGCTTCGCGCAGATCGTCCTCGCTGATGACCACCACGAGCCTGGCCTTGCCCGGGCAAACCCGAATCGTGGAGTCGTCGACGCCGTTGCCGGCGCCGGTGACGCGGCAGTCCCTGGGCGCCGTCGAGGTGTAGCTGCTGCCGAATGTTTGTGCGTCGGCATCAGGAATCAGCCCGAAGCAGCCACCAAACAGTGCCGTCAGGACTGCTCCCAGCACGATATCGGTGCCGAAGGCCAGGTGCAGGCGGGGAACGTGCATCATCAGCCTGCCATGACAGGGGAACCACTCATATCGGTTCGACGTGCGCAATCTGGGGAAGGTTCAAGCAAACCGCGCGAAAGGCCTGACATTGGCCCGGAATCGCTCTAGAATAGCGGCTTCGCAATCCCTTCATAGCGTGTCAGTTCAAAGCCATCATGCCTGCCATTCCGTCGAACAAACCCTACCGCGTCGGCCGTTCCCGCACCGGGCTTGGCCTCTTCGCCACCAAGCCGATCAAGAAGGGCGCCAGGATCGTCCGCTATTTTGGTCCGCTGCTGGATTCCAAAAAGGAAAAGGACGACGCGATCGAGAACAAGTATTTGTTCGAGCTCAACAACCGCTGGACCATCGACGGTTCGGTGCGCAAGAACATCGCGCGCTACATCAACCACGCCTGCCGGCCGAACGCGGAATCCGACGTCAAGCCGCGCAAGCGCAAGGTTATCATTCGCGCGATCAAGAACATCGAGCCCGGCGACGAGATCAACTACGATTACGGCACCGACTACTTCAAGGAATACATCAAGCCGATCGGCTGCAAATGCGTCGCCTGCGAGAAAAAGCGCAAGAAGCAGCGCGCCGAGGCGAGGGCCGAAAAGGCACGCCTGAAGGCCAAGGCCGAGCGCAAGGCCCTCAAGCAAGCCGCGAAACAGACGGCGAGGGCTGACAAGAAAAAGCTGAACGGCAAATCGGCGCATGCCAATGGCAAGCTCCCGAACGGCCGCGGCGCCAAATCCGTGGCGGGCCGGACGGCGAAGTCCGGAATTTCCGTGAAAGCCCGCGGCAAGCCACGCGCGGAAAGCCGCGCGTCGGCTTAAGGCAGCATTGTCGCCAGAAGGCCCTGGATCTACCCACCGGGCTTTCGAAGCGATTTCGGAAGCGGTGCATCACCGAAATTGAGTGTCGAGCGTTGCAGGATCGCGCCGCCTTCATCGACCACCACGCGAAATCGCCGGTGTTCGCTGAAGAAGGTCAGGCGATAGCGACCGCTGTCGGCGTCGGTCCCGCGCTCGGACTGGCTGGTGATCTTGCCCGCGCGCATCTGCTGCTGGAGTAGCGGCAGCGCAAGGCCCAGCCCCTCGGCAATCACCGATGCGTCGATCTCGACGGCGCCGTTTTCGAATTCAACCGGTTTCATCGGATGCTCATGCGGCACTTGGCGCTGTGTTGGGCTTTGCCCGGGCGGGATAGGCGCATTCCGCAAGGGTGGTGGTGTCGAGTTCGCGCATGAAGGCTTCGCGCGCGGCGGCGAGGCGGGCCCGCAGGCGGCAGCGCGGCAGCAGCACGCAATTGCCGCCATCGCCGCGAAAGCACTCGACCAGCGCGTGGCGCTCTTCCAGCGCGCGCACCACTTCGCCGAGCGTGATCGCCTGCGGCGGCCGCGCCAGCCTGAAGCCGCCGCCAGCGCCGCGCTGGGTATTGATGAATCCACCTTCAGCCAGGTCACGCACCACCTTGGCCAGATGATTGCGCGAGATGTCGAACTCGGCCGCGATTTCGTTGGTCGCGAATGACCGCGCCGGCTCGCCGGCCAGCCGCATCAGGGCGCGCAACGCAAAATCCGTAAACAGCGTCAGGTTCATGGCATCCCCCGGGAAATAAGACTTGCAAAACGAGCCTACAGGATTAAATAGGTATTTCAAATACCTATTTAAGGAGAGCCGCTGTGACGGCAGCTGAACGGCGCGAAAAGATCACAGATGAAATCGTCGCCAGGACAGGGATCACCGAGTCCATGATCGAGCGTCTGGTTCGGGCGTTCTACGCCAAAATCCGTACCGACGCGGTGCTGGCGCCGATATTTGAGGCTCGAATTCAGGACTGGCAGCCGCATCTGGAGCGGATGTGCGCCTTCTGGTCGTCGGTCGCGCTGATGTCGGGCCGCTATCACGGGACGCCGATGGCCAAGCACATGCCGTTGCCGGTCGATGCCGATCATTTCGATCGCTGGCTTAAGCTGTTCGAGGAGACCGCCCTCGAAGTCTGTCCCCCGGCAGCCGCAGCACATTTCGTCGAACTGGCGCGGCGGATCGCCGCCAGCCTCGAACTTGGCATCGCCGGTGCGCAGGGCGTCATGCTCGGCAACGGCGAACGGTTCCGGCGCCGGGAAAATCAAACCGCAGGAGATGTCAGATGAAACGTCACGCACCGGTCGTAACCGCTGTTATCAACGATACCAGGCTGGCACAGGAGCAGGCGAATCCGTTCGCCGGCAGCAGCCTGCTGCCGATGCTGGTCAGTGGAATTGTTCTGGTTCTGGTCGGAATGATTGCTGCAGTCATGTTGAGTTGAGAAAACAGATCGGCCGCCGCCGGGCCCTGAGGCCTATGCGGCGACCATCGTCTGTTGTCAGCCCGCAGCTCAGGCCGTCACGGCGCCGCTGCTCTTGCGCAGGCCGATATACTGCAATTCCCCAAACATGCCGGTGCTGATCGCGTGGGCGGCGATGAAGACGTAGCCGAGCAAGTTAGGTGTGACCGCGCCGCTGAACATCAGTGCGATGCTGCCGAGAGCCCAGGCCGCGTTGCCGGCGATCACGATGGCCACCAACGCCCCAGGCATCGATGGCCGTGTGCCGAGCCAGCCAAGCAGCGCGGTGTAGGCGATCAGAAACAAGCCGGTTTCGAGCAGCAGGGATTGGGGCAGGTTGAGCAGCGGCGCCAGCATTCCGGCGCCGAATGTCTGCAGCAAGGCCACCGCGCCGGTGACAATGGCGTCGGCCTGCAAGGCGCGGCGAAGAAACGGGGATGGCTGGATCATGACGGTTCTCCTTTTGAATAACGTCAACTGTGGACGGCTTCGTCTTCCGTGACGGCGAACATGACCGGGTCGGCGAGGCAATTCGATTACTTCAGAGGTAATGGAAGCCGCGAAATTTGCATGGTAAGTTTCCGCCATGAACGCACCCACCGCCACGGCGCGAAGCCTGCGAACCCAGCCCCTCCATATCGGCGATCACCTGCGCGAATGGCGGCAGCGCCGTCATCTCAGCCAGCTCGATCTCGCCGGGGACGCCGAGATTTCCGCGCGCCATTTGAGCTTCGTGGAAACCGGCCGCGCGGCGCCGTCGCGCGAGATGGTGTTGAAGCTGGCGGAACGGCTGGAGGTCCCCTTGCGCGAACGCAACGTATTGCTGGTAGCGGCGGGATATGCGCCGGCGTTTCCACAGCGCTCGCTCGACGATCCCGCGCTGAAATCGGCGCGGGCAGCGATCGAACTGGTGCTCAGGGCGCATGAGCCCAACCCGGCGCTGGCCTATGACCGGCACTGGAATCTGGTCTCGGCCAACCGCATGGTGATGCCGCTGCTCGAAGGCATTCCGGCGCGCCTGCTCGGCCAGCCCCTCAATATCCTGCGTCTCGCCTTTCACCCCGAGGCGCTGGCGGGGCGCACTGTCAACGTCGGCGAATGGTGCCGCCATCTGCTGGAGCGGCTGCACCGCCAGTGCGAGGCGACCGCCGATCCCGAATTGCTGAAACTGTACGGCGAGCTGAAGGCCTATCCGATCCCGGCGCGTTCCGGCCCACTGGCATCGGACCATGTCGCGATCCCGTTCAAGCTGCGGCTGAACGACGAGGTGCTGAGCTTCATTTCCACCACCATGATCTTCGGCACCCCGGTCGACATCACGCTGTCGGAGCTGGCGCTGGAGACGTTCTTCCCGGCCGACGAGCAGACCGCCGAGCGAATGCGCAGTATGGCGGCCGGCCTCAAATAGGTCCCTTGTCCAGCGTCGAATTGCAGCTTATCTCTTGGACTTCCGCAAGCGAGGACGTCCCGATGAGCACGCTAAAACCTCTACAGATCGACATCGTCTCCGACGTGGTGTGCCCGTGGTGCTATATCGGCAAGCGCCGGATCGAGAACGCGCTGGCGCTGGCGCCGGAAGTGCCGGTCGAGATCAACTGGCGGCCGTTCTTCCTCAATTCCTGGGTACCGCGCGAGGGCATCAGCCGCGACGAATATCTCACGAAGAAATTCGGCTCGGTCGAGGCCTACAAAGGCATTGCCGGCCGCGTCGTCGCCGCCGCCACCGAAGAGGGCCTGACCTACCGGCCGGAATTGGTCAAGCGCCAGCCCAACACGACCGATTGCCACCGCCTGATTCACTGGGCAGATGCGCAAGGCAAATCCGCCGAGATGAAACAGCGGCTGATGGAGTTGTATTTTCGCGACGGTGGCGACCTCACCGACGTCAATGTGCTGGTGCAGGCGGCTGATGATATCGGGCTTGATGCCGAGGATATCCGCAAGCGTCTTGCCGGCGATCAGGACGTCGAGCTGATTTCCGCTCAGGCCCAGGACGCCTCCGACAAGGGCATTTCCGGCGTGCCGACGTTTGTGTTTGCGCAGAAGTACGCGGTATCAGGCGCGCAGCCGGCCGAGCAACTGGCGCGCGCCATCCGCGAGGTGTCGGCGGAGGTCAACGCCCAGGCGGCGGAGTAGCGAAGTTAGTTGAATTCGTCGGCTGTCCGCGCGACAATTCGGTCTGGAGCTAGCGAATGAAGATAAGGATTGTCGTCCACGAGGCTGAGGAAGGAGGCTTTTGGGCCGAAGTCCCCGCCATTCCAGGCTGCGCTACCCAAGGCGATAGCATGGATGAACTCATGAAGAACCTTCATGAGGCGATCGAAGGATGTCTTTCTATTGAAGTTGCTCCACCCGAGCCGGGCGGCACCGAGCGAATGCTGGAACTGCCTGCATGAAATCGGTCACCGGTCGCGAGTTTGCTCGTCTCATCGAGCGGCGCGGTTGGACATTGCTCGTGTTAGTGGCACCACCACATCTACGGCCAGAGCGGCAGCATTGTGCGGCTATCAGTTCCGATCCACGGCAACAAGCCATTGAAGACGGGCCTATTGCGGCACTTGATGAAGCTCGCTGAATTTTCCGACGAAGATCTTTAGTGTCCCGCACGGGCGTTAACTCACGGATAGCTCGTGCTACGCCCCCTTCAGATAATAGTTCGCGCGCTTGCCGAGCGCGATCCTTCGCAGCACGCGACGCATTCCCAGCGAGGCCCGCAGCGGTTTGATCGCGGTGGTAACGGTGCGGTACAACGCCAGCTTCAGCGTGTCGCGCAGCGGCTGGCGGCCCGGCGGCAGCTGCGGCAGGCCGACGCCGCGCAGCATCGAATTGAAGAAATGCAGGTCGTTGAGCCGACGGACTTCACGGGTCTTCCAGGTGATCGCCATCGAGATCGAGAAGCTGCCGGCGGTGCGCACCCAGTGCGGCCACTGGTACGGCACGTAGCAGCCGTCGCCCGCGAGCAGATGGAACTCGGTACCGCGCGGCGCAAAACTGTCGTCGTATTTCAGATTGCGGTGCTTGGTCATCGAGCGCTCGATCTCGTCGTCGGATACGATCGAGCGGTCTTTGTTGTCGAAAATCGTGAAGTATTTTTCGCCATGGATATGGACGAAGAAATTGTCCTCGCTGTCGAGATGAAACGGCGTGGTCGAATTCGGCGACGACACGAAGATAAATCCTTCGAGCTGTTCGAAGCCGGCGTCGAGCAGGCTGTTGAAGCCGCGCGCCCGCGCCACCGACAACAGGGTGTCTTCCAGCAGCCGCCGGTATTCCGGCGAATTCTCCACCCGCTTCAGCACCATCCAGGCGCCGGCGGTTTCGATGCGTTTTACAACCTCGACCGGATCGAGATCGACCGAGGGGATCGCATCGGGATCCTGGCTGATTGCGACCTTGCCGGAGTTATATTCGATCAGGTCACGCGGCAACTCGGCGGCGAGCTGCGCGATGCGCGACAGCGTGAGGAGCGGATGGCCGGCCAACTTGTGGCGGATCGCGAACGGCTTGAGCGGAAAGTCGTGCTTTAGCGCCTCATTCCCGGCCGTAATCACCGGGGCTACGGCGGTGACGGTATTCATGACAATTTCTCCTGGCGTTCCCTGACAAAATGGACGACGCGGCGCAATGGCTCGCGGATCGACTGGTGCAGTTTCAAGGCGCCGTGGATCAGCGGCACCACGGGATCGCCCGGCCGCAGCGGAACCAGCACGTCGCCGATTGCGAGCCGCCCGCGCCAGATCGGATTGATCATGGGATGATTGGCATTGGCCGTGGAATCGACCATCGCAATGGCGGGGTCGGCGCAGAGATGCCGCGTCAGGTCGAGCGTCAGCTGCACGCCGGGCGACAGCTTGGCAAAACGCTCGTCGATGCCGAGCTTGAAATAGAACGCGCGATCCTGATGCCGCAGCACGATTGCGGCCGCAAGCGGCGTGTCGCCGGCCAAGAGCGTCACGACTTCACACTGTCCTGATGCGGCGAGGTCAGCGGTGGCGCGGCGGACAAAGCCGGCATCGCCGTCGTACTGTTTGAGCGCGGTGCCGCGCTGGCCTTTCCAGCCAGACGCTTCCAGCGTTAAAAATGTCTCGACCGCCGACGCGACCTGTTGCGGCGCGTGCGCTACCTCGAAACGGACCTCGCCGTGTTCGGCCAACCGGTTGCGCTGGCGGCGCAACTCCTTCAATTTCTTCGGTCCGAGCGCATCGCGCAGCAATTCATCGGCGTCGCGTGTGGCGTCGAGGCAAGCGCGGAGGTGGGATTGCAGCAGGCACGGGCGCATGCCGCCCTGTCGCAGCACTTCCGTGAAAGTCTTGATGGCGGCGCCATCGAGCGCGACATTGCGCAGGATCAGCGCATGGGCGCCGGCCTTCCGCGCCTCGCGCATCAATCCAATGGCGGCATCCTCCGCCAACGCGCGATCCAGCGGCGGCGTGCCAAGCGTGCCATAGGGATCGGCGCTGACCAGAGCGGGAAGGGGGATTTTGTAGGCACGCCACATCGAAATCGCGGGCAACAGCCCGATCAGGCGCGCCGCGCCATCGGACGCCGGCGCAGCGTCGCTCCAGGCAGCGAGCGTCGAGACGCCGGTGCGGCCCCGCGCCGAAGCGTTCACCGCCAATTCCCAGTCGGGCAGATAATAGGCATTCGGCTCAACCGCGCGTTCGGCGAGCGCCCGCCACTGGCTCGCGGCGATGGCCGCGAGCGGCGCAAAGCCGGCGCCATTGCGCGAGGCCACTGCCGGCTGCGGACGCTTTCCTGCGATCACCGAAGTGCCACGGACCACTGCTCTGTCAGCTATTTCGACCACGTCCCATTTCCCCGTTCGCGATGATCGAAGCGAGCGCTTGGCGTCGCTTCCTGCATTGCGTTGACGGTGACGCTAACGGAAAAGATTGGAAAAACCCGCTGAAGCGGAGATGCAATTTGAGCGGTAATGTTAACCCCGCGTTTAACATCTGGAAGCCGCGGGCCCTTGTGCGGTACGCACGGCTCCGATGGCGGACCTGGTAGCCGTCGGGCGTCTTCTGGTGGGCCTTGCTCGCGAGGTCTTGATCGCCTCTTCGCCGCCGGACTTCACGAATCGGACAGCAATTTCCTGCGATCTTCATATTCGGGGCGATCGATTTCACCGCGCGCGAAGCGGTGCTTGAGGGTGTCGAGCGGGGTGTTGCCTTGCTGCGATGATTGCCATCCGAGACCGGATGCGCGCAACGCCCATGCGATGATCAGCACCGTCAGGACGATGAAGACGATCATCATGATCGGCCCGAAAATCATGCCATACCAGGGAGCTGGAGAACCGTCCCACCAACCATACATCATGACGCGGCTCCCTATTGGACAGGTGAATAGCAAAAATTAGTCCCTAATCGGCTTGCGCTCTTGATCCAAGTCAAGCGAACGCCGAGGACCTTACCTCTCCGCAGGCGGCTCGGACGCCTCATCGAAAAAAGCGCCGACAATTTTGTCCAGTACTGCAAGCGCGTCGCTGTCCCGTCGACCTCGCCTTTTTCAAAGTCGTCACCGGATTGTCTCATGGTGTTGGAACGATCGTTAGATCGGCTCGTAACTCTCCGACGCACAGTTGTCGTCGGGCTCGGCGCGCCGCCGGTCGGTGATCGTGCCGCCGCTGATGATGACGCGATAGGTCTCTGCGCCGAGCGGTTTGCCCATCACCGAAGTCAGTTCGGCCTTGACGCAGGCGGTCCAGCCCGCGCCCTTGGCCTCGCGCAGCGGTGGCGACGTCCGGACATGGCGCGGGTTCGAGGCCGCCGTGAACAGCGAATCCAGTTTCTCCCGCACCAGCCGTTTGACGTCGGGCGGCGTTTCCGGCGGTGGCGGCTCGGGGGCCTTGTTCCGCATGAACTCCGGCACCGGCGAGCGGCTGTCGGCGAGGCCGCAGCCCGCCAATGCCAACGCCACGCCGACCATCAGCGCCCAGTGAACAACGACCCGCCGCATCCGTCGTTTTTATCCCCTGCCGGTTAAAATTGCCCCGCAATTGAGTGGCAATTCGCGCTTCCGGATGATCAACACTTGCTGAAACCGGGTCGTTCGGAACCGCCGCCGTGCTTCGCCAATGCCGTGGGGTTTGCCATGATCGTTCCGCAGGGTAGGTTAACAGCCGGGATGACAGGGAGACCTGATGATGAAGACCTTCACGGTGGCGGTGGCAATGATGGCTTTGCTGGCCATGCCCGCACACGCCCAGGCCAACCGGCCCAGGGAGGAGACCAGGAAGGTTGAGGAGAAGAAGCCGGTCGTCGACGAGAAGGCCTACAAGGAAGCGCTCGATCGGATTCCCGCATCCAGGGAGAAATACGACCCGTGGGGCGTCGCGCGGCCTGCGGAACCCGCCAAAAAATCAAAATGAGCAGAACCGCGGGTATTCGCGATCCGGGTTTGAACCTCGGCGCCAATGCGACTGACCAATTGACAGCCTGGAGGTTCGCCATGATCGGTTCCGTTTTTCGCCATATGCTTCTCGCCGCGGGAATCCTTCTGAGCTCGCACGCAGCGCTTGCCGAAAATCGTGTCGCGCTCGTAATCGGCCAGTCGAACTACCGCGCCGT
>JBBQUA010000055.1:0-25783 GCA_038212905.1 Hyphomicrobiales bacterium
GCGCCCAATGCGGTGGTTTCCTGGATCATCGGGCGATCGACCGGCGCGTCGAGCAAATCGGCGAGGCGCTGCATGGTCCAGTCCGAGGCGGTCATGCCGCCATCGACACGCAGCACAATGTTGGCGGCCTTGGCGTCGGGCCAGTCGGCGCGCATCGCCGCCCACAAATCGCAAGTCTGGTAGCAGACGCTCTCTAGCGCGGCATGCGCGAGTTCGGCAGGTCCGGTGTTGCGGGTCAGCCCGAACAGCGCGCCGCGCACCCGCGGATTCCAGTAGGGTGCGCCCAGCCCGACGAAGGCCGGCACCAGGTAGATGCTTTGCATTGAATCGGATTTGTCGGCGAGCGGGCCGGTCTCGGAAGCCGTCTTGATGACGCCAAGGCCGTCGCGCAGCCACTGCACCGCCGATCCCGCGACAAAGATCGAGCCTTCGAGCGCGTAGGTGCGCTGTCCCTTGAGCTGATAAGCGATGGTGGTGAGCAGTTTGTTGTTGGAGTTGACCGGCGTGGTGCCGGTGTTGAGCAGCGCAAAGCAGCCGGTGCCGTAGGTCGATTTGATCATGCCGGGCGCAAAGCACGCCTGCCCGATGGTGGCGGCCTGCTGGTCGCCGGCGATGCCCCGAATCGCGATGGCACCGCCGAACAGGTCCGGCACGCTGTCACCGAAATGCGCGGAGGAATCCTCCACCTCCGGCAGCATCGCGCGCGGCACCTGCAGGATTTTCAGCAACTCGTCGTCCCACTGCCCGGTGTGAATGTTGAACAGCAGCGTGCGCGAGGCATTGGTGGCGTCGGTGGCGTGGACACGGCCGCCAGTCAGCCGCCACAGCAAATAGCAATCGACGGTGCCGAACATGAGTTCGCCGCGCTCCGCACGCGCCCGCGCGCCGGGGACGTGATCGAGAATCCATGCGACCTTGGTGCCGGAGAAATAGGGATCGACGATCAGGCCGGTTTTGGCAGAGATCGCGGGCTCGTGGCCTTCGGTCTTCAGTCTGGCGCAGATATCCGTGGTGCGGCGATCCTGCCAGACGATGGCGCGATGTATGGCGGTGCCGGTGGCGCGGTCCCATACGACCGTGGTCTCGCGCTGGTTGGTGATGCCGATGGCGGCGATATCCCTGGCGGTGATATCGGCCTTCCGCAGCGCCGCGCGGCAGGTGGCGACCATCGAGGTCCAGATGTCCTCCGGCTCGTGCTCGACCCAGCCGGACGCGGGAAAATGCTGCGGGAATTCCCGTTGCGCCGATGCCGCGATGGAAATGTCGGCGCGAAACACCATCGCGCGCGAGGATGTGGTGCCCTGATCGATGGCCAGCACAAAGGACATGATGGTGTTCCTGGCGTTGCTTCCCGGGTGGTTTTGTTGGGAGAGGCAAGCGGATTGAGCGGCGGAGGTCAATATGGGGGCTTGTCGTCCGTGCCTACACGTGACCCTGCGCCCCCTCTCCCGCGCTTGCGGGGGAGGGTCGGGGTGGGGGCTCTCTCCGCTTACGCAGACGTCGACGTTCGCACCGGCTGACACAGCGACTGCATCGGACAGCGCGCTCGTTGAGGCAGCCCCCACCCCGACCCTCCCCCGCAAGCGCGGGAGAGGGGGCGCACCATTCGTGTGAGACGGTAGAGATTCCCATGGCCATCAATCATCTCTCACCCCCCACCGGCCAAATGGCCGACAACGTGGTCGGCTTTGCCCGCGCGCTGCGCGCCGCCGGCATTCCCGTCGGGCCGGGCGCGGTGATCGATGCGCTGAATGCGCTGCAGGTGATCGAGATCGGCCACCGCGCCGATGTCTTCACCACGCTGGAAGCCATCTTCGTCAAGCGCCACGAACACGCGCTGATCTTCGCGCAGGCGTTCGACCTGTTCTTCCGCGGCGCCGAGGAGTGGAAGCACATGCTGGATTCGGTGCCGCTGCCGGATCACGCCAAGAAGAAGCCGCCGCCGGCGTCGCGCCGGGTTCAGGAGGCGTTGGCGCAGCCGCAGACCACCGAGATGCCGCAGGCCGAGGAGCAGGAGCTGCGGCTGTCGGTGTCCGACAAGGAAGTGCTGCAGAAAAAGGATTTCGCGCAGATGAGCGCGGCCGAAATCGCGCAGGTCACCCGCGCCATCGCGCAGATGCGGCTGCCGCAGGCCGAATTGCGCACCCGCCGTTACCAGCCTGACGCGCGCGGCTTGCGGCTCGACATGCGCCGCACCTTGCGCGGGTCGTTGCGCACCGGCGGCGACATCATCGACATCCACAGGCTCGGGCGGATCGACAAGCCGGCGCCGATCGTGGCGCTGCTCGATATATCGGGCTCGATGAGCGAGTATACGCGGCTGTTCCTGCACTTCCTCCATGCCATCACCGACGCCCGCAAGCGCGTCTCGGTGTTCCTGTTCGGCACGCGGCTGACCAATGTGACGCGGAGCTTGCGGGCGCGCGATCCCGACGAGGCGCTGGCGAGCTGTTCGTCAAGCGTCGAGGACTGGGCCGGCGGCACCCGGATCGGTACCTCGCTGCACAGCTTCAACAAATTGTGGGGCCGCCGGGTGCTCGGGCAGGGCGCCATCGTGCTCTTGATCTCCGACGGGCTGGAGCGCGAGGCCGATGATAAACTGGCGTTCGAGATGGACCGGCTGCATCGTTCCTGCCGCCGGCTGATCTGGCTCAACCCGCTGCTGCGCTTCGGCGGCTTCGAGGCCAAGGCCCAGGGTATCAAAATGATGCTGCCGCATGTTGACGAATTCCGTCCGGTACATAATTTGAGTTCAATCGAGGGGCTGATATCAGCCCTTTCCTCGGCGCCGCCGCCGCATCACCGCAGCCTGATTCGAACCGCAGCTTGAAAGAGGCTCCCATGCTCAACCGCGACGAAGATATTCTGAAGGCGGCCGAGGACTGGCAGAAGGCCGGCCACGGCGTGGCATTGGCGACGGTGGTCGAGACCTGGGGCTCGGCGCCGCGGCCGGCGGGTTCCAGCCTCGTCATCAACGACGACGGCACGTTTCTGGGCTCGGTGTCCGGCGGCTGCGTCGAGGGCGCCGTCGTCACCGAGGCGCTGGACGTGATCGCCAGCGGCAAACCGAAAATGCTCGAATTCGGCGTCGCCGACGAGACCGCCTGGAATGTCGGGCTGTCCTGCGGCGGCACCATCCGGGTCTTCGTCGAGAAAGTCGGCCAGTCGTGAAGCTCGAAACCCTCAAGGCCGTCAATGTCGAGCGGGCCGCGCGCCGGCCGGTCATTGTCGTCACCGATACCGACAATGGCGAGCAGCGGCTGGTCAAGGCCGCCGACATATCCGCCGACCCGCTACGGGCAGAACTTGCAAAACAGCTGCGCATGGGCAAGAGCGGCACCATCGAGGTCGGTGGCAAAAAGCTGTTTCTCAATGTCTATGCGCCCACCGCAAAGCTCGTGATCGTCGGCGCGGTCCATATCAGCCAGGCGCTGGCGCCGCTGGCGCGCTCGCTGGACTACGACGTGACGGTGGTGGATCCGCGCACCGCCTTTGCCAGCCCGGAGCGGTTCCCGGATGTACCGCTGGTTGCCGAATGGCCCGACGTGGCGCTGCCGCCGCTCAACATCGATCATTACACCGCCTTCGTGGCGCTGACCCATGATCCGAAGATCGACGATCCGGCGCTGCTGCACGCCTTCGCGCGCGACTGCTTCTATATCGGCGCGCTGGGCTCGCGAAAGACCCACGCCAAGCGCGGCGAGCGGCTGAAGGCGCAGGGCGCCAAGGATGCCGACATCGCCCGTATCCACGCGCCGATCGGGCTGGCGATCGGCGCGGTGTCGCCGTCGGAGATCGCGGTCTCCATCATGGCCGAGATCACCGCGCAATTGCGGCTGCCCGCTAAAGAAAAAGAACAGGCGGCATGAAGTTCGGTCCCGCCAGTCCGGCCGACGCGGTCGGCGGCGTCACCGTCCACACCCTGCGCCAGGGATCGTTGGTGCTGAAGAAAGGCACCACGATCGGCGCCGCCGAGGTCGCGGCGCTCGACAAGGCCGGCGTCAGGGAAGTCGTGGTGGTGCGACTGGAGCCGGGCGATGTCTCCGAAGACGTCGCCGCCGCCAGCATCGCGCAGGCGGTTGCCGGCGACGGCGTCAATGTCGAACGCGCCTTCACCGGCCGCGCCAATATGTTCGCCGCCAAAGCCGGCGTGCTGGTGGTGGACCGCGCCAGGGTCGATCGCATCAACGCCGTCGATGAAGCCATCACCTTTGCCACGCTCGCCGCTTTCAAGCCGGTGGTGGAGGGCGAGATGATCGCCACGGTGAAAATCATTCCGTTCGGCGTCGAAGGCACGCTGCGCGATGCGGCGGTTCAGGCGGCCAGCGGCGGCGGGCTGCGGGTCGCGCCCTATATGATCAAACGCGTCGGCATCGTCTCGACCGTGCTGCCGGGGCTGGCGCCGAAGGTGATCGAGAAAACCCTGCGGGTGACCGCGGAACGGCTGGCCCCGGCCGGCGCCACCATCATGGCCGAGCGCCGCGTGCCGCATGACGAGGCGGCTTTGGCGGCGTCGATCCGGGAATTGCTCGGGCTCGGCGCCGAACTGGTGATCGTGTTCGGCGCGTCCGCCATTGCCGACCGGCGCGACGTGATTCCGGCTGCCATCACCGACATCGGCGGCGCCATCGAGCATTTCGGCATGCCGGTCGATCCCGGCAATCTCCTGCTGATCGGCAATGCCGGCGGCGTGCCGGTGCTGGGCGCGCCCGGCTGCGCCCGCTCGCCGGTGGAGAACGGGTTTGATTGGGTGCTGATGCGGCTGCTGGCCGGCCTCAAGGTCACCCGCGCCGAACTCACCGGCATGGGCGTCGGCGGACTGCTGATGGAAATCGTGACCCGGCCGCAGCCGCGCACGCCGGTTGGCCCCGAGGGCAACCGCAACGTAACGGCTATCATCCTCGCTGCCGGGCGCTCCACCCGGATGGGCGGGCCCAACAAGCTTTTGGCCGAACTCGGCGGCAAGACGCTGGTGCGGACCGTGACCGAGCAGGCGCTGGCCTCGAAGGCCTCCAGCGTCGTGGTCGTGACCGGCCATCAGGCCGCAGAGGTCGAGCAGGCATTGAGCGGCCTCAACGTGACATTCGTCCGCAATCCGGATTTTGCCGGGGGTCTCGCCAGCTCGGTGAAATCAGGCATCGCCGCGGTGCCGCCGGATGCCGATGGCGCGGTGATCTGTCTCGGTGATATGCCGCTGATCTCGGCCGACCTGATCGACCGGCTGCTCCAGACCTTTGCGCCGGACCGCGGCAGCCTGATCGCGGTGCCGGTCAGCGACAACAGGCGCGGCAATCCGGTATTGTGGTCGCGCCGCTTTTTCAACGAATTGATGACGCTGGACGGCGATATCGGCGCCCGCCATTTGATCGCCAAACACAGCGAGGCGGTGGCGGAAGTTCCGGTCGAGGGCCACGGCGCGTTCCTCGATATCGACACCCCGCAGGCGCTGGAGGAAGCGCGGCGGGGGTGACGCCCGGCCATGGCGGCGATTTTCAAGCTTCATTCACCAAGTTGAAACGTCCCCCGATGTAGCTTGGCCGCCGAGGGCCTCTGGGGAGGGGATTTTGACGATTTTTGATGCCGCGCACCGCCGCGCGATCTTTACATGTGCCGCGATGTTCACGCTGCCTGGACTGTTGGCCACGCCGTCATGGGCGGTGGGCGCGTTCGCGATCGGCAAATGCGGCGCCTATGGCCAGGCCTACGACTATCCGGTCGAAGCCGCCGCCCGCGCCGCGGCGCTGAAGCAGTGCAAGGGCGACTGCACCGCCGTGATCATGAAGCGCGCCTGCGCAGCCTTCGCGGTCGACATGGCCAACCCCTGCGGCGCCCACGGCTACGCGGTCAAGCCGAAGATTTCCAGCTCGCTCAACGCCGCGACCAAAAAATGCTACGAATTCGGCGGCAAGGAATGCGTGATCCGCGCCTGGGCCTGCGACGCCAAAGGCTGAAATCAACCACCGTCATTCCGGGGCGATGCGAAGCATCGAGCCCGGAATCCATACTCCCGATCGTGGTTATGGATTCTCGGATGTGCAATTGCGCATCATAGCTCGCTCGTTTCACTCGCGCCCCGGAATGACCGCGGATTGAACAATGCAATTCGACACCAAGATCGCGGTCGTGATCCGGACCGACCTCGAAGCGTGGCAGAAGCTGAATGTCGCGGCGTTTCTGACGTCGGGCATTGCCGCCGCCTTTCCCGAATGCATCGGTGAGCCCTATGCCGACGGCTCCGGCACCCCCTATCTCGCGCTGATCGGCCAGCCGATTCTGATCTATGGCGCCGACCGGCCTCAATTGTCCCGCGCGCTCGAACGCGCGCTGGCGCGTAACTTCAAGCCGGCGGTCTATACCGAGGACATGTTCAAGACGACGCATGACGCCGCCAACCGCGCGGCGGTCAGCGCCGTGATCCGCGCCGAACTCAATCTGGTGGGCCTCGCCATGCGCGCCGAGCGCAAGGTGATCGACAAGATCCTCGATGGGCTGAAGTTTCACAGCTAGCGGTTCGACGCCGCCGTCTTGCGGGAACGCCGGAAACGCGTCAGCATTCACGTCAGCCAAAAATGATCCGGAAAATCCGGACCTCAAGGGAGCCGTTCGTGAGGATTGTCGATCTCAGCCGCGAACTCTACCACCGCACCCCGAGCTATCCCGGCCATCCGCCGGTGATTCACGGCATCTGGAAGAGCCACGAGGAATCCTTCGCCGAATCCGGCAATGTGCACGGGCTGGCCTCGATGTTCATCTCGATGCCGGACCACGCCGGCACCCACATCGACGCGCCCCGGCATTTCGGCAAGACCGGGATTCCGATCAACGAATATCCGCTGGAGAAATGCATCGTGCCCGGCATCTGCATCGACCTGCGCCACATCGCGCCGCGCGCCGAGATCGCGCCGTCCGACCTGGAAGCGGCGGTGACAAAAGCCGGCGTCGCCGTGCCGAACGGCGGCACCGTGCTGCTCTGCACCGGCCATCACGAGCGCACGTTCCCGCGCAAGGAATATGCGGCGGACAATTCCGGCGTTAATGTCGCCGCCACCGAATGGCTGGCCGGGCAGGGCGTCGTGCATTTCGGCATCGACTCGATGCGCCCCGGGCCCGAGGGCAAGGTCAACGCGCTGGTGCACAAAGCTTGTCTCGATCTCGACATCACCCACATCGAGAGCCTGTGCAATCTGGAGGCGCTGCTCGGCCAGGGCCGCTTCACCTTCATCGGCCTGCCGATGAAGTGGCGCGACGGCACGGCGTCGCCGATTCGGGCGGTTGCGGTGTTCGATATGTGAAGCAGGACACGGCTGCCGCAAATTAACCCGGGCAAATTTCCGCTCAACCTGTCGGGCAAATCACTTTTACAAATTCGTCCGTCCCCGCAAGAGGGGCGCATCGCGATCGTCACGAACGCGGGTTGGGATGTGGTGGACACGGCGGTGTCGGGCGCGAAGTGTGTTCGCAGGGCGGTTTTCCGTGAGCGGACAGCGGCGCGCAGGACGACCGATGCTGAAGCGTACGGGCGTAGTCGTGCGGTCCTGGCGCCTCAGTGGTCGACGTCGAGTCTTGAGGCGAGCGGAACGGCTTTCCAAACTGCTATCGCGATGGTTGCGCGCCATGGTCTTGTCCCAGGTTTTGCCGAGATGATGCGTGGGAATTCCTTTGAACCCCTAATGACATACTTGCGCGATGGCTTTGATTTCGTTGCAATGCGAATTGTCAGTTCTTGGGGGTAAAGCGGACCTCATGGCTTGATGGGCCGAGGTCCGAAAATGACCCACTTCAGACGTGAGCATCCCTTGCCAACCTCATTCGCTGGCAGGGCAGGTGCGCGGCTGGCGGACCAGTGCGATGCCGAACGCAATGAGGGACGAGCCGCGCTTTTCCCCTTAGTTGTGGCTGTTCAGCAACATGTGTGGGCTTGCGGTCTGCTATGGTGGACCTTGTCGGGCGAGTTCTTGAGTTTATTTTTCTCAAAATTCATTGAGAGGCTGCCGTGATCGATATGTCGCGAGCGTTGAAGCTTTCAGTTTGCTGCCTGGCGATGATACTGTCGCTGACGTGCAAGGAGGCTGCCGCGCAGTTGGGTCCGACCGTTACCGTTACCGGATCAAATTCGGCCAGCTCGTCGAGCTGGCTTGGCGGTGCGCATGCCGGATATAATTGGCAACAGGGCACACTGCTTTACGGAGTTGAGACCGACTTCCAGGCGACGCATCTCAACAGTTCCATGAATGGCGGATTGCGATATACACCCCCACTTCTAAATCTGACTGATTTCGCCGGCGCGGCCGCTTCGATCGACTGGTACGGCACCCTCCGTGGCCGATTTGGTGCGACGATCGGCTCGTTCATGCTGTACGTGACGGGAGGTGTCGCCTACGGCAATGTCGATCTGAGCAGCACATTCAAAGCATTCGGCATGACAACCAGCGGACAGACCCTGCAGCCAAAAATTGGCGGAGTCGTTGGCGCTGGCGGCGAATATCTTCTAAGACCAAACATGATGCTGACATTCCAATACCAGTTTGTCGATCTCGGCAGAGTCGACATCGCCTCTTCGACATCGAGCCTGTTCTGCTGTGGCAGCATAACTCAATCGGCAACCGTACGGGCGCAATTTCAAGCCGCGATGGTGGGACTAAGCTTCCGCTTTGCGCCGGACGGATCGAGCTCGCCATGGGCTGGTGGATATGCCGGCGGCCATGTTGGCGACGCTTGGGGTAACGGCGCCAGTGCGCTCTATAACGGGCTGGCCCCACCTCGCTGAGTCCACCTTGCACGCAAAGCAAAACACGAGGCAGGCGCAGCGTCGGCGGTGCATTGCGATGCCAACAGCGTCATCTCCATGGCCGCTGTTGGCACTTTTCGGACGTCAGCGATCACGCAGACGACGTCCGCTCATCGAGGCAAACCAGACCTCGCAACTGCGCGCGCCCAAGTCCGAAAATACCCAAGGCGGACAGTCGCTGATGAGCAATCGATACATGTTGAGTTTAATTCTTAAGTCTTCCTAAGCGGACGCGTGGATATGCTATGTGGTAGGAAGCAAACGTGGTCAGAATGTCTCGGCGGGATTTTCCAAGGACCAGGCCCTCCCTCTCGGAGAGGATTGACCTCTGGTTTTCGAAAGGCCGCGCCGTCGATGGCATTTGGGTCGGCAGTTTTCCATCGGACCGAGAGCCAGCCATTCAACGTGTTGAAGACGCGCTTCGGCTGATCGAACGCTGTGCTCCACTTCACTATCGACGCATCAAGAACAACCTCGGTAGAATTTGGGTGCACCTAGTTCCGCACGGAGCCGGCTGTTATTTGCACTCCTTGAACGCCTGCTTGTTGGATGAGCGTATCGTCACTTCTGAAACCACAACGGTCGAATGGATCGCATCCGCTATTGTCCACGAGGCAACCCATGCAAGGCTTGAGAAGTTGGGTATCCGCTACGACGAAGCGCTCCGCCAACGGATCGAACGGATTTGTGCTCGAAGAGAACTCGATTTTACTCGACATCTGTCAGGCGTCGACGCCCTGCAAGAAGAGATCACGTGGAGGCTCGACCGGTGCAGTGACGAAAATTCGTCCTATACCGACCAAAACATGTGGGAGAATACTGTTCAGGGCAACGCGGAGATACTCCGTCATCTGGGAATGCCAGAATGGGTCATAACTCTAGCGTTTCGGACGGGAACTCTAGTTAGTGGAATTCGCCGCTTCACCCGACGCATAGCCGGTGCTTCTGTTCAATGATTACAAAGCCCGGGATGGCCGCTATTGGCACAGAACGGGCATGTCGCGATGTCCGAACGAAGTCTGCAATGCGCTCAATAGCGGACATCGGCGCCAGGCTCAGTCTCCAGAAGTGAAAGGCCAGCTTTCATTGCCGAAGATGAGGAGCGTTCTTATCCTGAGTATCGAGCATATCCTGCAAGGGGTTCTTGCGACGAGCAATCCAGCTTCGCCAAGCAAAAAAAAGCTGGATTGCTCACATGCTTCGCTCGCAATGATGTTGTTGGAGCGGGCCACGGATCGTCCAGCACGCATTTTTCAACTCACGTCCATGTGAAGTCCAGCGTTCTAGCTGGGATTGACAATGACTGACCAGTCAGTCAATATTATTGAATATGAGCAAGACCGGCCCCATCACCGAAGTTCCGGCGAAGCCGGCCAGAAGCCGTCGCGTTGCGAGCGGGGCCGTCGCGGCCAACTCGCCGAAGGCGGCCGCAGCCAAAGCTCCAGCCAACCGCGCCGAACGCGCGGTGGAGCGGCGCGCGGCCATTGTCGAGGCGGCGCTCGACGAGTTCATTGCGCGCGGGTTTACCGCGACCCGGCTCGACGACGTCGCCAAACGAGCCGGCGTCGCCAAGGGCACCATCTACCTGCACTTCAAGGACAAGGAGTCGATGTTCGAGGAGCTGATCCGCACCGCGCTGGTGCCGATGATCGGCCGGCTCCATGCACCGCCGCCATCAGGCGGCTCGGTGCGCGACATGGTCGAGGGCTTTGCCGAGAATTTTATCCGGGAAGTGGCAAGCACGCGGCGCGGCGACATCGTGCGCCTGATCGTCGCCGAAGGCCCGCGCTTCCCGGCCATCGCCGATTTCTACTACCGCGAAGTGGTGTCGCGCGGCCTTGCCGGCATGCGTGCGTTGATCGAGCTCGGCATTGCCAGGGGTGAAATCCGGCACACTAACCTCGCGCGCTTTCCCCAGATCATGGTGGCGCCGGCGCTGATCGCGGTGATCTGGCAGAGCCTGTTTGCGAAGCATGCGCCGCTGGATGCGATCGACATGTTCCGCGTCCATCTCGATCTGATTTTCGGCGAACGGAGGACGGCATGACTTCGTCACGAATGAAGGTGTCTGTTGTCGCGGTGCTCGCACTCGCGCTCGCGCTGGCCGGCTGCAACGAAGTCAAAAATCCGGGATATCAGGGCTGGGTCGAGGCCGACATGATCTTCGTCAGCCCCGATGAATCCGGGCGCGTGGACAGGCTCAGTGTGCGCGAGGGTGACGAGGTCAAAAAGGGCGCGCCGCTTTATGAGGTCGACGACGAGCTGCAGAAGGCCGATCTCAATCAGCAAAACGCCACGCTCGCCAACGCGCAGCAGACCTATGACCGCGCCGCCTCCCTGAGCCGGACCGGTTCCGGGACCCAGGCCAGCTTCGACTCCGCGGTGTCGGCGCTGCGGGTGGCGGAGGCGCGGGTCAATACCGCGCAGACCAAGCTGACGCGGCGCAGCGGTTTTGCCCCGGTCGGCGGCGCTATCCAGCAGATCTATTTTCGCGAGGGCGAGATGGTGCCGGCGCAGCGGCCGGTGCTGTCGATCATGCCGCCCGGCAACATGAAGCTGCGCTTCTTCGTGCCGGAGACGGATCTGCCGAAACTCTCCGTTGGCGACGAGGTCCGTGTCACCTGCGACAATTGCGCCGCCGATCTCACGGCAAAGATCTACTTCATCGCCACCGCGGCCGAATACACCCCGCCCGTGATCTACAGCCTCGAGGAACGTAGCAAGCTGGTCTATCTGATCCAGGCGCGGCCGAACCGGCCCGCCTCGCTGCGGGTCGGCCAGCCGATCACGGTGGTTCCAGATGCCAGGAACCCGGTAGCGGACAAGCGATGACACCAGCAGCAGCCACCGCCGCCGATATCGCCATCGACGTTCACGGCCTGTCGAAATCATTCGGCGGCCGCGAGGTGGTGCATGACCTCAGCATGCAGGTCAAACGCGGCACCATCTACGGCTTCCTCGGTCCCAACGGCAGCGGCAAGACCACCACCATCCGCATGCTCTGCGGCCTGCTGACGCCCGATAGCGGCGAGGGCACTTGCCTCGGCTACGACATCCGCCGCGACGCCGACAAGATCAAGCGCCAGGTCGGCTACATGACGCAGCGCTTTTCGCTGTATCAGGACCTGTCGGTGCGCGAGAATCTCGAATTCGTCGCACGGCTGTATGGGGTATCCGACGCGCGGGGCGCGGCGCGCGACATGATCAAGCGGCTCGGTCTCAACGGTCGCGAGGAGCAGCTCGCCGGCAATCTCTCCGGCGGCTGGAAGCAGCGCCTCGCGCTCGGCGCCTGCACGCTGCCCAATCCGCAATTGTTGCTGCTGGACGAGCCGACCGCCGGCGTCGACCCAAAAGCGCGGCGGGATTTCTGGAACGAGATCCACGCGCTGGCGGCCGACGGGCTGACCGTGCTGGTCTCCACCCACTACATGGACGAGGCGGAGCGCTGCCACGAGATCGCCTATATCGCCTACGGTCATCTGCTGGCGCACGGCACCGTCGACGAGGTGATCGCCACATCCGAGCTGTCGACCTGGACCGTGTCGGGCGATGGCCTCAACACGCTGGCGACCGAACTTGCCGGCAAGCCCGGCATCGACATGGTGGCGCCATTCGGCACCTCCCTGCATGTCTCCGGCCGCGACAAGGCGGCGATGGAGGCCACCCTCGCGCCGTACCGCGACCGCGAGGGCGTCCGCTGGCAGCACGGTGAGCCGTCGCTGGAAGACGTGTTCATCGAACTGATGACCGGCGCGAAGGATAATTTCCAGTGAACGTCGCCCCGGACCATAGCCGCGATCGAAAGGAGCCGCCGTTCGGCTTCTGGCGGCGCAGCTATGCCATGGTGGTCAAGGAGTTCATCCAGCTCCGGCGCGACCGCGTCTCGTTCGCGATGATCGTGATGATCCCGGTGATGCAGCTCTTGCTGTTCGGCTTCGCCATCAACACGACGCCGCGTCATCTGCCGACCGCGGTGCTGTTGCAGGAGGACAGCGACCTCGCGCGCTCGGTCCTGAAGGCGATGGAGAACACCGGCTATTTCCGTTTCACCCGCGAAGTGCACACGGTCCAGGAATTCGACGATCTGCTGCTGTCCGGCAAGGTGCTGTTCGGGGTTGAAATCCCGCGCGGCTTCGAGCGCGCGGTGCGGCGCGGCGACCGTCCGGCGCTGCTGGTCGCCGCCGACGCCACCGATCCCGTCGCTGCCGGCTCGGCGATGTCGGCGCTCGGCACCCTGGTACAGACGGCGCTGCAGCACGACCTCCACATCGGCGATCCCGCGTTGCCGCCGTTCGAAATCCGCACCCATGCCCGTTACAACCCGGCGGCGTCCTCGCGGCTGAACATCGTGCCCGGCCTGGTCGGCACCATCCTGACCATGACCATGCTGATCTTCACGGCCTTGTCGGTGACGCGCGAGATCGAGCGCGGCACCATGGAGAACCTGCTGTCGATGCCGATCACGCCGGTCGAGGTGATGCTCGGCAAGATCATTCCCTATGTGCTGGTCGGCTTCATCCAGGCCATCCTGATCATCGGCATCGGCGTGCTGCTGTTCGGGGTGCCGGTCTACGGCAGCCTGACCCTGCTGGCGCTGCTCTCGACCCTGTTCATCACCACCAATCTGGCGATCGGCTACACCTTTTCGACCATCGCGCAGAACCAGCTGCAGGCGATGCAGATGTCGATCATGTTCTTTCTGCCCAGCATCCTGTTGTCCGGATTCATGTTTCCGTTCGCCGGCATGCCGGTCTGGGCGCAATATATCGGCGAAGGCCTGCCGCTGACGCATTATTTGCGGATCGTTCGCGCCATCATGCTGAAAGGCGCGACGCTGCCGAATATGCAATACGATGCGCTGGCGCTGCTGGCGCTGATGCTGCTGGCGATGACCATCGCGGTGATGCGCTTTCGTCGCACGCTGGATTGAAGCCTGCCTGAGGGCGGGCGTATCAAGTCCGCGGGGCGAGGCCGGTTCCGGCCAGCTTGAGCACCTGATGCACGATGTCCTTCGAGGTGTCGTTGTTCTCGAGCTGACCGTCGATCAGCAGCAAGCCGAGACCATGAACGATGGCCCACAGAAACAGCCCCGCGATCGGCACGGCTTCTGCCGGCATGCGTTTTTCGAGCGCCGATTTCATGATGTCATAAGAGCGTTGGCGAAGCTCGCGCACCGCCTCGCTATACCGTGAGACCGCGGGAAACCCTTCCCCGAACATCAGCCGGTAGAGCGCAGGGTTGGCGCGCGCAAAGGCGACATAGGCTTCGCCGTAGGGCATCAGGATGTCCTGGCCTTCACCGGGCTTTACCATCAGGGCCTCTGCCATTTCGTGCGCGCCTTGTTCCGCGAGCCCCAGCGCCAGCGCATCGCGGCTGGGAAAATGGTGATAGGCGGAGGGAGCCGACACGCCGACCCGCCGCGATATTTCCCGCAGGGCGAGATGGGACGGCCCGCGTTCTTCCAGAACCTCGCGCGCTGCCTTCAGCAGCGCGTTACGCAGGTCGCCGTGGTGGTAGGATTTGCGCGGCTTCTTGGGGCGCGGTGGCATTTCGGCTCCGGTATTTATCTTTACAGTGTTAGGATTATGACCTATGCACCGCGCTGGCGCAATCGCGCAGTTGAAATCAAGGAGAAATCTTCATGCAGCATGGTCAGCCCAGCCGAACGGCGCTTGCCGCCGCGGTTCAACGTGCCGTCCATCAGTCGCTCGACGGGGCCAGTATTTTCAAGTACCCTCTCGCCCGCGTCGTGCTTGGCCGCGACGCCGATGCCCTGATCGACGCGGTGGCGGCTGATCCGGCGCAGCGGCAGATGCGGATATTTCTGGCGGCGCGGAGCCGCTTTGCCGAGGACAGTCTCGACGCGGCCGTTGCAAGGGGAGTACGTCAGCTTGTCATCCTCGGAGCAGGACTGGATACTTTCTCGCTGCGCAACCCCCATGCCGATTTGGGCCTGAGGGTATTCGAAGTCGATCATCCCGCCACGCAGGCCTGGAAACGCGAGCGGCTAAAGGAAGCCAATCTCGCTATACCCGCGACGCTCACCTTTGCACCGGTGGATTTCGTCAGCCAGAATCTCGCCGAACAACTCTGCGCTGCCGGGTTTCAGCCGACCCAGCCGGCATTTTTCTGTTGGCTCGGGGTGGTGCCGTACCTGCGCCGCGAAGACATCTCGGCAATCCTCGGCACCATCGCGGGCCTGCCCGGATCGGAAGTGGTGTTCGATTATTCCGAGCCGCTCGAAAACTACTCTCCCGAACGGCGCGCCAATGTTGCCGCGGTCGCTCAGCGCACCGCTGCGATCGGCGAACCCTGGATCAGCTATTTCGATCCGGCCGAGATAGCCGCATATCTGCGCGAGCAGGGATTTTTCGAATTGGAGGATTGCGGTCTTTCCGATATCGCCGTCCGCTATCTCGGCGCGCCGGCGGGACGGCCGGCCGTCGAAGCCGGTCCGCACGTCATTCGCGCGCGATGTGCCTGACGGTGGCGCTGCTTGCGCATCTCGCGCGCGAACGCGATGGCGAACTCAAGTTACGGATTGGGCAGGGCGTCGACATGGGGAGGCCGAGCCTGCTGCTGACGCGCGTGGTGAAGGCCAATGGCGCGATTGTCTCGGCGCATGTCGGCGGGCGTTGCGTGCCGATGATGGAGGGCACGTTCCGGTTGGTGGGCGAGGGGTGAACTCTTTCCACGTCATTGCGAGCGAAGCGAAGCAATCCAGCTTTATCAAAGCAAGCTGGATTGCTTCGTCGCAAGGGCTCCTCGCAATGACGGCCTCTACACCTGCTTCGCCGCCAAATTCTCCACCTTCACGCCGTCGCGCACCTCAATGATCTCGGCGATCCACTGCCGGTGGCATTCGTGGTGATCGCGCTCGTAGCAGAGGATGCAGACCGGGCCGGCCTGTTTGACCAGCGCCGAGAGTTCGTCGAGTTCCTCGCGCGCCTGCGGCGTCTTCAGGTGTTTGGCGTAGATCCTGTGCAGCGCGTCGAACTGGCCGCTGCGCGCGGCCTCGCGGCCGTCCTTCGGGGTGCCGAGCCCGCGCAGATGCAGGTAGGAAATACCGCGCGCGTCGAGCCCGGCGGCAAGCTGGTTCTTGGAAAAGCCGGGACGGCGCGACGCCGCCACCGCGCGGACGTCCACCAGCAGCTTGACGCCGGCCTGTTCGAGTTCGTCGAGCACGGCTTTTGCAGGTGTCTGCTGGTAGCCGATGGTGAAGAGTTTTTGGGTCTTGCGTGCCATATCAGCGTCCGGGCGTCAGATGTCATCGAGATCAAGGTAAGTCCCCGCCCGATCAATTGCCATCACCGGTGAGGTTATGCCGCGGCTGCCGGCCCGACATTCGTTGCCGCCGGGGACGGCATGTCGCATACTCGGCCAGAGAAAAGAGCCACTGGATGGCCGTTGCTTCGGGGGAAACAGGATGATTGGATTTAACCGCCCGCTGGCGTGGATCGCCGCGGCACTCGTGCTCGGTATTGCGACCGCGCAGGCGCAAACCTATCCCGACCGGACCGTCAGGATCATCGTCCCGATCGGTCCCGGCGGCAGCTACGACCTGGTCGGGCGTCTCGTCGCCGACGCGCTCGCCAAACGCACCGGTCAGAGTTTTGTGGTCGAGAACAAGCCCGGCGCCGGCACCGTCGTCGGCACGCAAGCAGCGGCGACCAGCGATCCGGACGGCTATACGCTGGTGGTCGGCGGGCTCTCCAACATGGCGTTCAATTCGGCGTTGTATTCCAAACTGGCCTATGACCCCCGGAAGGATTTCGTGCCGGTCGCGCTGATCTACAAGTTCGGCTACGTCATGGTCGGCCGCAAGGATCTGCCGCAGGCGAGCCTCAAGGACATCATCGCGGCGGCGAAAGCCAGCCCGGGCTCGATCACGGTAGCAACCGCGGGCGTCGGCACCGGCCAGCACCTGGTGGCGGCGGCGTTCATGAAGGCCGCGGGGATCAAGCTGCAGGAAGTGCCCTACAAGGGCTCGCCGCCGGCCTTCACCGACCTGCTCGCCGGCCGTATCGACCTGTTCTTCGACTCCGCCGCGGCCGGCCTGCCTTACGTCAAGTCGGGGCAGGCGAGGGGCATCGCCGTGCTGGCGTCGAAGCGCAACGCGCTGGCGTCCGACGTGCCGACCATGTCGGAAGCCGGCGTATCCGGGCTCGACGTCGATTCCTGGCTCGGCATTTTTGCGCCCGCCAAAACCCCGCCGGCGGTGCTCACCAAACTGCGCGCGGACATACGCGCCGCGCTGCCTGACCTGAAGGAGCGTTTCGAGAAGAGCGGCGGCGAAGTCTGGGATCTGCCGGACGACAAGGTCGATGCCTTCGTCGCGTCCGAATACGAGACATGGACAAAGCTGATTCGCGAGGCCGGCATCAAGCTGGATTGAGGCCGCGGCATTCGTCGTCATTGCGAGCGCAGCGAAGCAATCCATTCTTTCTTTGCTCGGCCAGTGGATTGCTTCGCTACGCTCGCAATGACGGCTTCCCGCCCCGCCACTCACTTCACTCGTTCGATCAACTCCATCGCGCCGGCGGGGGCCCGCACCTTGCCCTCGTGGATCACATAGGCGAACACGTCGCGCGGGACTTTCTTGGCGCTGGTCGGATCGGCGCGCGGCAAATCGTCCGGTTCGCCACCATCGGCCCAGACCTGAAACCGTTTGGCCCAGGCATCGAGTTGCTTCGGCGGATAGCAGGTCTTCAATTCGTCATTGCCCTTCTGCAGCCGCGCATAGACAAAATCGCCGGTGATGTCAGCGATCGCCGGATACTTGCCGTGCTCGGCGTACACCACGGGCGTTTCGAATTGGCGAAGCAGTGCGATGAAGTCGGGTGCGACAAAACTGTCGTGCCGTACTTCGACCACATGGCGCAGCGCGCGGCCCCCGAGTTTTCGTGGCAGTAATTCCAGAAACTTGCCGAAATCGGCTTCGTCGAATTTTTTGGTCGGCGCGAATTGCCAGAGCACCGGACCGAGCCGGTCGCCCAGCTCCAGCACGCCGGAATCATAAAACCGCTTTACCGAATCGCCGGCTTCCGCCAGCACCCGCCGGTTGGTGGCAAAGCGCGGTCCCTTCAGCGAAAACACAAATCCGTCCGGCACCTCGCGCGCCCATTTGCGAAAGCTTTCCGGTTTCTGCGAGCCGTAATAGGTGCCGTTGATCTCGATCGAGGTCAGCTTCGACGCCGCATATTCCAGCTCCTTCGCCTGCGTCAGCTTTTCCGGATAAAACACCCCGCGCCACGGCGCAAAGGTCCAGCCGCCGATGCCGATGTGGATATGGCCGGCGTTTTTCGAGGTGGTCTTCGGGGGCTTGGTCACGGGCAGGTCTCATGGCGAGGTGCAAAAGGATTGTCGTCTGAAGTCTAATCGAACGAGTCAGGCTTGGCCAGTTCGCGACCATGACGTTTTCGACGATGACGCTGTCGACGCAGCCGTGAAGCGGGCGTCAAGCAGGAGACTTTCTTTCAGACGAATCTGCCGAAGCGCCTCCGAAAGCGGGTTTGTCGTCGTGACCACGCCGGATTTGGACGATCGATCAAGTGATCCGGCTGGACGGTCATTCGTCGGGCTCAGCTTCCTCTGTATACCGCGCTCAAGGTCGTTGTGACCAGATGGGTGGCAGCCCTGCCGAAGGCGCGCACGGCATAACGAATATTGAAATCAATCAGGAGAAAATTCATGGCAGGTCTTGTTGCGGTCATCTACGGCGTCGTCGCTTACGGCGCCACTCTCGTCGCGCTGCTCTATCTCGTCGGCTTCGTCGGCAATCTTATCGTTCCGAAGTCGATCGATTCAGGGACCGCTGGACCGCTTCTCCAGAGCGTCATCGTCGATACGATGCTGATCGGACTATTTGCACTCCAGCACAGCGCGATGGCGCGTCAGGGCTTCAAGCGCTGGTGGACGCGGATCGTGCCGCCCTCGGTCGAGCGCAGCACCTATGTGCTGTTCACCAGTCTCATCCTGCTGATTCTGTACTGGCAGTGGCGGCCAATCCCGGCGCTGGTCTGGACCGTGGACAACCCGGCCGCCGCGGCGGTGCTCGACGGCATCTTCTGGCTGGGCTGGGTCGTGCTGGTGGTTGCCACGTTCCTGATCAGTCATTTCGAGCTGTTCGGGCTCAGCCAGGTATTCGGCCGCCTGTTCGGCAAACCGATAGCGAACGTAAAATTCCGCACGCCGTTGCTCTACCGGCATGTCCGTCACCCGATCTATCTCGGCGTCCTGCTCGCCGTGTGGGCGACGCCGGCGATGAGCGTCGGGCATCTGCTGTTCTCGGTGCTGATCACCGGCTACATCCTGGTCGGCATCCAGCTCGAAGAGCGCGACCTGATCGGGCAGTTCGGCGACCAGTATCGCCGCTACCGCCAGCACGTAGCCATGCTCGTCCCGCTGCCGGGCCGCAAGGTCACCGATCCGAAGGACGCCGACGTCTAAGGGCAACGGCCGCGTTGCAACGTCGTTCGCCACCGCGGAACGACTGCGTGTCAACCTGCCTTCAGAACCACGACGCCTTGTCGACCTGATTGCGCAGCGGATGCCCGGCAGCGAAGGCGCGGCAGTTGTCTGCCATGATTTCGAAGCGACGCTCGTCGAGGTATGGCCCGTGTCCTGCCATGTGCGGTGTGAGCAACACGTTGGGCAATGCCCAAAGCGGGTGCTCGCTCGGCAGCGGCTCCAGCTCATAGACGTCGAGCGCAGCGCCGGCAATCTCGCCGGCTTGCAGCGCTGCGACCAGGTCATCCAGCCTGGTCGTCATGCCGCGACCGATGTTGATGAAGAACGCCGTCCGCTTCATGCGCTGGAAGCGGGCGCGGCCGAAGAAGCCTTCGGTCGCCGGCGTATGCGGCACCGTCAGAATCACGAAATCCGCACGGGGCAGCAGATCTTCCAGTGCATCCGGCGGATGCAGCTCGGCGACCCCGCTGGGCGCCACCGTGCGGCGGGCATCGGTTGCCAGCACGGTCACACCGAAAGCCGAGAGCAAGCGCGCTGCCTCGGCACCGATGCCGCCCAGGCCAACGACCAGTGCCACCGCTTCGGGCAAATGCACGACATCGCCGGTCTCCGCCGGGCTCTTCTTCCACTCGCGGCGCAGTTGTTGCGGAATGAAGACATGCAGCCCGCGGGCAAAAGCCAGGACAAATGCCAGGATGTGGGCGCCGATATGGTCGTTGTAGATCTCACGGAAGTTCGTAACGCTCACCGGATGACTGATCAGCTCGGGATAGTAGTAGCCGGCAGCCGGCGCCGCCTGCGGCGCCTGCAGCCAGCGCAAGTTCGTGGCCTTCGACAAGAGCTCCTTGCCGAGCCAGCCAAAGGCGGCTTCTGCGTCGGCGATCTCGCGCGCGGCATCCTCGGCGTCCTCGGCAAGGACCACGCGGACCTCCGGCACCGCTGCGGCCAGGCGCCTGGCCCAACCGCGGGTCGTGTCGGTCTGCGGCGGCAGCATGACGAACTTGAAGGAATTCCTGCTGACCACGGTGGTTCCTCTTTTTTCCAGGGGCAGACCCAGGGGGCAGACCCAGGGGCAGACGCAGTGTAGACCGGTCCAACGTCGACCGGCAAAGATCCGGAAAATCGAGATCCAGGACGAACAGATGAAGCAGATTCCGCTAGGAGCCATGGGAACGTCGACATTGCGCGGGCAACCCGAACACCTTGCCAATCGATTCAAGGACGCCATGTTGCCGCAAGTGCTCGCGACACCCGTGGTGATCCTGATCATGGAGAACGCGGCGCTCAATGCCATCAGGCCGTTTCTGGACGCAGGCGAAAGCGCAGTCGGTGTTGCAGTGGATGTAAAGCACCTCGCCGCCACGCCGGTGGGCCACGAGGTCTGCGCGACGGCCGAGGTCGTCGGCGTCGACGGAAAGCGAATTGACTTCAAAGTGTCGGCACGCGACGGCAAAGAGGAGATCGGCAAGGGAAGCCACCAACGAATCGTGATCGATCTTCGTTCGTTCAACGAGCGATTTGCCAAATGGGTCGCCTAAATCCTTGAATACGCGCGATTATCGCTACCGGCGGAAGACCGTGCGCAGGGTAAATCCAGCGTCGCGCGCCAGTTCTCTCCGTTGTCCACTCCGGCACGCCATCCAAAGCGAGTTCGTAAAACGGCTACAAAATCCAGTCTTCAGGCGGAGCCCCCTGCCTGCCGATCATCGGGTAATCGCTCCTTCCCCATAAGTTAGCCTGGCCGCGAGTTGCCAGAGGCTCGATTAGGGCTATGGTTCCCCACATGTCAGGGGGCCTCACCCTTACCGCCGCGGAGTTCGACGCCTTGAAGGGTGTCGACGGCAGCATGATGCGGCGCGGAATGACGTCCGAGATCGAAACACGCCTGCTGCAGCTGGCGTTGGTCGAGCGCAACAGATGGTCAGGCATCCTGTGCCAGACGACTGCCGGCGCATTGCGCGTGTCGACCGGCCGATAACCAGGAGCCTGAAACGTCGCCGCACCCCAATGGCCCTCGTCTGGACGATTGGCGACGTGGCTGCTTGCCCCGGTCGAGGATGCGCAGCCGGACAGGCCGCCTCGATACCGGCCGCGACGCCGGGCAACCTCGACGTTTCTCAACCACCTTCCGGCCGCCGGGATTGCGATCACTGGCAGCGTGCCGCTCTCGTCATGGCCCATCGGCCACGAGCAGCCGCTTTCATTGCAGCACGGAGGCGATCCTCTTGTAGGCGGCGCGGTCGTACGGGAACGATGCCCGACTCGCCCATCCCCGAGGCGGCGCGGTCGCCCGCGCGAGAACGGCGGCGATCAGCTTGTCCGCGTCGAGCTGTCTCTCGAAGCCGACGAGGATCGAGGCGCGACCGTCTTGCCGCACATTCGTGAGCGCGAAGTCTCCGGCTGGCGCCAGAGCCACAACCAGCGTCCTCAACAATTCGAAGCGCGACGGTTTCGACTTCGCAATGGTCTCAACCAGGTCGAATTCCGCCACCACCAAATGGGCCCGGCGATTGGTGTCGATGAACTTATGCCAGAGCAAATGCGACATCGTTCCAGTCTGCCCGAGTTGGCGGCGTAGACGCACGGCACCAGCCTCGGCCGACCGGCTCCAACAAGTTCGAATCGTCGTTGGTCACGGAACCGACCCGTACCCGGCCATCACGCCGATCGTCTACTTGTGCAATTTGGGGCCATTGGACAGTGCCTGCGAAAGGTTGGCGTTCTCCTTCGCGGCGGTCGCCAAGGCGTGCCGAAGCGTCTCGCTGTCCGGTGCCGCCGCGAGCGCGGCACGTGCCCGGTCCAGCTTGGCATTGGAGCGTTCCAACAGCTTTCTCACCGACATTACGACCGTCATCACCGCTCTCCCGTCCCGGCTGGAGGGGCCGAGTATAGCGCGCCCAACCGCGGGCGCTTCGGATTCCTCGCGGTCGACGTCGTGGCCGGGATGGGCGGGCCCAGTCCACCGCCGTCCCGCCCGCCACTCCCGGGCTACCCTGCCGTCGCGAGCCTGCACGCCACGGCCGGCCGCAGCGGCAGCGATGACGACAAGGCAGCTGCCACGGCGCGTGCCACCCCACGTCGGCGGTTGGGCGGCTCGCCCGCATCAAATAGCGCCTTGCGTCCACCCCGATTGGGCCTATGCCTCTTGCATGACATGGGGCCTCGAGCTTACCGCCGCCGAGTTCGCTGCCTTGAAGGCGGTGGACGGCAGCCTGAAGCAACGCGAAATGACGCCCGAGATCGAGGCACGCCTGCTGCAGCTCGAACTCATCGCGCGCACCGAGTCAGGCGTCCTGTGCCAGACCGCATACGGCGCGGTGCGCGTTCTGACCGCCCAATTCTGACGCGCCGCCTTCTCATTCTCCAGGCCGATGGGCAACGCAGCCATGGACTGGGGGCACGCGCGGTATCCGTGAGGGCGCGAGGGAGGGTAGCCGGGGGAAACCCGCGGCGCGCGACATCGCGGACGGCCAACGGATTTTTGTGCCTGAACCTCGAGGACCCATGGCGTCGCGTTTGGCGTCAGACGGTTTCGACCCGGTCCAGGTAGCTGGATAGTTCGCCTACCCACTTGCGTGACGCATCGGTGTCCCCGCTCTCGCCCGCCTTCTGAAGGGCGGCGCCGATATCGGTGATGGCCTGAAAGCCAAAGGCGCCCCCCGAGCCCCGCATGTTGTGCCCCAGGACAGTCACGGTCTCGAAGTCGACCCGATCCAAGGCGTCTCCCATCTTGACGACATCCTGCCGGCAATTCCGAAGATAGGCAGGGACGAGATCCGCGAATCTCGGATCCACACTCACAAGACCGGTGCTCATCCCGCTGGTTTGTTCTTTTTGACGCCTGCCCATGGTTTGCTCCTTGATCGCTTGCACGAGCACCTCTTGTCTTATTGGCTTGGTCAAGAAAGCCGTACACCCTGCCGCCAGGCACATTTCCCGATCGCCCTTCAAGGCAGAAGCCGTCAGCGCGATGATCGGCGTGGGTGGCCGGCCATTGGCCTGTTCCCAGGCTCGAATTGCCCGTGTCGCGGTCAAGCCGTCCATGACCGGCATTTGCCGGTCCATGAGGACGAGGTCGTAGTATCCAGATGTGAATTTTTCACAGGCGATCGCCCCGGTCTCGGCGATTTCGACCCGGTACGGTGTGTCCTCCAGGTAAGCCAACGTGATCGTGCAATTGTCGGCGGAGTCCTCCGCCAGAAGAATACGCAGTGCGGGCAGCGGCGGCTCCGGACCCTTCTCGACGGGCACGACCGCCCGCAGCGCGGCCCCGACCCAGATCTCGAACGGCGCGACAAATGAAAACACGCTGCCCTTGCCGACCCCGCTTTCCGCCCAGATGCGTCCGCCCATCAATTCCACCAGGCGCTTCGAAATCGTGAGCCCCAACCCCGAGCCGCCGAACCGGCGCGTGGTCGATGAATCGGCTTGCGTGAATCGCTCGAACACCCGACCCAATATCCCGCCCGGAATGCCGATGCCGGTGTCCGAGACCTTGAACTGCAATGCGGTCGGAATGGCGGAGTCCGCATCGGGCGTGACGCGGAGCGACACTTCGCCGGATTCCGTGAACTTGATCGCGTTGCCGAGCAAATTGAGCAACACCTGGCGCAGCCGTGTCGGGTCGCCGACAAGGTCGGAGGGCACGTTGGGCGCGATCTCGCAGACCAGGGCCAGGCCTTTTTCCTGGGCCCGGAGTGCGACCATCTCCATCACTTTCTCCAGCAGGTCGTTCAACGAGAAGCTGGTCTGTTCGAGCTCGAGTTGCGAGGCTTCGACCTTGGAGAGATCGAGGATGTCGTTGATGAGGTTCAGCAGGTTGTCGCCGGCGCGGCGAAAGATCTGCACATACTTGTCCTGCTCCGGCGAGAGAGCGGTCTTCGCGAGCAGGTCGGCGATGCCCATGATGGCGTTCATCGGCGTTCGGATCTCATGACTCATGCTCGCCAGAAATTCCGATTTGGTCCGGCTCGCGCTCTCGGCCGCGGCCTTGGCCTGCTTCAGCTCCATCTCGACCCGCTTGCCCTCGGTGACGTCGCGCGCCGCCGCGAAGACGCCCTGCAGCGTGCGGTCGCGGTCGTAAAAGGTGGTCGCGTTGTAGGACACCACTGTTTTCGTCCCGTCGCGGGCGCGCGCCGTCAGCTCGTAGTCGATGACCTTCTTTTCGCTCAGCACGAGCTTGATCGCCGCTTCGGCTCGTTCCGGATCGGTAAAGTAGCCCTTGAATGGCGCGCCAATCAGCTCGTCGCGCGTGCACCCGGTCAAGCCCTCCATCTGCTTGTTGACGTCCGTGATGATGCCGGAGGGGTCGGTGGTCATCAGCGCGTCGATGTTCGATTCGATCAGCGAGCGGGTGTAGAATTGCTGGTCGCGCAGGCGCTGATCGAGCTTTTTCTGTTCGGCTTCGACCTGCTTGCGCGCGGTGTTGTCGGTGCCGATCAACAGATAGCCGATGATGGCGTCCTGGGCGTCGCGCAAGGCCGTGACCGACACCACCGCCGGAAACCGGCTGCCGTCCTTGCGGATGTAGGTCAGCTCGTAGATATCCTCGATCCCGCGCGACGCCTTGAAGACCAGGGCTTCGAAACCGGGCGTGATCGACGTGCCGAGCTCGATGCTCAAAGCCTTGGCGCGCGAGATCACTTCCTGCGGATCTGAAATGTCGGCCGGCGTGATCTTGTTCATCACTTCGGCGGCGGCATAACCCAGCATGCGCTCGGCGCCGACGTTGAAGATCTGGATGACGCCCTTGGCGTCGGTCGCGATGCTCGAGAAATTGGCGCTGTTGAAAATCGCGCTTTGCAGGGCGCCAGCCTTGAGCAGCGCCTCTTCCGCCAGCTTGCGCGCAGTATTGTCGGTGCCGATCAGCAGGTAGCCGATGATGGCTTCCTGAGCGTCGCGCAGCGCCGTGACCGACACCACCGCCGGGAACCGGCTGCCATCCTTGCGGATGTAGGTCAGCTCGTAGATGTCCTCGATGCCGCGCGAGGCCTTGAACACCAGCGCCTCGAAGCCCGGCGTGATCGGGGTTGCGAGCTCGGTGCTCAATGCCTTGGCGCGCGCGATCACTTCCTGCGGATCGGAAATGTCGGCCGGCGTGATCTTGTTCAACACTTCGGCGGCCGTGAAACCAAGCATCCGCTCGGCGCCGACGTTGAAGATCTGAATGACACCCTTCGCATCGGTGGCGATGCTCGAGAAGTTGGCGCTGTTGAAAATCGCCCGCTGCAGGGCCCCCGCCTTGAGCAACGCCTCTTCCGCCTGCTTGCGCGCGGTGTTGTCGGTGCCAATCAACAGATAGCCGATGATGGCGCCCTGCGCGTCGCGCAGCGCCGTGACCGACACCACCGCCGGGAACCGGCTGCCATCCTTGCGGATGTAGGTCAGTTCGTAGATGTCCTCGATCCCGCGCGAGGCCTTGAAGACCAGGGCCTCGAAGCCCGGTGTGATCGTGGTCGCGAGTTCGAGGCTCAATGCCTCGGCGCGCGCTACCACTTCCTGCGGATCGGAAATGTCTGCCGGCGT
>JBBQUA010000056.1:0-25740 GCA_038212905.1 Hyphomicrobiales bacterium
TTCCCACATCGACGAGCGCGCCTCGGGATCGATCTTCATCGTTCGCCCCAGCACCATGTTGAAGACAGCGTCCGGCAGCCGCAGCAGATGCGGTGTCCAGTTTGCCGGCACCGGCGTCGACGACACCGGCTCGATGCCTTCAGCCTTGAGCGCCGCCAGCCCCTCCGCCATCTGGTCGGCGAACAGCCGGCGCCATGTCCTTCGCGCCAGCTGCCGCCGCAGCGGCAGGCCGGCCAGCGCGTTGAGCGCGTTGTTGAGATTGACCAGCAGCTTGCCCCATTGCACGCCTGATATGTCGTGCGTCGCGCGCAACTTCAGCCCCGGCACCGAAAGCCGCCCTGCGGTGGCGGCGTCGTCCGCTTCGATCACGATGTCGCCGGAGGTGGAGCGGTGAAACCGGCCCTGACCGGCCGAGACCACGTTGAACGGCACCATGCCGCCCAGCACGATTCGCCCGGGCAATCGCTCGCGCAGCACGTCGACATTGCCGATGCCGTTCTGCAGGGACACGATGATGGCATCATGCGGCGCATGTCTCGCTATGATGTCGGCCATCCCGGCGGTATCGGCGCTCTTGACCGTCACCAGCACCACGCCGGCATCGTTAAAAAGCGACGGATTTTCCGACAGCGTCAGTTGGTCCTCGGCAATCCTGCGGTCGAGGCCTTCGAAACTGGTCAGCCGCAGTCCGTTGCTTTCGATCTCGGCAATCACCCGCGGCCGCGCCAGCAAGGCGACCTGGCGGCCTCCCGCCGCCAGCATGCCACCGACAAAGCAGCCGATGCTGCCGGCCCCGGCGATGCCGATCGTTCGCTCTACCGTCATGCGCCCCGTCCCCGTTCAGCTCTCGTTCAAATAGCAGATTTTTGTCGGCAAAGCCCGTCGCAGTGCAAGCGCAGCGCCGCCGGTCCGCGCCTTGTAACCGTCATGGCGCGCCGTTATGTTTGGCCCACGGGTTGGTGCGCGACAGGAGATGACCATGGGTTTACTCGACGTACTCAACGGCATGCAGAATGGCCCGCGCGGTCCCGGCAAGCCGAGCGCGGAAGGCAGTGGCGGAATGTCGAAGATCACCATGGCGATCCTCGCTCTGCTCGCCTACAAGGCGGTCAAGCATATCGGCGGCGGCAGTCAGCCTCACCCGGCCCCCGCGCCAGTGCCCTCCCCCAACACGATCAATGCCGGCCTGCCCGGCGGCGGAATGGGCGGCGGTCTCGGTGACCTCCTGAAAGGCGGCCTCGGCGGCCTGCTCGGCGGCGCTGCCGCGGGCAGCGTGATCTCGGGCGGACTCGGCGACCTGCTCAAGCAATTCCAGCAGCAAGGCCAGAGCGAAGTCGCCGATTCATGGGTCGGCAAGGGTGACAACAAGTCGATCGCGCCCGGCGATCTCGGCAAGGCCCTGGGCGTCGATCAGATCAATGCGCTGACGTCGCAGACCGGCCTGTCGCGCGACGAATTGCTGGATGGCCTCAGCCAGTATCTGCCCGGCGTGATCGACCATCTGACGCCGGAAGGACAGCTGCCGACCGACGGTGAATTGTCAGACCGGATCTGATGCCAATTGAACAGCATGCATTCAAAAAAAGGACGACGGAAATGAGCGGCATCCTGTGGATCATCCTCGTCGGCTTTGTCGCCGGAATTATCGCGCGGATTCTGTCGCCCGGCCCGAACAATCCGGGCGGCTTCATCCTGACCACCGTGCTCGGCATCGCCGGCGCGTTTCTGGCCACCTTGATCGGCCAGAGTTTTGGTCATTACGGCCCGGACCAGGGTGCGGGTTTTGTCACTGCGACGATCGGCGCGCTGATCGTGCTGTTCATCTGGAACCGGCTGGTGGCGCGGCGGATGATTTCCGATCCGGGGAATAGGTGACGGTACTTACCTCTCCCGCTTGCGGGGGAGGTCGACGCGCTCGCATGAGCGCGGCGGGTGGGGGAAATCTATCCATTTGCGCCGCTGATCGCCGAGGCACCCCCACCCCAGCCCACCCCCGCACGCGGGAGAGGGAGCGAGCGGCGCAAGCCGCACCGACGATTTCAGAGCCTCACGTAATCAGATGCAGCCCCGCATCCATCCGCACGATCTCGCCGGTCATGTTGCTCGAGGCCGGCGTCGCGAGAAAACACACCAGCGCCGCGATATCTTCCGCCGATGAGGCAACCTTGAGCGGCACCCTTGCGATCACGCTGTCACGCACCGCCTTGGCGCCGGCCTCGCCGCGGCCCTTGGTGAACCAGGGCGTGTCGATATAGCCGGGGCAAACCGTGTTGACGCGGATCAGCGGGGCCAGCGCGCGCGCCAGCGAATGGGTAATGGTGTTGAGCGCGCCCTTGCTCGCGGCATAGGCGATCGACGAGCCGACTCCGCTGATGCCGGCGACCGACGAGATGTTGACAACTGATGACGCCCGGCCCGACGCCTTGGCGCCGGCCTCAAGCAGGCTGCGCGCCGCGCGAACCATCTGGAACGGGCCGATGGTGTTGACGCCGAACAGCCGCTGAAAATCTTCCGCCGACAATCCATCGAGATCGGCATGCGGGACATGCTTGGTGATCCCCGCATTGTTGATCAGCGCGTCGATCCGTCCCCAGGGCTCGGCAGCCGCGACGATCTTCCTGCAGTCCTCATCGCGCGAGACGTCGCCCTGCACCACCACGACTTCGGCGCCTGCGGCACGGCAGAGATCGGCGGTGGCCTCGGCTTCCTTGGCGCTGGAGGAATAGTTGACCACGATGCGCGCGCCGCCCTTGGCCAGAATGGCAGCGGTCGCGGCCCCCAGGCCGGACGCCGAACCGGTGACGACTGCGCACAAACCATCCCTCGACATCCGAAATTTCCTCTTTGGCTATTCGATCCGGGCCGCGATCTACCACATCGCGCGGCCAAATACCCGCAAATCCGCCAAACTCCACTAGGCGGAATTCATGGTGTTGGCAGCCATTGCTGCATGCCGGCCTTGCAGGCGGCCCTGCGGAGACAGGTGCTTGTCTTAGCAGTGGCTTTTCCTCATCATGCGGTGCAAGAAAAGATCGCACCCCAGCCCGGCGGAACTGCCGGGGGCAATAAGCCAATCAAAACGAGGAAACGCTGTGGCGGAGAGTGAGAACATCGTTGCCGAGACCGCCGAGAAGATTTTCGCGGATCTCGCCGACGCCCAGACCATCAACAGCGACAAGAACGGCAGCTGGAAAGCGCCGCTGTGGCAGGCACTGACCGAATCCGGCCTGCCGCTGTCCTGGGTGCCCGACGATTTGGGCGGCTCCGGCGCCAGCCTCGCCGAGGGTTTTTCCGTGTTGAGTTCGGCCGGGCGCTTTGCGCTGGCCGTGCCGCTGGCCGAAACCATGCTGGCGGGATGGCTGCTGGCGCAGGCGAAGATTTCTTCCCCCGAGGGCGAGATGACGGTGGCGCCGGCGAGCCCCAGGGATCGCATCACGCTGAACGCCGATGGCACCTTGATCGGTCGCGCCCGCGGCGTGCCCTTCGCCAAGGCTGCAAAACACATCGCCGTGCTCGCCAACGATGCCAAGGGCATTTCGATCGCGCTGGTCGATGCCGCCGCCGTCAGGATCGAGGCGGGCCTCGGGCTCGGTGGCGACGCCAGCGACACCGTGACATTCAGCAACGTTGCGCCTGTTACGATCAAGCCGGCGCCGAAGGGATTTGACCAGACCGCGCTGATGCTGATGGGCGGCGTGGCGCGCAGCCTGCAGATCGCCGGCGCGCTGGAATCGATGCTCGACATCAGCGTGCGCTACTCCAACGAGCGCGTCGCCTTCGAAAAGAAAATTTCAAAGTTCCAGGCGGTGCAGCACAATCTGGCGAAACTCGCCGGCGAGTCGGCGGCAGCCCTGGCGGCCGCGACCTCGGCGGCTGACGCCATCGCCAACAGCACATCATTCGACGACGCCTTCTTTCTGGAGGCGGCATCGGCCAAAATCCGCTGCTCGGAAGCCGCCGAAAAGGGCGCCGCGATCGCCCATCAGGTGCATGGCGCGATCGGTTTTACCATCGAGCACATCCTGCACCGTTATTCCCTTCGCGCGCTGGCCTGGCGCGACGATTTCGGTTCGGAGAGTTACTGGGCGGTTGAACTCGGCAAACTGGTCGCCACCCGCGGCGCCGATGAGCTGTGGCCGCTGGTAGCCTCACGCTGACATCCGACAAAATTCGCCTGCACGAAAGATCTGAGCCATGACCGCAGCCCTTCGTTTCGATCCGATCCGCTTGCCGCCCGAATGCGAGAAACTGCGCAAGGAAGTGCGCCAGTTCCTCGCCGACGAAATCGCCGCCGGCACCTTCGATCCGCACCAACCCAACCGCGAAGACACCGACGCGCCGGAATTTTCCCGCCGGGTCGGCGAGCGCGGCTGGCTCGGCATGACCTGGCCGAAGAAGTATGGCGGCCACGAACGCAGCTTTCTGGAGCGCTATGTGGTGACCGAGGAAATGCGCGTCGCCAATGCGCCGACGCGCCGCTTCTTCGTCGCCGATCGCCAGAGCGGCCCGGTGCTGCTGAAATACGCGCCCGAGCACATCAAGATGGACATCCTGCCGCGGATCTGCCGCGGCGAGGTTTGTTTCGCCATCGGCATGAGCGAGCCGAATTCCGGCTCCGACCTGTTCGCCGCCAAGACCAAGGCGACCAAAACCGACGGCGGCTTCCTGATCAACGGCACCAAGATCTGGACCTCGTCGGCGCATATCGCCGACTACATGATCGCGATTTTTCGCACCTCGCCGCCCACCAAAGAGAACCGACGCCACGGCCTGACCCAGTTCCTGGTCAAGATGAAGCAGCCGGGCATCCAGGTGAATCCGATCGGCCAGATCACCGGCCAATACGAATTCAACGAGGTGGTGTTTACCGACTATTTTGTGCCCGACGATCACATGCTGGGCGAAATCGACAGCGCCTGGAAGCAGGCAACATCGGAACTCGCCTATGAGCGCTCCGGGCCCGAGCGCTTTCTCGAAACCTATTACGTGCTGACCGAACTGGTTCGCGCGGTTGGACCGAAGCCGGACACCCGCAGCGCCGAGGGCATCGGACGCCTCGTCGCGCAGTTGCACACCATGCGGCGGATGTCGGTATCGGTGGCGGGCATGCTGCAGGCCGGCAAGGAGCCGGTGGTGGAAGCCTCCATCGTCAAGGACATCGGCACGATCTGGGAGCAGCAGCTGCCGCACCGGGTCCGCGACCTCGCCGCCTTCGTCGAGGAGAACGCCACCAACCGCGAGACGCTGGAGCACCAGCTGGCGTTCGCGATCAAGACCGCACCGAAACTCACCATCCAGGGCGGCACCACCGAAGTGCTGCGCGGCATCATCGCCCGCGGACTCGGGCTGCGCTGAGGCGGGCACATTCTTTCTTCACCTCTCCCCTTGTGGGAGAGGTCGGATCGCGAAGCGATCCGGGTGAGGGGTTACGGCCTATCGATAGACCGTAACCCCTCACCCCACCCCTCTCCCACAAGGGGAGAGGGGGCGCACCTTATTCGTTGCAGGACTTTCATTCATCTCGGAGACAAGCACATGAGCAAATTCACGGACATCGGCGTCGAGAAGCACGGCCACGTCGGCCTGATCGAAATCCAGCGGCCGCCGCTGAACTTCTTCGACATCTCGCTGATCAACCAGATCGCCGACGCGCTGGAGGAATTCGACAAGGATATCGAGATCCGCGCCTCGGTGCTCGCCGCCCAAGGCAAGGCGTTCTGCGCCGGCGCCAATTTCAGCGATCCGAAGCGACAGGAACAGGAGGCGGCCGAGGCAAACGCGGCCGCGAAGGGCGATCCGGCCGACAGCCTCGGTTCGATCAACAGTCTCTATCTGCATGCGGTGCGCATCTTCCGCGCCAAGAAGCCGATCGTCGCGGCCGTGCAAGGCGCCGCCATCGGCGGCGGCCTCGGCCTCGCGGTATCGGCGGATTTCCGCGTCACCTGCCCCGAAGCGCGCTTTGCCGCCAATTTTACAAAACTCGGCTTTCATCCAGGCTTCGGGTTGACCACCACGCTTCCCGAACTGGTCGGCAAGAACAACGCCGAGCTGATTTTCTACACCAGCCGCCGCGTCACCGGCGAGGAAGCCACCAAAATGGGCCTCGCCAATCTCTGCGTGCCGCAGGACCAGGTCCGCGCCGAGGCGATGAAGCTTGCCGCCGAGATCGCCGAATGCTCGCCGCTCGGCCTGCTCTCGACCCGCGCCACCATGCGCGCCGGCCTCGCCGACCGCGTGCTCGCCGCCACCAACCACGAACTCGCCGAACAGTCCCGCCTGCGCGCCACCGAAGACTTCAAGGAAGGCGTCAAGGCCACCTCGGAGCGCCGCGTGGCGAATTTCAAGGGGCGATAAATTTCTTCCCTTATCCCCTTGTGGGAGAAGGTGGCGCGTAGCGCCGGATGAGGGGTCTCTATCCGCGGAGACAACCCCTCACCCGTCCGCGATGCTTCGCATCGCGTCCACCCTCTCCCACAAGGGGAGAGGGAAGTAAGTGCTCCTCGCTACTTCTTCCTTACCACCAGCGCATCGACGATCGTCACGCCCTGCCCTTCCGGATGCACCAGCACCGGATTGAGCTCGATCTCCGAAATCTCGCCCGCCTGTTGCGCTGCCAGCACCGAAACCTGCGCGATCAATTGCGACAGCGCCGCAACGTCCGCTTTCGCCGCTCCCCGAAACCCGTTGAGCAACGGCGCGGCCTTCAGCTCCGCCAGCATCGCAGAAGCCTCGGCTGCACTTACCGGCGCGGGGCGGTAAACCACATCCCGGAACAATTCCGTGGTGACGCCGCCGAGGCCGACCATGATCATCGGCCCGAACGTGGCATCCAGCATTGTGCCCACGATGATCTCGACGCCCTTGTTCGCCATCGGGCCGATCAGTACGCCCTGGATGTCGGCGTCGGGCCGGTGACGCCGCGCATTGTTCAAAAGCGCCTCATAGGCCAGAAACACCTCGCCCTTGCTCGCGATACCGACCCTGACGCCGCCGACTTCGCTCTTGTGCGGGATGTCGCGCGACTGGATTTTTGCCACCAGCGGAAAGCCGGCGCGGGCGACAGCCGCATCGAGCCCGCTCTTCTCCGTCACCAGCACTTCGTCCGGCACCACAATGCCGGCCTCGCGCAGCAGCGCCTTGCTGTCGAACTCGGACAGCGTTGCGGACTTCAGATGCGCCGAAAGATCGCGCTGCGGCAACGCCGCCTCATCCACCGGCGGCGCCAGTTTGAATTTCGCCCGCTCCACCATCCGCCGCATCGCGACACCGGCATGCGTCAGTCCGGACAGCACCACGGCGCCACAGGTGGCGAAACCGGCGCGCGCGAAGGCCGACGGCAACGTGTAGGAATAGAACACGATCGGCTTGAGCTGGGCATCGATCACCGGCTTCAGCTCGGCCTGCTTGAACGGCATCCGCGTGTCGCTCGACAGTGACAGCACCACCAGGATGGCGTCGACCTCGTCGGACGCACTGAGCAGGTCGATGCTGTTTTGCAGTCCACCGGAGTGCACGCCCTGCGCGGTGACATCGATCGGATTGCCGGCCGCGCCATAGGACGGCAGCAGCTTCTTGATTTCAGCCTGGATCGCTTGCGACAATTCCGGCACCTGCAGGCCCTGCAGCGCGACCGTGTCCGCGCCCCAGATGCCGGCGCCGCCCGACACCGTTAGCACGGCGACGCGGTCGCCTTTCGGCATCGGGTTGGTGGTGAGCAACGCCGCGATGGTGACGGCCTCGTCGAGATCGTTGGAAACGATGAAACCATACTTCGCAAACACTGCGTCGTAGGCGGCGGACCAGCCGGCCATGCTGGCGGTATGCGAAGCAGCGGCGCGCTCGCCGGCACCGGAACGGCCGACTTTTGTGACGATGACGGGTTTTCCAGTTTCCGCCGCGCGCCGGGCGGCGGCGAGGAACTTGTCGACGTCCCGAATGCCTTCGATGAACAGCAGGATCACGTCGGTAGAGGCATCCTGCACCATGTAGTCGAGGAACTCGCCGGCGCCGAGATCGCTTTCATTGCCGGCGCTGACGCAATAGCTGATCGCCACCCCGAGCGCCTTGGCGCGATGCTTGATGGCAAAGCCGATACCCCCCGATTGCGCGACGATGGCGATCCGTCTGACGGTCGCGACCAGCGGCACATGGCCCGGCTTGACATCGACGGTCGGGCTGAAGGTGGCCGCGACCTTCTGTACCTCGCTGAGGAATCCCTCGGCATTGGGACCGGAAATCCGCATGCCCGTCCGCTTCGCCAGTGCCGCGATGGCGTGCTGCATCGCGGCGCTGTCGCCGCCCTCCTCCGCAAAGCCCGACGAGATGATGACGGCGTTCTTCACGCTCACGGCGGCGCATTGCTCGAGCGCGCCGAGCACGGCGCGGGCCGGAATGATGATAATGGCGAGATCGATCGGCTGCCCGACGTCTGATATCGACGCGTAGCATCTGAGCCCGTCGATATCGCCGTAATTGGGATTGATCGGATAGATTTTGCCCGGATACTCATTCTTGCGCAGCATCGACAACAGCCGGCCCGGAATCTTCTCCAGGTCGCGCGACGCCCCGATCAGCGCAATGCTTTCGGGCGCGAAGAAGGAGTCGAGCGGATGCGGCATTGGGATGGTCCTTTTATTCTTGTTCAGCGCGACGTTCTGTGAACCGAGCAGTGCTCTAGAAACGTCATTGCGAGCGCAGCGAAGCAATCCATGCTCACCAGGGAATGAAAGAATGGATTGCTTCGTCGCAAGAGCTCCTCGCAATGACGTTGAGGGGTCAGGCCACAGCCTCGACGGCCTCACCCCACCAGCCGGAACGTCACCCCGCCGAGTTCGAACGAATCGTCCGAGACCGCATAGCCCCTGGCCTTGGCGACATCGAGCACCTTCGCAACATCAACGACGCGAAACGTCAGCCCGCTCATGATATCGGCCGCACCCTTCACGAAACGGAAGCCCGCATTGGGCAGCTTCAACTCCGGCTCGCCGTTCTTGCCCGTGCTGACCGGGATCCCGATGATCTTGCCCCAATGCGCCGCCAGCACGGCGGGTTCCGGGCTCTCCATCTCCACCTCGGTCAACGCCTGCGTCACGTCATTGGCGATCGATTTCGTCCAGTCCGGTCCCGCCGGCGGATAAGGTCCCAGAATATTGTCGCTACCGGCGGTGTGGTTGAATTCGATGAAGGCGGCGCGGCAATCGCGCGGATGCAATTGCACGCCATGATAGGGCGCGTGGTCGATGACGTTGGCGGTCCGCACGCCCATCTTGCCCGCGTGTGCGCCGCGTTCGTCGGGATCGTCGCAGCAGAAGATCGCCATATAGCCGCCGCGGCCGGCGGTCTTCTCGATGAAGCGCCCGGCCGCAGTGCCGGGCTGGAACGGCGCCACCACTTCGAGCAGGATGGTGTCGACCGGCAGCAGCGCGTTCTCCAGGCCATATTTGGCAACGTTGCCGTCGCGGTAGCAGATGTTCAGTCCCATGATGGCGGCGATGTCGCCGACCACGGGCTCGATGGCAGGCGCCACCAGACAGATCTGCCGCAGCCTCATGAAACCAGCCATCTCAATGCCCCCTGATCAATGGTTCTGAAACACCGGCTTGCGCTTCTCGACGAACGCCTTGGCGGCTTCCTTGTGGTCGGCGGTCTCGCCCGAGCGCGAGTGATGCATCGCTTCGGCATCGAAGCAGGCTTCCAGCGACATGTGCTCGGCGTTGTTGATGTTCTTCTTGATGTAGCCGAGCGTGATCGACGGCCCCTGCGCCAGCGACATTGCAAGATCATGCGCCGCCGCCTCGACCTCGGCATCAGGAACGACTTTCGTCACCAGGCCGAGCGCGAGGGCTTCCTGCGCCGTCAGCACCGGCGACATCAGATAGAGTTCACGGGCTTTGGCGCTGCCGAGCATTTGCGTCAGGAAATAAGTGCCGCCGTAATCGCCGGACAAGCCGACCTTGGCGAAGGCGGTGGTGATCTTGACCGACGCCGAGGCGACGCGGAGATCGCAGGCCAGCGCGATCGAAAGCCCGGCGCCGGCGGCCGCGCCATCGACCTGTGCCACCACGGGCTTTTGCATCTCGTGCAGGATGCGCGAGACCTCCATGCCGCGCCGCAGATTGGTCTTCTTGGCCTCGAACGGCAGCGGCGCCCGCCCCTCCGCCATCGACTTGACGTCGCCGCCGACACAGAAGGTGCCACCGGCGCCCTTCAACAGCACGGCGCGAACCTCATGATCCTCCGCCGCCCGCCGCGCCGCCGCCACCAGCCCCAGCGTCATGTCGGGATTGAGCGCGTTGCGCCGGTCCGGCCGGTTCATGGTGATGGTGAGCAAGCCGTGGTCGAGATGCTGCAGGACGATTTCGTTGTTCATGAGTTGACTTCCCTGTTCGTTATTATTGGTTTGCTCCGGCCTCTCATCGTAATTGCGAGCGAAGCGAAGCAATCCATTCTTCCTTTGTGGGTCTATGGATTGCTTCGTCGCAAGGGCTCCTCGCAATGACGGCCTGCGGCCATCACTTCTTCACCAGCGGGCAGCGCGACTGTTCGAGCGGCTGGAATGCATCGTTGCCGGAAACCGTGCCGACCAGCTTGTAGTAGTCCCAGCGCCCCTTGGACTCCGATGGCTTCTTGACCTCGAACAGATACATGTCGTGCACCATGCGGCCGTCTTCGCGGATCTTGCCGTTCCTGGCGAACATGTCGTTGATCGGCGTCTCCTTCATCAGCTTGATCACCGCCGCCGGATCGGTGGTGCCGGCGGCCTTCACCGCTTTCAGATAATGCAGGACCGACGAATACACGCCGGCCTGGGCGGTGGTCGGCGGCCGCTTCCTGCGTTCGGTGAAGCGCTTTGAAAACGCACGCGTCTCATCGTTGAGATCCCAGTAGAAGCCTTCGGACAGCAGCAGGTTCTGCGCGATTTCAAGGCCGATGCTGTCGATATCGGTGATGAAGACGAGTAGCGGCGAAACCTTCTGCCCGCCCTTCATCAGGCCGAACTCGGCAGCCTGCTTGATCGCGTTGATGGTGTCGCCGCCGGCATTGGCCAGACCGATCACCTTGGCCTTCGACGCCTGGGCCTGCAGCAGGAAGGACGAGAAGTCAGATGAATTGAGCGGATGGCGGACGCTGCCCAGCACCTTGCCGCCATTCTTCAGCACCACAGCGGTGGTGTCCTTTTCCAGCGCCTGTCCGAAGGCGTAGTCGGCGGTCAGGAAGAACCAGGTGTCGAGGCCGGACTTGACGGCCGCAAGCCCCGTCACATTGGCCTGCCCGTACGTATCGTAGGTGTAGTGCACGGTGTAGGGACCGCACGCTTCATTGGTGAGCGCGACCGTGGCCGGTCCGTTGAAAATGATGAGCTTGTTGCGTGCTTTTGCGATCTCGCCCGCGGCAAGCGCCGTTGCGGAAGCCGCGACATCGAAGATCATTTCCACGCCCTGGTTATCGAGCATGTCGCGCGCCAGGCTGGCCGAGACGTCGGCCTTGTTGAGATGGTCGGCGACGACGATCTCAATCTTGCGGCCCAGCACCTCGCCGCCAAAATCCTCCACCGCCATCCTGGCCGCGGCCTCACTGCCGGGGCCGGTGATGTCGGCATAAAGGCCGGACATATCGAGGATGCCGCCGAGTTTTAACGGCGGTTTTGTCTGCGCAAGGGCGGCGCTTGCCGACAACGTCAGCACCGCTGCAAGCACACCCGAAAATGCCCGTCTCATGAAAGCCTCCCTGCGAACGGGCCGCATTCGAGGGCGGCCTCAATTTCGTTGCGGCGATCATGCCGGAAGCGTCGCGCAGCGGCAAGCAGCGCGGCGTCGCGGGAGGCATGCAGCCGCTTTGCGGATAGCGTATTTTCCGCAAAGCGGAATGGTCCAGCTCGACGTCCCTGCGTTCGTACAGTGACACCGATGCTGTTTCAAACGCGGAACGCGCATAGCGCCCGCCCCTCACCCCAACAATCCCTTCCCCGGCACATGGTTCAGCTCGAGCCTGATCCCATCCGGATCCTCGAACAGCAGTGAGTAATATCCCGGCGCCCACTGGCCCTCGCGCGGGGCGCGAATGATCTTTGCGTCGAGCGTACCCAGGAAGGCGTGCAACTCGTCGATGTCGGCGCGCTCTCGGGCGCGGAAGCACAGATGGTGCAGGCCGACGCGCTTCTGCTCGAAGGCGGCACCGGCATGCTCCGGCGACGGCGCGCTGATGCCGACCGCGGTGCGTCCGCCGACGCAGTAATACGTCGTCTCGGTATCGATGACGGGCTTCAGTCCGAGAAACGGCAGCAGCTTGCGGTAAAACTCGCGGGAGCGTTCGAAATTCGACGCAGTCAGAAAAATATGCGCGATGCCGTTGACTTCCATTGTCTTCCCCTTCGTCCACACAGCCGTTTCGGCTAAAGAGCTAAACGGCAGATCGTCGTCAGCATAACAGGATCGAGCGCGGAGATAGAGCAGCCTGATGCGGCCATCGATACGAACGACGAGGCGTTGCGGCGGATGGGCCGCTGCGGTTCTGGCGTGGGGTCTGTTGGCGGCCGCCGCGCCGGCTCACGCTGCGGGCTGCGCGTTCGAGCCGCAGGGCGAGGGCCGTGTCGCCGCCGTGATTGATGCGCGCACGCTTCGGCTGCAGGACGGCCGCGAGATCAGGCTTGCCGGCATTGAGCCGGTCTCGCGCGAAAAGGCCGGCCGGACTGCGGCGCTGGCCGCCATGATCGCGGGGCGCGAGGTGACATTGTCGGGCGACGACGACAGCCCCGACCGCTACGGCCGGCAGCCCGCTTTCGTCTTTCTTGCGGGCTCCGAAGTGCCGGTACAAAGCGTGCTGCTGGCGCAGGGCGAGGCGCTGGTATCGGCAGATATCGCCGACAAGGACTGCGCCGCGACCCTGTTAGCCGCAGAGGCGGAGGCGCGGCGGGCCAGACGGGGAACCTGGGCCGATCCGGCAGTCATAAAAAACGCGGAAAGTCCGGGCGATATTTTGGCCGGGATTGGGCGCTTTACATTGGTCGAAGGCCGGGTTTTGTCGGTCAGGCAGGCTGGGGCAACGACGTACCTGAATTTCGGCCGGAACTGGACACGCGACTTTGCCGTGACTATTTCAAGGCGGGCGGCGGCGGCGCATGCGGCGGCCGGGATCGGCCTCAAGTCCCTTGAGAATCGGCGGATTCGGGTGCGTGGCTGGGTCGAGGCGCGGGGCGGCCCGCGAATCGAGGTGTTGCGGGTGGGGCAGATTGAAATGCTGAGCGGGAATTAGCCCGTCGGCCAGAGACGGGTAGCTGACGTGACGGGGTGTGCGAGACGGCGCAACAGGGGGACAGGCCGCCGGCTTTGGGCCGCGGGCTCGCTGCTGTGCGCGGTTCTGGCGCTTTCCGGCTGCGGCGGCATCGACCGTTTCACGACGGCAGCGCCTTCGCCGGGCAGTCCGGCCAAGCCGGCGCGCACGGTAGCGCAGACCCCTGCCGCCGAGCGCGAGCATGAACGCATTCTCTCCTCCTATGGCGGCGCCTATGACGATCCGCGGCTGGAAGCCCTGATCAGCAAGACGGTGGACCGGCTGGTGGCGGCGTCGGATCGTCCCGATCAGGCCTACCGGGTGACCATCCTCAATTCCGGCGCGGTCAATGCCTTCGCGCTGCCGACCGGCCAGCTTTACGTCACCCGCGGCCTGGTCGCGCTCGCCAGCGACACTTCGGAATTGTCGTCGGTGCTGAGCCACGAGATGGCGCATGTATTGGCAAAACACGCCTCGATCCGCGAGGATCAGGCGCGCCAGGCCGCCGTCGTCACCCGCGTCATCACCGACATGGGCAACGATCCTGATCTGACCGCGCTGGCGCTGGCCAAGACCAAGCTGACGATGGCGAGCTTTTCGCGCGCCCAGGAGTTCGAGGCTGACGGCATCGGCGTCGGCATTTCCGCCCGCGCCAAGTTCGACCCCTATGGCGCGTCGCGCTTCCTGACCTCAATGGAGCGTAACGCCGCGCTGAAGGCCGGCAAGAGTTCGCTCGATCCGCGCGCGCAAGACTTCCTGTCGTCGCATCCGGCGACGCCGGAGCGGGTGCAGAACGCACAGAATTCGGCGCGGCAATTTTCCTCGCCGGAGAGCGGCGAACGCGACCGCGAAACCTATCTCGCCGCGATCGACAACATCGTCTATGGCGAAGACCCCAGCGAGGGTTTTGTGCGCGGCCGCCGCTTTTTGCACCCGAAACTCGGCTTCACCTTCGCAGCACCGGAGACCTTCACGCTGGACAATACCGCGCAGGCGGTGATCGGCGTGCGCGAGGGCGGCACCCAGGCGATGCGGTTCGATGTGGTGCGGGTGCCGTCGGAGCAGACGCTGGTCGACTATCTCAATTCCGGCTGGATGGAAAACGTCGAGAAGGGCTCGGCGGAGGAACTGACCATCAACGGCTTTCCGGCGGCGTCCGCCACCGCGCGCGGCGACCAGTGGCAGTTCAGGGTCTATGCGCTGCGCTTTGGCAGCGACGTCTACCGCTTCATCTTTGCCTCGAAGCAGAAGACCACCGAGAGCGACCGTAACGCCCGCGAAACCGTCGGCTCGTTCCGCCGCCTGACGCTGGAGGAAATCCAGGCCGCCCGGCCGCTGCGCATCAAGGTCATCACCGTGCAGCCCGGCGACACCGTGGAATCGCTGGCCCACCGCATGTCCGGCGTCGACCGCCCGGCGCAGCGCTTTCGTATTCTGAACGGGCTGGATGCGAACGCGCAGGTGAAGGCGCGCGATCGGGTGAAGATCGTGGTGGATTGAGCTCAACTGTCGTCCCGGCCGAGCGAGCCAACGGGTCGGCGCAGAGCACCCCCGATGGCAGGCTGATCATCGGTTCATCGGGATAATCGTTGCGGATCGCGGTTGCGTATGCGACGCTCTGTAGCGTTACAGAACGTCTGGAATCGCAAGGTGGCAACATGGACGACAACCTGCCCAAACTGGGGGACCTCGAACGCGAGGTAATGCAACTGGTTTGGGCCAACGGCCCGGTCACGGCCGAGGCCGTGCGCGAACGGCTTTCGCGCCCGTTGAAGGAATCGACCGTCCGTACCGTGTTGCGACGGCTGGAAGACAAGGGTTACACCACGCACACCGTGGACGGGCGAACCTACGTCTACCAGGCGGCGGAGCCGCGGGGACGTGTCGCGGCGAAGGCCGTCCAGCGCATCGTCGACTGGTTCTGCAACGGCTCCGTTGAAGAAGTTCTGGTCGGCATGGTCGATACCGCGATGCTCGACCAACGCCAGTTGCGCACGCTGGCTGACCAGGTTGCAAAGGCTAGGGCGAAAGGTGGGAGGAAATAATGCTGGCGGTTCTGGCGGAGTCGGCGCTGCGCTCCCTGCTGCTGGGAGGTATCGTTTGGGTTGGCTTGAGTCTCTTGCGTGTACGGAATCCACACGTGCACATGACATGCTGGGCGATGGTGCTGGCAGCGTCGTTGTGGATGCCGCTCCTGATGCGCTGGACCACAGTGACCGTCACGGTGGACGCCTTGCCGATGTCCGCCTCCGAACATTTCTGGTCCGCCAAAAACCCCTCGGTAAATCTGCCGCCGGATCTGCTGCGCGCTTCGCCCCCGTCCGAGTTCGCCATGACGGCCGCTGCACATGGCGGTCACGCCGGAGCCGTCAACTGGACGGGGATTGCGACCATTATCTACGCCCTCGTTGCCAGCGTGCTGCTGATCAGACTGGCGGTCGGTATCTATCTGACCTGGCGTCTGGCCCGCGCCGCAAAACCGATGAGCGAACCGTGGACCGCCGACAGCAGCGTGCGCGTGAGTCACGTTATCGGCGGGCCCGTCACGTTCGGATCGACCATTCTGCTTCCGCCTCAATGTTTCGATTGGGATTTGCGCAAGCGTGAGGCGGTTCTCGCCCATGAAGGGGCCCACGTCGCCAACCGTGATTTCTATCTCCTGCTGCTCGCCTCGTTGAATCGGGCGGTGTTCTGGTTCAGTCCGTTCGCGTGGTGGCAGCTTACCCGGCTGGCCGAACTGGCCGAGATTATCAGCGACGCCAGCGCCCTCGAAGTCGTCCAGGACAGGCTATCCTACGCCGAAATTCTGCTCGACCTGGTGCAGCACGTCCGGCGGGCGCCGGCGGGTATCGAAATGGCAAGGGCCTGCACGGTGCGCACCCGAGTGGAGCGCCTTCTCGCGGCCACCGCCGCCCCGGCGAAATTGGGCTGGGGCAAGCGGATCGGGACCGCGGCAATGATCCTGCCCGTTGTTATCGTTTCGGCCGGCTCCATCGCCTACCGCACCGCCCCGGGGTCGACGCCGGCGATCGACCGCGCGGCGGATGCCACGACCGTCGCGCGCAAGCCCCACTCGATCGCCTTCTACGCCCTCGGCCGCACGTCGATCTTCACCGTTTTCCGGGAGGGCGAGGATTTCTTCGGGCAGGTCAACGGGCAGCGAAAGCTCCGATTGAACGCCGCGGGTGCTGGAATTTACGCCTACCCCGCGGCGGCTGGCCCGATCACCCTGGCTGTCAGTGATGAAGGACAACCTTTCGGTCCGGTGCGCATCCAGAATGGTCGCGACATCGGCGCCATCAGGACCGCCGACTTGTCGCGGCAAGGCATCGAGTCCGATGCCGGGCAGCTCGATTCATACGTTGGCCAGTACCAGTTGGCCCCGAGCCGCGTGCTCACCGTTACCCATGATGGCGAGCGCCTCTCGGTCCGGGAGACCGGGCGGCCGAAATTCGAGGTCGCGGCCTATGGCGTCGACGCCTTTGCCAGCAACCGTGACGAGTTCGTCATTTTTCTGCGCGATGGCCCTGCAAACGTAACCAAGGCCCTGCTTTACGAGCCTGTGTCCGGATCCCGATTGGCGCCGCGGGTTGCCGCCGCGACGGCCAAACTGATCGAAGAGGGTTTTGAGCGGCAGATCGCAGCGGCTCCCGACCGGTTCAGGGAACAAACCCCGCTGCCGGGCAGCAGGGAGGCTATCCTGCGGGGCATCGAGGACCTGCAACGCGGCGTTCCCAACTTCAGTCGCATGAGCGCATCGCTGGCAGCCAAGATCCGGCGCCAGTTTCCCGAGCTGCAGGTGATGTTCAAGGCGCTGGGCGCCGTGGAATCGATCTTCTTTCGCGGCGTTGGCCCCGGCGGTTATGACATCTATGGCGTGAAGTTCGCCAATGGCGTTGCGGAGTTCAGGCTCCTGCTCGGGGCCGACGGCAAGGCCGACGATGTCATCTTCCGACCCGACGGCAACGATGCCCCCGGTGGGGTCGTCGCCTGTTCCGAGGAACAGGGCTTGAACTCCAGGGAAGAAACCGCGCCGATCAAGGTGCTGATCTACAATGGCAGCGGCCGGGACCTTCAGCTCTTCAAACTGGATGCGGCCGGAAAGCGCGCACCCCGCGGCGCGATTGGTGACGAAATGTCGTTCCCGGTCATGACCTATGTCGGCAGCCCATGGGTGATAGCCGATGGGTCAGGCAAGTGTCTCGAGATCGTGCTGCCGGGACAACGGACGCGTCTTCACACCGTCAGGGAATCGCTGGCAGACGGTCAACCGGCGCAGGTGACGTTGGCCCGCACCGTTCCCCAGAGCGGAAGCGAAGCGATGCTCCGCCAGTACATCGACGCCACGGGCCGAGGCGAGCCCGACTACGCTCGCATGACCCCTGAAGCGGCGGCGCAGACGCGCCGGCAGTTACCTTTCAACCAGGCCATTCTCTCCAGGCTCGGCGCATTGCGGGCGATGTCATTCCGGGGCGTCTCTGGCCTCGGCAGCGACGTCTACATCGCCCATTTCGCCAACGGTTCGGCGGAGTGGCGAATCGGCCTCATCAAGAATGGCTCGATCGGACGAATCGCACTGGGTCCGCAGTACTAGCGTCGCGTTAGACGCCTGATGACGAGGGCGTGACGCCGCCGCGCGTCTCGAACCATTGGGCCGAACTCCCCCGTTACGGATTTGCGCACTCAATCAGTGCTTGCATCCGATATCATGTAATGCTACGTCTCGTAGCATTACATGACGTAGCAAGCTCATGGGCTGTGCGCGACGGGGCGCCACCGTAGCTTCGAATCCTCCGGGGGGTGCGATGAGCAGTTCCGCAAGGGCTGAAGCTGTGCTGGCCCTGCATCGGTTCGGGATGGGGCCGCGGCCGGGATCGATTGCCGCGATCGAAGCAGACCCTCGCGGTGCGTTGATCGCCGAGCTCGAACGTCCCTCCATCAGCGAAATCGCGGCTGCCAATCTGCCCTCCAGCGCCAAGGCCTTCCGCGCGGTAACCGACGCCAATGCGAAGCGGCAGGCCAGGGCGATCGTTGCCAGGAAGGAACAGGACGCAAAACGGCAGCAGATGGCCGAAGCCGCCGCCATGACGGGCGGGATGGCGCCCGGTATGGACGACATGGCGGCGAAGACAGCCGCCGCGGCCGTCCCGGATCCAGGGCGGCCGATCTATCTCGAAGAGGCGCGGGTCCGCATCGCGGCAGCGCTCGGCGCCGAAATCGGATTTGTCGAGCGGCTGGTCTGGTTCTGGTCCAACCATTTCTGCGTCTCGGCCGACAAAATCAGAAGCATGTCCGGCGCCTATGAGCGCGAAGCCATCCGCCCCCACGTGCTTGGCCGGTTCAGCGATCTGTTGCTGGCCGCCGAGGGCCACCCGGCCATGCTGTTCTATCTCGACCAGACCGTTTCGATGGGGGCGAATTCGATCGCCGGAATCAATCGCACGCGCGGCCTCAATGAAAATCTCGCCCGCGAGATTCTCGAGTTGCATACGCTGGGCGTGCGGACCGGATACAGCCAGGACGACGTCATCGGCTTCGCCAATGTGCTGACCGGATGGACGCTGGTGCCGCCGGGCGACAATCCCGAGCACGGCGGCGAATTCACGTTCAATCCCCGTTTGCACGAGCCCGGCGCGCAGCGAGTGCTGGGAAAGTCCTACGATGGCGAAACGGTGGAGCAGGGACGAGCCGTGCTCCGCGACCTCGCGACGAATCCCGCCGCCGCCACCCACGTGGCCACCAAGCTGGCTCGCCATTTCGTTGCCGATGCGCCTTCGCCCGCGCTGGTAGAGAGCATGGCGAAAACTTTCCTCGATACCGGCGGCGATCTGAAGGAGGTCGCCAGGACGATGGTGTCGTCGCCCGCGGCCTGGACCGGGCCGCCGAGCAAACTCAAGCGACCGGGCGAGTGGGTCGTCGGCATGGTGCGGGCGACCGGGCTCACCCAGGCCGATCCGGCGCGGTTCACCGATGGGCAGGCGTTGCTCGGCGAACCGTTGTGGCGGCCGCCGTCGCCCAAGGGCTTTCCGGACGACGAAGCATCCTGGATCGACGGCATGGGCCGGCGCCTCGACGTCGCCAATAATTTCGCCGAGCGCATGGCGGGCCGAGTCGACCCCCAGGACGTGATCGAGACCGTGCTCGCATCGTGTGTGTCTTCAGAAGTGAAGCAGGCGGTGGGGCGTGCCGAAAGCCGCCAGCAGGCGCTCGTGTTGTTGTTCATGTCGGCCGAATTCCAGAGGAGGTGAACATGACCTTTCACCATCTACCCAGCCGCCGCGAGGCGCTGATCGGTGCCGGCAGCCTGTTCGCCTGGAGTCAAATGCCAAGGCTCGCACGGGCTGAGGGCCGCGATCCGCGCCTGCTCGTGATCGTGCTGAGGGGCGCGCTCGACGGACTGGGGGCGGTCGCGCCGGTCGGCGACCCCGACTGGATCGGTCTGCGCGGAGACAGCGCGCTCGTGCTCGACGGCAAGCCACCGGCGCTGCCGCTGGACGGCTTCTTCGCGCTCAATCCGGCGATGCCGAACCTGCACCGGCTTTACCGGGCGCAGCAGGCCACCATCGTGCACGCCACGGCGACGCCCTATCGTGAGCGATCGCATTTCGATGGCCAGGATGTTCTCGAAAGCGGGATCGCGCGACCGGGAGCCGTCGACACCGGCTGGCTAAATCGTGCGCTGATAGCGCTGGCCTCCGACGGTCAGGTGAACTTGCGCGGCAGCCGTGCCCTTGGCGTCGGCGCGGTGACCCCGCTGGTTGTCCGCGGCCGCGCGCCTGTTCTGTCCTGGGTGCCGCAACGATTGCTTCCCGCCAGCGGCGACACGCAGGCCCGATTGCTGGATTTGTATCAGCACACGGATTCAAGACTGGCGGCGGCGCTGGAGTCGCGGATACGGCTGGCAGCCCTTGGTCCCACCGCACCATCGGATGCTTCGATGTCCGACGCGGCAGCGCTCGCCGCTCCGGGCATCGTGGGCGTGCGCGCCTATTTCGCGGAGGCCGGCGGCGCGGCGGCTCGCTTTCTCGCGAGGCCGGATGGTCCGCGCGTCGGGGCGGTCGGCTTTGTTGGATGGGACACGCACATCAACGAGGGCGCGGCCGGCGGCCAACTCGCCAACCTGTTGGGAGCGTTGGACGGCGCGTTGGCGGCCATCGAGAAGAACATGGGCGACGCCTGGCGTGAGACGGTGGTCACGGTCGTTACCGAGTTCGGGCGCACCGCGCGCATCAATGGCACCAATGGCACCGACCATGGCACCGGCACCGTTGCCTTTCTCGCCGGAGGCGCACTGCGCGGCGGCCGAGTGGTCGCTGACTGGCCGGGACTGAAGTCCGCCCAGCTCTACGAGGGCCGCGACCTCAAGCCAACCACCGATCTGCGCGCCGTACTTAAAGGTCTGCTCCGCGATCACTTGAGGATCGATGAGCGCGTACTTGCGAGCACCGTGTTTCCCGACAGCACCGACGTCGCGCCGATCACCGATCTCGTCGGATCTTGATGAGTTTCATCATGAAGGAGCCGGCAGTTATCCTGTCCCCCGAACATGCAGCACCTATGCCGTTGCTTGCCTTCGCCAATACAGCATGCAGTCGGACAGGTTCCGGATGTGCCCGGCAGCGAAAGCACAGTGCATGATGACCGGCGTTTTTGTCGGCCCCTACAGCGGCAGGCAATACGCCGGAATGCAAGGAAAATAGCAATCCGAGCACGGTAGTCGTCTCCATTGTGCTCGACTTCGGCGAACGGCGTTATCATGTCCATTCTCACGATTCGCGAGCTCGAATTTCTCGCCAGCCTGAATACGCGCTGGAGAAGACTTTACTGGCACGAACTCGCACTGCTTTTGAAAGAGGATGGCGTCGATCTCGCGGAGGCCACGGAGATCAACGCGACAGGGCGGCAAACGAACCGCGCACCGTGTCGGATGCCGGGCTCGGCCCTATGACGCAGCTGGCTTGTGACGCAGCTGGCTTGCGCCTTTGGTGGTGACAGTTGGATTCCAGCCAACAAAAAAGCCCGGTCGCTCGACCGGGCTTTTTCAATTCTGAACCGGAGGCTGCGTTACGCCGCCTCATCCGCAACCGCGGCGTCGTCGCCATCGGCGTCGGCATCACCGTCGGCGCCTGCTTCGGTCTCGGTCTTGGCGCCGCGGCGCGGGCTCTTGGCGAGCTGGCCTTCGATTTCCTTGACCGCTTCGGTCTCGGTCGAATGCTGCACCACGGCGATTTCGCGTGACAGCCGGTCGAGGGCTGCTTCATACAGCTGGCGCTCGCTGTAGGACTGCTCGGGCTGCGAATCCGAACGATAGAGATCGCGCACCACTTCGGCGATCGCGACGATATCTCCGGAATTGATCTTGGCTTCGTATTCCTGGGCGCGGCGCGACCACATCGTGCGCTTGACGCGGGCGCGGCCCTTGAGGGTTTCCAGCGCGCGCTTGACCAGCGCCGGCTCCGACAGCTTGCGCATGCCGACATTGGCGACCTTCGCCGTCGGCACCCGCAGCGTCATCTTGTCCTTCATGAAATTGATCACGAACAGTTCAAGCCTGGCGCCGGCGATTTCCTGCTCTTCGATGGCCAGGATCTGGCCAACGCCGTGCGCGGGATACACCACGAATTCGTTGGTCTTGAAGCCCTGGCGCTGGGTCAGAACCTTCTTCGGCTCTTCAACCTTCGGGGCGGCAGTCACCGGCTTGGCGGCGGCGGCAACGGGCTTCACGGCAGCCTTCAACGAGACCGGGGCCTTGGCAGCGGTCTTAGGGGGCAGCGCAACCGGCTTGGGAGCGACCTTCGAAGCAGTGGCCTTCGTCACAGTCGCTTTCGCGGCAGTTTTTGTAGTCTTGTTTGGCATTGCGCTTCTTTTGTTTTTCGAGGATTTGGCAGCCGGGGCCTTTCGGGTCTCCTTGAGGGAAGTCCGGGCACGGCCTTTGGTTGCACCGCGGCTCACCGCCGCGGCTTTTTTCGTGGTCTTTGAAGCACTCTTTTTACGCGTTTTCTGTGACACAGCCTGCGCGCGGAAATTGCCACGCCCCTGTTGGATGTTTTTCACGGGAACCCTAAGGCCACAGGTACGCATGGCTGGATTCGGCTAGTATTGTGTCCAATATAGCACATTTTCCGGAAAAATCAATGATTTACGCCCTGTTCGGAGGCTCCGGCAGGCGGTTTCGGCAATCTCACGCGGATTAGGGTTAAGCCTGCGGCGGCCGGGGGCCGAAACGGCCCGAACTCATGTCAGCCCAAACGCTTCAAATCAGTCGCCGCTTCCCGGTGCGGGAGAAAAATATTTCTCAAACTTGCCTTCCATGCCGTCGAAATCCTTGGCATCGGGTGGCTGGTCCTTCTTCTGGGTGATGTTCGGCCAGCTCTTGGCGTATTCGGTATTCACCTCGAGCCACTTCTCCAGGCCGGGCTCGGTGTCGGGCTTGATCGCGTCGGCGGGGCATTCCGGCTCGCACACGCCGCAATCGATGCATTCGTCGGGATGGATCACCAGCATGTTCTCACCCTCGTAGAAACAGTCTACCGGGCAGACTTCAACGCAATCGGTGTATTTGCATTTGATGCAGGCTTCAGTGACGACGTAAGTCATCCAGGGCTCCGAAACGGTCAGTTTTCAGTGGTTTGCGTAGCGCAGGAACATCGCAGCCGCAAGTCAAGCAACAGGCCCCAAAGACGCGCTGTTCCGCATTCCTGCGCCAGCTTGAATGCGCTTGAAAGCAAATAGTTACCCTTGTCTGCCTTGCAAATCCTCATAGAGCACCCGGGCCGCCGTCGCATCGCCCCGCCGCTCTGCAAACCCGACCACCCGCAGCACGCGCACGGAGTTGTCGAGCGCGATGGTCAGCACGTCGCCGGCCTTGACGGCGTGGCCGGGCGCTTTCTCCCTGATCCCATTGATGCGGACATGGCCGGCCTCGACCAATGCAGCAGCGCTGCTGCGGGCCTTCACCACCCGCGCGTGCCACAACCATTTGTCGAGACGCTGGCGCTCCAAGCAACACCATCGAGAAAGGGATCAGTCCTTGCGGTTGGCCGCGAGCTGTTCCTTGAGCGCCGCCAGTTTGGCGAACGGCGAATTCGGATCGACTGGACGGTCGCGCTCGCGCGGCGCCGCGCTGGTGGCCCACTGCCGGTGCGACGGCCCGCTGTCGCGGCCGCCCTTGCCACCGAAGCCACCCTTGTCGCGTCCGCCCTTGTCACGGCCACCTTTGTCACGGTCGCCGCCGCCGAATTTGCCCGGCGGCTTACCCTGGGGTCTATCTTGAGGCTTGCCTTGCGGCCGGTCGCCTTCCCTGCCCTTGCCCTGAAAACGCTCGCGCGGCGGCCGGCCACCCCGGTCCTCGCGCGGCGGGCTTGCCGGCGCGCCATCGGCGGCCACGGCCGGCGTCACGCCCTCAGCCGGCGGCGCATCGGTGCGGGGCTTGCGGAAATCGGGGCTGCGCCGTCCGCGGCGATGCCGCTCACCCTTGGCAGCGTCGCCGGCTTCACCGGGTACGGCGGCGGCGGCGTCCGCGCCTGGCGCGGGACGATCATGATGACGCTGACGGTTGCGGTCGTGACGTGGCCGGCGCTCTTCCGAGCGGCCACCGGGCCGCCAGACCTCGACCATTTCAGGGGCCGCGGCGACTTCGGGCACGGCTTCACCCGTCGCGGCATCGCCGTCGGCAACGGTCTCCATCGCGCTTTCAGCAGCCGCCTGCTCCTGCGGTGCTTCCACGGCGGCGGCTTCGACAGCTTCCGCTATGGGAGCTGCGACCGTTTCCACCGCGGGCGCTTCGACAGCTTCCACCACAGCCGCCGGTTCCGGCGGCGCGGCCTGGACGGCAACAGGCTCAGCCACTTCGGGCGCGGGCGAGAAGGCAATATCGGGCAGCAGCGTCGCTGACGGCGACGCCGCGGTCTCTTCTCCGGTGGCCGGCGCGAGGTCGCTGCCGGCCTGAGCTGTTTCGGTGCTCTCCGTCACACCTTCGGAAGTTGCTTCGGCTGCAACCGACTCAGCAGCAGGCGTTTCAACCACCTCCGGTTTCGGCGGCAGCGGCGCCTTCTTCTCCATGCGATAGCCGAGCGCGCGCAGGATCGAGGCGAAATCCTCGCCGGCCGAACCGGTCAGCGAGGTCATCGCCTGCGTCACCACGAAACCGCGGCCGTCGAACGCACCGTTGGGCTTGCTGCCGGGCGACGCTTCGCGCCAGGACAGCGCGGGGCGAATCAGATCGGCGAGACGCTCGAGAATATCGACCCGCACCGCGCGCTCGCCGCATTGCCGGTAGCCGAGCACGCGATAGGCGTCGCGGTCGAGCGACTTGTCGACCGGGAACGAGGTGCGGCCGCTTCCAGCAAGATGCTGCGCGCCCGACAATGCCGACATGTCGACATTGCTCTGCTTTTCGGCCCACAGCAGCGAGGCCAGCGCGCGCGCCGCGGGCTTCAGGAGCGCCGGGACGTAGATATGATAGGCGCCGAAGCGCACGCCATATTTGCGCAGCGTGGCGCGCGACGGCTGGTCGAGATCCTTCATCTCGGCGGAGATCTTCTGGCGCTCCAGCACGCCGAGCGCCTCGATCAGCTGGAACGTGATGCCGCGCGCGATGCCGGTGATGTCCTCGGCCTTGTGCAGGTCGAACAGCGGTCCCAGCAGTTTTTCGACATGCGTCTTCAGCCACAAATCGAGCCTTGTCTGCACCGCCTCGCGCGCAGCACCGGCCAGCCGGTCGTCGGAAATGATGCGCAGCCGCGGATGCAGCGCGTCGTCGGCCGCGACCAGCCGCGCCACCGCGTCGCCGGTCCAGCGGATGGTGCCGTCCGACGTCAGCACGAATTGCTCGTCGGGCGCAGCGGCGAGTTTCTCGGCGCGCGCGTCGATCTCGCCGGCCAGCGCTTTCAGCGCCGTGGCCTGCAACGCCTTGGCGTCGGAGCCTGCTTCCGCAGCGTCGGGCGCGAATGTAAATCCGTCGAGCCGGCCGATCACATGGCCTTCTACGATCACTTCGCCGGTCTTGCCGATTTCAGTATTCAAAACGCTGTTCTCCCGCACGCGGCGCATCAATACACTGGTACGGCGATCAACGAAACGCTCCGTGAGCCGTTCATGCAGCGCATCGGACAATTTATTTTCGATTTCGCGCGTCATCCCCTGCCAATGTTCGGGGTCGGCCAGCCAATCGGGCCGGTTGGCCACGAAGGTCCAGGTCCGGATTTGCGCGATCCGGCCCGATAAAGTGTCGATATCGCCGTCGGTGCGGTCGGCCAGCTCGACCTGGGCTGCGAACCAGGCGTCCGGAATCCGGCCCCGTTTCATCAGGAATTCGAACAGGGTCGTGACCAGCTCGGCATGGGCGGCCGGCGCGATCTTGCGGTAATCCGGGATCTGGCAGGCGTCCCACAGCCGTTCCACGGCGGCAGCACCCTGCGCCATGTCGCGGACGTCGCCGTCGCGCGCGGCGTGGTCGAGCACGCGCAGGTC
>JBBQUA010000057.1:0-25581 GCA_038212905.1 Hyphomicrobiales bacterium
TTCTTCGGGAGGAATATGCGCGCTGTTCTTCAGTTTCGATCTGGTCGGCAGTCCATCGGATTCGATGATCCCGGAATAGCGCGCCTCGGTCTGCACGCCGAACGCATCGCGCATCGAGCCGGCGACGACCTTCAGTTTCACTGTATCCTGGGTGGAGAATGCGACCAGCATCACGAAAAATGCCAGTAGCAAGGCCATAAGATCGGCGAAGGTCACGAACCAGCCGTGTCCACCATGTGCTTCTTCGCGTTTTTTCTTGGCCATGCTCTATGTCCGCGCCTGTGTGTCGCCGTCGATCAAGCGGGAACCAGCTCGCTCTCTTCGTGACGATGTTTTTCGGGCAGATAGGCCAGCAGCATCTCGCGTACCAGCGTCGGGCTCTTGGAATCGCGGATCATCAGGATGCCGTCGATGATCAGCGTGCGGTTGGTTTCCTCGTCGATCAGCCTGCCATGCAGCTTGTCGGCGATCGGAAGACAAATCAGGTTCGCCACCAGCGCGCCGTAAAGCGTCGCCAGCAAGGCCACCGCCATGAAGGGACCGAGCTTCGAGGGGTCCGACATGTTGGAGAACATCTGCACCATGCCGAGCAGCGTGCCGATCATGCCGAAGGCCGGCGCGCAGTCGCCGATGGCGCGATAGATCTTCGAGCCTTCGTTCAGATGCAGCAGGAAATTGTCGCGGTCGCGCTCGAGATTGTCGCGGATGAATTCCAGATCGTAGCCGTCGGCCACGTAGCGGATTCCCTTGGCTAGGAACGGCTCGGTGGTCTCGACCTTTTCGAGACCGACCGGCCCCTGTTTGCGCGCGATCTCCGCGATGCGGGCCAGTTCGTCGACCAGGTCGCGCGCCGAGAGGCTGCTCAGGGTAAAGGCGAATTTGGCGCCGAGCGGCAAGCCGTGGATCATCGCCGACATCGGGAACCGGATCAGCGTGGCGGCGAACGAACCGCCGAAGATGATGATGACGGCGTGGATGTCGTAGAACATCCGGAAGTCGCCGCCCATCAGGACCAGCGTACACAATACGATCGCGCCGGCGACCAGGCCAAGCAGGGTAGCGATATCCATTATGAACTCCGACGCGTACGCGAACTACCGGCCGTTCTGGGCGGTGACGCCGCCCATCCGGAGCCGCGCAACAGGCACCCTACGTCGCTGCCATTAAAGACGCGTAAAGGTTAAGCGCCCGCGAGACCGTAATAGACCGCACCGCTGCACCATCTAAACGCTTTGCTAACCATAATCGGCCTGCACCGATTCCGCGGGGAGAAAGCTCGTTTGCGAGCGCCCTTCTGAAACGGTGCGGTCCACCAATATCCGCGGGAGACCTTATTGCCGGGGAATGTTAGCGTCCTGCACGACCTTCGCCCAACGCTCCAGATCGCGGGCAACGAGGGCGCGGAGATATTCGGGGCCGAGACTTTCACCTGTCGGAACAACGGCGCCCAGCCCGCGCAAGCGGGCAATGACCGGCGGGCTCGTCAAGGCGCTGACATAGGCGGCATGAAGCCGGTGCAAGACATCGGCTGGAACGCCGCGCGGCGCAAACAACGCGGTCCATGCGTCAGCATCGAATTTGGGTAATCCGGCTTCCGCGAACGTCGGAATCTCGGGCACGAGCGGGGATCGCGAATTCCCCGTGATCGCGATGCCGTTGACATGGCCGCCGGCGATCTGGCTCGCTACCGTGATGATCTGATCGCAGGAGTAGTCAATGTTTCCCGCCGTGATGTCCGTCATCAACGGCGCGTTGCCGCGGTAGGGTACTTCAGTCGGTTTCAACCCGGTCATGCTACCGAGCAATGCGCAGGTGAGATGAGCATTGGAGCCCACACCGGAGTGGCCAACCGTCATAGGCTGCGCCTTGGCATAACGAATAAACCCGTCGAGGGTTTTCTCCGGCAAGTTCGGCCTGGTGAACAGCACGATCGGGGCTGATGCCACAAGCCCTATCGGCTCGAAGTCGGAGCGAGGATCGTAGCGCGGCGTAACGTAAAGCCCGAAAGACGACGCATGCGTGCCCATATGACCGGTCAGCAGGGTGTAGCCATCGGCTTCGGCCTGCTTTGCACGCAAACTTCCCGTCGTTCCACCCGCGCCGGCCACATTCTCCACCACGATTGGCTGCCCCAGTTCACGCGACATGGCCTCGGAAACGATCCGGGCAATAACATCGGTCGCGCCGCCGGCAGCAAACGGAACGATCATCGTAACGGGCCGCTTCGGATAGGCTTGCGCTGACGTCGCCTGCGGCGACAAGCAACCAAAACCGATCACGACCGTCAGAGCGAGCAGCTTGCGCATCGATATTCTCCCAGGCACCAGGTGTCTTCGTTTGAAAAAGGACCGAGTCAGAATTGCTTCAAGCCCAACCGGTCGACGAGATCGACAAGCAACACGGCAGCCTTGCGTCGATGCGCGTCATGGATCGCCCGGGACCTGGCAGGATCGCGCGCAATAATGGCTTCCAGGAGTGCCGCGTGGTCCTTGTTGGAGTCTACCGGCTTTGGCCTCAAACGAAGGGTCATCATGCGCGCTCTGTGGGACTGGTCCCACACCTGATCAACCAGCGCCGCGAGACGCGCGTTACCGGCGGCTTTCACCAGCAGACCGTGAAAGCGCTCGTCCGCCTCGCTCCAGGCCATCAAATCGTCGTCCGTCAGAGCCGCATCCATGTCGGCGACCGCGGTGCGCATCGCCAGGATGTCCTCGGCCGCCGCCCCCTTGCGCGCCAAGGCCTCCGCGGCAGCGCCTTCGAGCGCCGTTATGACCTCATAGATTTCAGCCAATGCGACCGCCGACAGCGGCAGAACACGCATTCCGTGCCGCGGGCGAAGCTCAACCATACCTTCCTGCTGCAGACGCACCATGGCTTCGCGCACCGGCGTCCGGCTCATTCCAAGGCGGGCAGCGGCTTCGAGTTCAAGCAGTTGCGTTCCCACCGGCAGTTCATTGTCCAGGATCAACTGCTTGAGTATGCGATAGGCCCGCTCCGTCGCCGTCTGCTTGCTGTCCTCGCCGAAGTTCGACGCGAGAGCCACTGTCGTTGGACGCATAAACCGCCTCCTCAATCTCGATGTTGGCCAGATAATCCCGTGCCGCGTTGTCGAACCGGGCGTTGCTCAACCGATCAATCACGTGCCGCTGCAGGAGATAGACACAGTCGCCGCCGAAATCGACATCATGCCATTGGTATGGGATAATCTCGGTGGCGTTCGCGCCGTGCAGACGGAACTGCAGGGCACCGTCGCCATTCAGCGAAAGAACGCCCTTCTCTCCCTCAATAAGCATTTCACCCATGGTCAGGCGGCGGTTGCTTGCAACATGATCGGACAGCCGATTGCCGTCAAAAATGCAACGCATCCCCGTAATCATGTCGAGAACGAAGAGACCTGAGTCTTCTCCGGCGACGACTGGATTGAGTCTTCGCAGCAGAGCTGTGACGGTCGCAACTTCACCGAACAGGAAACGGAACACGTCGATCAGGTGGATCGCGGTCTCGTGGATAAGAAACCGGGGCATTTTCCGGAAATATGGCTGGCGATCGAGGTATGCATCCGGGCCTTGCCCATCGCCCGGGCGAAGCCGGAATGTCGCCTGAAAAACCCGACCGAGCCGACCGCCGTCCAGTATCTGCTTGATCTCCCGGTACCAGGGCTGGAAACGAAAATTTTCGTGGATGACCAGCCGTATCCCCGCGGCTTCGGCAATGCGCGTGGCTTCACGCGCTTCGTCCAGCGAAGTGCAAAACGGCTTTTGGCAAATCACGTCGGTTCCAGTGGTCGCGGCCGCCCGGATAGCCGCCAAATGGGTTTCTGGCGGCGTGATCACATCGAGCAGATCGGGCATGACATCTCGCAACATGAGCGCGACATCGGTATGGACCTTCGGAATTCCAAACTCGGCTGAAAACGCCTCCGCGCCCGATCGCGTCCGATTGCAGACGGCAACGAGATCGACCTCGGCAATGCGTTTCCAGGCACGATATTGGAAGCGGCTGAAATAGCCGGTACCAACGCAGGCGACGCGAATGCGCGGTTGCATGGATCAGAGCGGTTCCAGCGCCAGGTTTGCGAGCGCCGAAAGCACGCCGGCGGCGACGTCGCGGGTACCGTGGCTGCCGCCGATCTCGTAGGGAATGAGGCCATTGGCAAACGCATGATCCACGGCTGAACGGATCAGCGCGCCCGCCCTGATCGCCTCGGGCCGGCCATGCCGATGCCCCAGCCACTCCAACATCATTGCGCCCGACAGGATCATGGCGGTGGGATTCGCCCTGCCCTGGCCGGCGATGTCCGGCGCCGTGCCATGGCAAGGCTGAAAAACGGCGTGCTCTGCGCCGATATCGGCAGAAGGCGCGAAGCCCATGCCGCCCATCAAGCCCGCCCCAAGATCGGACAGAATATCGCCAAACATGTTCTCGGTGACGAGCACGTCGAGCGACCACGGGCGGCGAATCATGTCCAGCGCTGTCGCATCGACATAAGCGTGGTCAGCCCGAATATCGCCATTCAACTTCGCGCGTTCGTCGAAAATCTTCCTGAAGAAAGCGAAGGATGCAAAGACGTTGGCCTTATCCACGCAAGCGACAATGCCCTTGCCGCCATTGGCCTTTCGTTGACGCGCGAGCGAAAAAGCGAAATCAAAAAGCGGCTCGCAGACCTCGCGTGTTATCACCATCGTATCGCGCGCCTCGCGATCATCGATGACGACGCCTTTGCCCCGGGACGCGAACAAACCTTCGGTCGATTCGCGGATCACAACGAAGTCGAGGTGAGCCGCGCGCTTGTCCGCGAGAATCGCCGGCATGGAAGGAAGCGTTCGTACCGGCCTAACGCCGGCGAACAAGCCAAACTCGAAACGCAGATCCAGTTGAGGCGCGATTTCGGTACCGTCGGGATATCGGATTTCAGGCCATCCCATGGCGCCGAGCAGGATCGCGTCGGCGCGACGCGACGCATCGAGCGCGGTTGGTGGCAACGCCACGCCCGTGTCACGATAATGCACGGCGCCGGCGGCGTGCTGTTCAAACCGGAAGGACAGGCCGCCGACCCGCTTTGCCGAGGCTTCCAGGACCTCGAGACAGGGCGACATGACTTCGTGGCCGATGCCGTCTCCCGGCAGCACCGAGATATGAAAAGCGTCGTTAACGTTCATTGGTGCACCTGCAAGAAAAGGAACTGGCGGGACCGGACCTTAGAGCTCGTCTGCGAAGCGCTTCAAAACGATGCGTCGAAATACGTCACGCATCGCCTCGAAGCTCCTTGTCATCGGCACTGGTCGACCGGCATTAATGTATGCATAAACAAATTTATTAATAAACGCAATATGGGTTCGTTGTCCTGCCGGCCTGCTGGCTGGCCCGGTGCGAGGCTGCGCCGGCGCAACCTGACCGCGGCTTCGTCACAGGCTTGGGAATGACTGTGCCTCGTTGACGAACAGTCGGCACCTGCCCGCGCCATCGTCGCGGCCGTGAGATGCAGAACCCCCTCGCCGCCGTCCACCATCGCTGTAGGCGTCACTCTGATGGCGCCTATATAAGTTGGTCGGATGCCGCAACGGTCGCGCCGATCCACGCGTTCCCTGGCGCGATCGGTTCCCTGGCGAGATCAATTTGAACATCATCTCCGCGAGCTTGCGCTGCACACAGGCGCGGCCGCCCTGTAGCTTTTAGAAAGGGCGAGGCGCAGTGAGAGACCTCGGAGAAAAAATTCATTCGGGCGCCGCGGCAAGCTTCAGCTGGCGCGCATTTCAACCTCTCCGCTTCAAGTGGCGCACTCGCAGATAATTTTTGTCGATCCAGCCTCGATTTCCGCGCCACTCCACACGGCACCAGCCGTTACCGATGCAATACCGCGCGTTCACGATAGATTTGCGCGGCACGATGTCGATAACTGCGTAGCTGCTGCCGGGAGCGGCTCTCATATTGACGTTGGCAGTCACCCTGGCCGGCTCTGCCTGGGCGGTTGTCGCTACCACGATCGCCAATCCTGCGACCGCTAGCATGCACAAAGAATTCTTTGCATTCCCCATGATTTTGTTTCCTTCACTGAAGGCGAAAGCCCTGTGGAAGCAGATCGGCTGAGGACCGGGGCGAAGGCATCGTCACCTTCGCCCCTCGGAACTCAGCTTTGCTTTTTGGAGTATTTGAATTTTGGCGCGTTCTTCAGAGTATCCCTCGAAGTATCCACGAAGGCGCGCCAGGCCCCGTCCTTCTCGTTGAGCACGACTGTCGACGGGTCGAGCACGACATAGCTTTCGCCCACACCGAGGAAGCCGCCGACGCTGACGACAACACCGGTGATCGCTCGGCCATTGTCGACTACGAGATCCTCGATCTCGCCAAGCGATTCGTTCTGGTTATTGTAGACATTCGCGCCCACCAGCTTCGATGTCATGAAATCAGCAGGCTTAATGGTGACGAACTTGACCGCCATCGTCGCGGAATTTGCAATCGACAGGCCTTTATCACCTGCCATTCCCGTGGTCGCCGAAGTAGACTTGCCCGGCTGAGCTGTCATCGCTGGCGCCGAAGGTGTCTGGTTGTTGGATGGTGAGGCAGCGTTGGAAGCCGCGCTGCTGGCAGCGGGCGGACTGCTTGTTTGTGCGATTGCAAGACTGGAAGCGCTGGCAAGCGCAATGGCTAAAGCGATACGATTTAACATTGTTGGAACCTTCCTTTCGGGAGTTATGCAAGCGTGCCTGCTTGCGGACGTAAGGACGACGCCCTGATCTCGATTAGGTTTCAATGTTGCGCGGAATTGTCGCCAAAAAATTGTGAACTTTAATCCTGCTCTCAAAGCCCCGAGATCCGATGAACGGAAGAATTTTCAGCTCCGATCGCTTGAGAGCGCTGCTGGCGCGATGTCCGACGTGCGATGAATGGAACAGCGCATGAACGCGTTCAGGACAACGGCTTGAATCCGCAGTGCGTCCAGCATCGAAATACCCAAAGAGAAGAACCCGCTTTATTTTCAGTCATGGACGCAAACCTTCCGCGTAATTCCACCTCGTTGATCTCCTCGATGGCCTTGGTTTCACACCCAATTCGCATCTCAAAGCACCTATCCAATCCGGGACGCCCTCCCCGCTTCACGTGAGCTGACTGCGACATAACGACCTACGACGTCGATCGAACCCGGTGATTATGACCCTCTTGCCGTCCATGCTCATCCTGAACTTCTTTCCGCAGGGATCGCGTTGACGCAGTGCAAAACACCAATGCGTTTCCTCGCAATGACCAAGCCATGCATTGCCCGAGATCGAATTCGAGCTTGTTATGTAGTTATGCATCGGTTACCGAAAGTGAGTGGATCGGCGTCGGCGCAATTTCTGCAAGAGCCTAACGATACTTGCAACGCATACCTGATCGGCCGCATTTGCGGAGCGCTTGATCGCCGTTCGCAACAGAACTGCGGAACTCCGGGAGTTCGTGCCTGCGGTATCACAACCAATCTCATGAAACTCGATCGGTGCGGCAAGCCCGGTCAGGCGACGAAGGTGACGCATGATCGGAAGAATTCTCGCAGGCGCATCTACTGCTCTCGCGTGGATCGCTGGAGCAGCACTGATCTTGATGATGCTGCATATCGCAGCCGATGTCGTCGCGCGCTACATCTTCAACGCGCCTCTTCACGGCACCGTCGAAATCGTTTCCGCTTACTACATGGTGGCAGTGGTGTTTCTGCCGCTCGCGATGATCGAGCGCTCGAACGGGCACATCGTCGTTGAACTGGTCACCCAGCATCTGCCGCGACGCGGCCAGGATGTGCTGATCGGCATCATCGCGCTGGCGTCGGCGCTGTATTTCGGCGCGTTCACCTGGCGGACCTGGGGCGACGCTCTCAACAAATACGCCGTCGGAGAATCTGCGCTCGGCACGGTGCAAGTCACGGTATGGCCGACGCGGTTCTACCTTCCAATCGGCTGCGGCCTGATCACCATCGTGCTGCTTCACAAGGCGTTTCAGCTGTTCGCGCGTGACGACAGCGTCCTTGCGCGTCCCGAAACCACACGGCTGCCCGAGTAGCGCCGTGGGCCGGCATCATCGAGGAGACGCATCGCATGGATGACCTGACACTGAGCGCGATCGTGCTCGGTCTGCTGATTGTTTTGCTGCTGTTCCGAGTTCCCGTCGGAGTGGCGCTCGGCGGTCTTTCGTTCGCCGGCATCTGGATGATGCTCGGACCGGGGTCGGCTTGGGGCATTCTGACCGCGGTACCCTACGACTTCATCTCGCACTGGACCCTGAGCTCAGTGCCGATGTTCCTGCTGATGGGTTACATCTGTTTTCATTCGCGGCTCACCGACGGACTATTCCAGGTCGCGCGAAGCTGGCTCTCCTGGATGCCGGGTGGACTCGCCGTCGCCTCGGTGGGCGCCGCCGCGGGCTTCTCCGCGGTAACGGGCTCGTCGCTGGCCTGCGCGGCCGCGATGGGCCGGATTGCCATCCCTGAGATGCTGCGGAGCGGCTACGACAAGGGTCTCGCCTCCGGCACCGTCGCCGTCGCCGGCACCATCGGCTCGATGATCCCGCCGAGCATCCTGCTTTTGGTCTACGGCATCTATGCGCAGCTTCCGATCAGCAAGCTCTTTCTCGCAGGCGTGGCGCCGGGCATCCTGACCGCGGTGCTGTACGGCGCCATGATCATCGTGAGGGTGAAGATCAATCCAAAACTCGCACCCAGGCTGGACCAAAAAGTAACCTGGAGCGACCGCTTCGCTGCGTTCCGTGGCACCTGGCCGGTGATTGCGCTGATCGTCGGCGTATTCGGCGGCCTGTTCGGAGGCGTCTTCACGCCCACCGAGGCCGGCGGAATCGGCGCTTTCCTGGCGTTCGTCATCGGTTTCGCGCAACGCACCTTGACGCTGGAAAAAGTAAAACTGGCGGTCATGGAGACGCTGGTCACAACCGGCTCGATCTTCATCATCGCCATCGGCGCCATCCTGCTGACGCGCTTCCTGGCATTGTCCGGATTCACCGGATTCATCGCCGAAGTCGTCGTCAACGGCCAGGTCAGCCCGTTGCTGCTCATCCTCGGCACGATGGCGGTTCTGCTGTTTCTCGGATGTTTCCTCGATCCGATCGGCATCATGCTGCTGACCTTGCCGGTATTCCTGCCGGCGGTGGAAGGCCTGCACATCAATCTGATCTGGTACGGCATTCTTCTGACCAAGCTGCTCGAGATCGGGCTGATCACGCCGCCCGTCGGACTCAACGTCTTCGTCATCAAGGGCATCGTTGGCGACAGCATTCCGATCGAGACGATCTTCAAGGGAGTCCTGTGGTTTCTCGTCGCAGACCTCATCTGCGTCGGACTGCTGGTCGCGTTCCCGCAGATTTCACTGTTTTTGCCCAGTCTGCTCGACTAGGCGAAAGACCGCCGGTCGTGGCGGACCTCCCGGTCACGGCTTCAAGAAAACCAAATGGAGAGACGCTCACAAGGAGAGTAAGAATGAAACAAACCTGGATCTTTGCATCGGCAGTGGCCATCGCGCTCTGCACGACGAGCGCGGCGTCCGCGGTGACGCTCAAGGCCGCCCATTATCTGTCGCCGAAACATCCGATCGGCGTCGGCTACGAGACTTTTGCCGCTGAACTGAAGAAGCTCACCAACGGCGACGTCACCCTGCGCATCTTTCCCGGCGAATCGCTGCTTGGCGCCAAGGCCATTTCGGACGGCGTCCGCGACCAGGTCGCGGATATCGGTTTCGACACCTTTACTTACACCCCGGCCTACTATCCGCACGGTATCCTGCTCAACGATCTGGCGATGGTCGGCGAAAATGACATGGCCGCAGCGATGGCTATCACCGAGCTGTTCATGATGCACTGCAAACCCTGCGAGCAGGAGTTCACAAAGCAGAACCAGATATTCACCGGCGGAATGAGCACCGCACCTTACGTTCTCGTCGCCAAGGGCGATCTGAACTCCCTGGAGAAGATCAAGGGCAAGAAACTGCGCGCCGGCGGTTCGCTGTGGGACCGCTTTGCCACCTCGGTGGGCGCCACCGGCGTCAACGTCCCGTCGTCGGAAATGTACGAGACGCTCTCGCGCGGCATCATCGACGCCGCGATCTACGCGGTGGGCGGCCTGAAGACGCACGGCCTCGCCGATGCCGCCACGCAGGTGGTCACGCTCAATTTGGGCTCGTTCCGCGCCGGAAACCTGTATGCGTTCAACCGGGACACCTGGACCAAGCTGACCACCGAGCAGCGGGCAGCGGTCTTCAAGGCTCTTCCGGTCGCGATCGTCCGCACGGTCAATGAATACCACCTCGGTGACAAGGAAGCGCTGGAGCTCGCGAAGGAGAAGAAAATTCCGGTCGTCGCGCCGGACGCCAGCCTGGTGAAAGCGCGCAAGGACTTCGTCGAGAAGGACTTGCCCGGCATCATCGAAAGCGCCAAGACCAAGCTCAAGGTCGATGACGCCCAGGAATTCGTCACCAAATACAAGGAACTGCTGGCCAAATACGAGAAGCTGGTCGAGCCGATCGAAGCCGATCCGGTCAAGCTCAGCGACATGTTCTACAAGGAAGTCTACTCGAAACTCGATCCCGCCAAGTTCGGAGTCAAGTAATCCGGCCAGGCCGCCGCGCCCGTTGCCCGGCGGCTTGGTTTACTTTTCCCAATGAGTTTCCTCAGGTCCCTGCCGTCACTGGGCCTGTACGCCGATCCCGGCCGCCTTGATGATCGGCCACCATTTGTCGATCTCGGTCTTCTGGAACGCGGCGAGGCCCTCCGGGGTCTGCTGCGCGCGGGGGGCTACGTCGAGGCCCAGATCGGAAAACCGCTTCTGGATCGCCGGATCGGCCAGCGCCTCGACGGTCGCGGCGTTCAGTTTGGCGATGATGTCCTTCGGCGTGCCCTTCGGCGCGAAGAAGCCGAACCAGCCGGACATATAGAGCCCGGGCACACCGGTCTCATCCGCGGTCGGAATATCCGGCATCGAGGCCGAGCGCTGCGGCGACAAATTGGCGAGCGCCTTGATCTTGCCGCCGCGGATCTGCGGCAGCGCCACCGCGCCCTGCACCACCAGCAGGTCCACCGTGCCGGAGACGAGGTCGGTCATGGCAGGCCCGGCGCCGCGATAGGGAATGAACTGCACTTTCTGTCCGGTGAGTTTCTCGAACATCACGCCGGTGACATTGGCCGCCGCGTTCTGGTTGACGAAATTGATCTTGTCGGGGTTCGCCTTCATCCAGGCCACGAGGTCTTTCAGATTGTCCGCCGGCAGATCCTTCTTGGCCACCATCAATTGCGGATTGTTGGAGACCAGCGCGATCGGCTCGAAATCCTTTTCCAGATCGTAGTCGAGCTTGTAGATGATGCTGCCGACATGGGTATCCCATTGACCGATGTCGAAGGTGTAACCATCCGGCGCCGCGCGCGCGACGCGCCCGACGCCGATGCTGCCGCCGGCGCCCCCGACATTCTCGATCACGATCGTCTGTCCGAGCGGCACCCGCATCCGCTCCGCCAGGATGCGCGCCGCGGCGTCGGTCGATCCGCCCGGCGGGAACGGCACGACCAGCGTGATCGGCCGCGTTGGATAGCTTTGTGCCTGCGCACTGACGATGCCGGCAACGGCCACCACCAACACGACCAACCATCTGCTCATGACTTCCCCCCGGTGTCGAAGTGTTCGTCTTGGCCGTCAGTGAATTTCAGCGGAGCGCTTCAGCGCCGCTTTCAGTTTTTCCAGCGTAAAATCCTTGCTGCGCGCGATCTCGAGAATCGGCGTTTCACGGCGGGCGCAGAGTTCGCAGGCATCCGGCACCGAGGCTGCGATATCGTGCGGGATCACGATCGCGCCGTGACTGTCGGCGTGGATCAGGTCGTCGGAGCGCACCGTCATCCCGGCGACACGGACCTCGCCACCAAAATTTTCGGCGTGGACCCAGGCGTGGGAGGGGCCGATCGAGCCTGCGAGCGCCTGAAAACCCGGCGCCCATTGCGGGATGTCGCGGATCGAGCCGTCGGTGATGACCCCGAGGCATCCGAGCGCCTTGTGCACGTTGCTCTGCACCTCGCCCCAGAACGCGCCGTAGCCGACGTCGGGGCCGTCGATGTCCTGGATCACGGTGATGCGCGGGCCATGGCCGGTGCCCATATATTCGTAATAGTCGATGCGCCGCTTCGACGCTTCATCGGCCGGCAGGCCGGACTTCAGGACCGAGCGGATCGTCACGGTGCGGGCATAGCCGACCATCGGCGGCAGATCGGGGAACGGGCAGACCAGCGGCTTGGTGGTGTAGCCGATCAGACGGCGTTCGGGCGCGACGATCTCCATCGCATTGCAGATGGTCGGGGTGTCGTAGCGCGCCAGGGCTTCGAGGACGGATGCGGGCAGCGGCGCGGATGCGGATTTCGTCACGGGCGTTTCTCTCCAGATTTTGCAGGGCCGCCGTTATGAAGCCGCCCATTGATCTGCCTATAGCCGAGATTGGCACCGAACCCAACTCGGCGGCGGCTCATGGCAGATATCCGAAGGATTTTCGAGCGAAGCGGGTACCGGTTCGCGTGGAGAAAACGCGTCAAACAAGGGAGAAGGAGAATTCGCGGGCCGGCGGGCCGGCCGATCAGTTCAGCCGGGCCGGACGGTCATCCGTCGGCGGCTCGGCGACCGGCGGAACGAACGGCGGCGCGGCGGGATCGGACGGAGCGCCATCGGCCGGCGCAGCTGCCACCAGCGCCGCGGCGGCCCGTTCATGGCCACGATAGGCTTTCCAGCCCCACGGCAGGCTCAAGAGATAAAGCGCAGAACCCACCGATAGAATGTGCCAGGGGTAACCGACCAGCAGCGCCACGACGAAGATCACCGAGACGAAAACCGGCAGCACCATCTCCGGCGGCACCCGCAGGCGCACGGTCTTGCCGGAAAACACCGGCAACCGCGACACCATCAGGAAGGCGATCAGCAGCGTATAGGCGGTGGTCAGCGCGACCGGCGGCGCCGATATGCCGAGGAATGAAAGATAGATCGGAAGCAGCACCAGGATCGCGCCGGCGGGCGCCGGAACGCCGGTGAAGAAATTCGCCGCAAAGGCCGGCTTGTTCGGATCGTCCATGGTGGCGTTGAAGCGTGCCAGCCGCAGACCACCGGAGATCGCGAACACCATCGCGGCGATCCAGCCGACATTGTTCAGCTCGTGCAGCGTCCAGGAATACAGGATCAGGCCCGGGGCGACGCCGAAATTGACGAAATCGGCGAGGCTGTCGAGCTCGGCGCCGAATTTCGACTGCCCCTTGATCATGCGGGCAACACGGCCATCCACGCCATCGAGCACGGCGGCGAACACGATCGCCGCGACCGCCAGCTCCATCCGCCCTTCGGTGGACAGGCGGATCGCGGTCAGCCCGGCGCAGATCGCGAGCAGCGTGATGACATTGGGCACCAGCATCCGGATCGGGATCGGGCGAAACCGGCGGCGGCGCATTTCCGGGGATTTGGGATCGTTGGGTGTCTGCATCCTCAAGGTATAGCAACTAGCCGGCGACCGCGCCATTGTGGCGGCGCCGGGGCGGCCGGCCAGGCCAGCCGCCGGTCGGGATGGTTAATCGGTGCGCCAGGTCCGATCGCCGTCACCGAGCCTGAGATCGGCCAGCACGGTTTCCCCCGCCACCGCCGTCTGGCCCACGGAAACCAGCGCTTTGCTGCCCTCCGGCAGGAAGACGTCGAGCCGCGAGCCGAAACGGATCAACCCGAACCGTTCGCCAACGCCGAGCGACTGCCCTTCGCGGACAAACGAGACGATTCGCCGCGCCACCAGGCCCGCGATCTGGACCACGCCGATACGGCCGTCCGGCGTCGAGATCACCAGCGAATTGCGTTCATTGTCCTCGCTCGCCTTGTCCAGCTCGGCATTGATGAAAGCGCCCGGCCGATACGCGATCCGGTCGATCCGCCCGGTCACCGGGCTGCGGTTCACGTGGCAGTTAAACACGCTCATGAAGACCGAGATGCGCAGCAGCGGCTTGTCACCGAGCCCGAGTTCGGCCGGCGGCAACACCATCGAAATCAGCGAGACGCGGCCGTCCGCCGGCGACACCACGATACCCTCCCGCACCGGCGTCACCCTGACAGGATCGCGGAAAAACAGCGCGCACCAGACTGTCAGCAGCGTGCCGATCCAGCCCAGCGGCGTCCAGATCCAGAACAGGAACAGGCTCGCCAGCGCAAACCCGCCGATAAAGGGATAGCCCTCGGGATGAATGGGCGGAATTTGAGCGCGGATCGAGTTGGCGATGGACATCTATGGGTTCACTGTCAGTTGCCCATCTTCCCCAGCGGAAGATCGGATCAGATTTCGGTCAATTCCGGCTTGGCCGGCGTTACCAGCGCGTCGTTCTTGACCGGCGGCGGGGTACGGTTCGGCGCTTCGTTGTCGTCGGCAATCAGGGCCAGGCGTTCCCGCGCCTCCTGAGCTTCGCGCTGCCGGTTCCACATACTGGCATAAAGTCCGCCCGATGCCAAAAGCTGGGAATGCGTGCCGCGTTCGGCGATGCGGCCCTGATCCAGCACGATGATTTCATCGGCGCCCACGATGGTGGACAGCCGGTGCGCAATCACCAGCGAGGTGCGGTTGCGCGACACCCGCTCCAGCGCATCCTGGATTTCCTGCTCGGTATGGCTGTCGAGCGCCGAGGTCGCCTCGTCGAGCACCAGGATCGGCGGCGCCTTCAGCACCGTGCGCGCGATCGCGACGCGCTGCTTCTCGCCGCCGGACAGTTTCAGGCCGCGCTCGCCGACCTGGGTCTCATAGCCCTTCGGCGACATCTTGATGAAACCGTCGATCTGGGCGAGCTGCGCCGCCTCCTCCACTTCGGCATCCGACGCGTCCCAGCGGCCGTAGCGAATGTTGTAGCGGATGGTGTCGTTGAACAGCACGGTGTCCTGCGGCACCATGCCGATCGAGGCCCGCAGCGTCGACTGCGTGACGTTCCTGATATCCTGGCCGTCGATCAGGATCCTGCCGCCCGAGACGTCGTAGAGCCGGAACAACAGCCGCGAGATGGTCGATTTGCCGGCACCGGAAGGGCCGACGATCGCCACCGTCTTGCCGGCCGGCACCTCGAAGCTGAGCCCCTTGAGGATCTCGCGGTCGGGATCGTAGGAAAACTTCACATCGTCGAAACGCACATTGCCCGACGTCACGATCAGCGGCTTTGCGCCCGCAACATCCTTGATCTCGGGATTGCGCGACAGCACGCTGAACATCTTCTCGATGTCGATCACCGCCTGCTTGATCTCGCGGTAGACCATGCCCATGAAATTCAACGGCTGGTACAGCTGGATCATCATGGCATTGACCATGACGAAATCGCCGACCGTGTTGGTGCCGTTGCGCACCCCGATCGCGCACATCAGCATGGTCGCGGTGAGGCCCGCGGTGAAGATGATCGCCTGCCCGGTATTGAGAACCGCCAGCGAGGTATAGGTCTTGACGCTGTTGCGCTCGTAGCCTTCCATCGAACGGTCGTAGCGGGTCGCCTCACGCTGTTCGGCGCTGAAATACTTCACCGTCTCGTAGTTCAGCAGCGAGTCGATCGCCTTGGTGTTGGCCTCGGTGTCGGACTCGTTCATCTTGCGGCGGATCTCGATCCGCCATTCGGTCGCGACATAGGTGTAGTACATGAAGATCACGACGGTGATCAGCGTGACCACCACATAGCGCCAGTCGAACATCCACAGCAGCACACCCATCAGCAGCGCGACCTCGACCACGGTCGGCACCAGCTGCAGGATCACCATCCGCACGATGACTTCGATGCCGGAACGGCCGCGCTCCAGCACCCGCGTCAGCCCGCCGGTCTTGCGCTCCAGGTGAAAGCGCAGCGACAGCTCGTGCATGTGGACGAAGGTGAGATAGGCGAGCTTGCGCACCGCATGCATCGCCACCCGTGCGAAAAGTCCGTCGCGCCACTGGGTCAACACCGCCATCAGCACCCGCAAGCCGCCATAGCTCGCGGTCATGATCAGGGGCGATGCGATCAGCCACAACGTCCAGTTCGAGGCCTGCACCGGCGCGGTATCGGCGCCGGTCAGCGCATCGATCGCCCATTTGAAGGTGAAGGGCACCGACAGCGTCGCGAGCTTCGCGACCAGCAGCAGCACCATCGACCAGACCACGCGCGTCTTCAGGTCGGCGCGATCGCCGGGCCAGATGTACGGCCAAAGGTGCGCCAGGGTCCCCATCAGGGAAGCCTGTTCGATCGACTTGTCGGGAGAGGCCGGCGCTTCGGCGGCGCCGTGGCGCGAATCAGCGTGGGCCATCAAGCCAGACCTGAGGCAAAACGCTGCGCCGACCCGCTGTCGGGCCTGATTTTCGGTTCGTTGACATGCTGCGTCATATAGAGCGTTTGCGTGCCGCGTGCACCCTCAAGGGCAGCAAATCTTTCGCGAATTCCCCGATTTATCGGACGATTCAATCGCCTTTGTGAATCCGTCAGGGTTGACGCCCTTACGTTGCAGTGCCACATGCCAAGGTATGACCACGATCAAAACCGTTTGTGTCTATTGCGGCTCCGGCCCCGGCACAAACCCCCGCTTTGTCGAAGCCGCCATCGCATTTGGAAAGACCCTCGCCGAGGACGGTATCCGCCTCGTTTATGGCGGTGGCTCCATCGGGCTGATGGGCGCCGTGGCCCAATCCGTGCTCGATCACGGCGGCGCGGTGACCGGCATCATTCCCGAGTTTCTGACCAACCGCGAAAACGCACTCAAGCGCGTGCAAGAGCTGATCGTCACGCCCGATATGCACGAGCGCAAGCGGCTGATGTTCGAGCACTCCGACGCCTTCGTCGCCCTGCCCGGCGGCATCGGCACGCTGGAGGAACTGGTGGAGCAACTGACCTGGCAGCAGCTCGGCCGCCACACCAAGCCGGTGCTGCTCGCCAACATCGACGGCTTCTGGGAACCGCTGCTGGCGCTGCTCGCGCATATGCGCGAAACCGAATTCATCCGGCCCGATTTGCAGGTCGAGATTCTCAAGGCCGAACGGGTCGAGGATATCCTGCCGCGCCTGCAGGCCGCCGCAGCACTTGCGAAGAATGGCAAGGATATCGCGCCTGAACTGGCGCGACGTCTCTAGGAATTATCCGGCCGCGGCATCGTCCTTGGGAAACGTCACCGCCTCGATGCGATTGCCGTCGGGATCGACGACGAACGCCGCGTAGTATTTGACGCGGTCGTGCGGCCGCAGCCCCGGCGCGCCGTCGGAGCGCCCGCCGGCCTTCAGCGCCGCCGCATGGAACGCGTCGACATCGGCGGTCGCCCTGGCGCGGAGGCAGATATGGGCGCCGCTTTCGGGCGCGACCGCTGCCATGCCCGGGCGCAAATTGATCCAGAATTCGGGATAGGCCTTGCCGAAGCCGACCGTCGCGGGCCGCGTCACCAGCCGTGACAGGCCGAGCGGAGCAAGGGTTGCTTCATAGAAGCGCGCGGATCGGTCGAGGTCACTGACGCCGACGGAAATGTGGTCGATCATGGGTCTCCCGTTCTCTCAACGTCATTGCGAGCGCAGCGAAGCAATCCATTCTTTCTTTTCGTTGAGAGATGGATTGCTTCGCTGCGCTCGCAATGACGATCACACCGGCGCGCCTGATTTCACCAGCTTGTAGACCACCGAATCCATCAGCGCCTGGAACGAGGCGTCGATGATATTGGGCGATACGCCGATCGTGGTCCAGCGCTCGCCCGCTTCGTCCTCGCTCTCGATCAGCACCCGCGTTACCGCTTCGGTGCCGCCATTGAGGATACGCACGCGATAGTCGATCAGCTTCAGGCCTTCGATATATTTCTGGTATTTGCCGAGGTCCTTGCGCAGCGCCACGTCGAGCGCATTGACCGGGCCATTACCCTCGGCGGCCGAGATCAGCCGCTCGCCGGCGACATCGACCTTGACCACCGCCAGCGCCACGGTGACGCGCGCGCCGTTGGCGTTGGTGCGCTGCTCGACATTGACGTCGAACTGCTCGACCCGGAAATATTCCGGTACCTTTCCGAGCGTCCGCCGTGCCAGCAGGTCGAACGACGCGTTGGCGGACTCATAGGCATAGCCGGCGGCCTCGCGCTCCTTCAGTTCCTCGACCAGCCGCGCCAGTTTCGGGTCGCTCTTCTCGTAGGCGATGCCGGCGCGATCGAGCTCGGCGATGACGTTGGAGCGGCCGGCCTGATCGGATACCAGCACCTTGCGGTGATTGCCGACCAGTTCCGGCAGCACGTGCTCGTAGGTGTGCGGATCCTTCATTACTGCCGAGGCATGAATGCCGGTCTTGGTCACGAACGCGCTTTCGCCGACATACGGCGCGTGGCGGTTCGGCGCGCGGTTGAGCATGTCGTCCAGCGTCCGCGACACCTTCATCAGGGTCGCCATCCTGTCGGTGGACACGCCGATCTCGAAGGCATCGGAAAATTCGGACTTCAGCCGCAGCGTTGGGATCAGCGAACACAGATTGGCGTTGCCGCAGCGCTCGCCGAGCCCGTTCAGCGTGCCCTGGATCTGCCGCACCCCCGCGCGCACCGCGGCCAGCGAATTGGCCACCGCCTGCTCGGTGTCGTTATGGGCGTGAATGCCGAGGTGATCGCCGGGAATCTGTTTTATCACCTCAGTGACGATGCTTTCGACCTCGTGCGGCATGGTGCCGCCATTGGTATCGCACAGCACCACCCAGCGCGCGCCGGAATCGTAGGCGGCTTTGGCGCAGGCCAGCGCGAATTCGGCGTTCTCCTTGTAGCCGTCGAAGAAATGCTCGCAGTCGAGCATGACCTCGCGGCCGGCGGATTTCGCCGCTGTCACGCTGTCGCGGATCGAGGCGAGATTTTCCTCGTTGGTGGTCTCCAGCGCCACCCGCACCTGATAGGCCGACGCCTTGGCGACGAAGCAGATCGCATCTGCTTTGGCTTCCAGCAGCCCCGCGAGACCTGGATCGTTCGACGCCGAGCGGCCGGGACGCCGCGTCATGCCAAACGCCGTAAAACTGGCATGTTCGAGTTTTGGTTTCGCGGCAAAAAACTCGGTGTCGGTCGGATTGGCGCCGGGATAACCACCCTCGACATAGTCGATGCCGAGTTCATCGAGCATGCCGGCGATCAGCTGCTTGTCATGCAGCGTGAAATCGACGCCGTTGGTCTGCGCGCCGTCGCGCAGTGTGGTGTCGAACAGATAGAGGCGTTCGCGGCTCATGTGGAAACTCCTGATGCAGCGCCCTCGCCGAGCGTCTTCTGCATCGTGGTGTTGGCCAGCCACTCGCCGTTGACGGTCACGGTGTTGCGCTGCTTGCCGACGTAACCGCGCTTCTGGAAAAATTCCGACGCGTTGTCGCTGGCGTCGACCGTGAGACTCTTGGCGCCGCGGCTGCCGGCGATCTTTTCCAGCGCCTCGCACAGCATTTTGGCGACGCCCTGCCCGGCCGCGCTCGGATGAACGAACAGCATGTCGATATGATCGGCGCCCTTCAGCGAGGCAAAACCGACCGGCGAATTCTGGATCGTGGCGATCAAGGTGAGTTCGCCGGCCAGCCGCTGGCCGAATTGCGCTTCGTCGTCGGCCGTGCTGGCCCACGCCTGCTGCTGCGCCTCGCTGTAGTCGTCGCCGGTCAGTTCCTCGATGGCGGCGACGAAGATCGCCGCCAGCACTGGTACATCCTGGCTCAGAAACGGCCGCAGCGCGGGTTTGGGTAGTGCCTGTCCCATCACGTTCACCACATGCCGTACAGCTTCAGGACCAGCGCCACCGCGCCGGCAATCAGCAAAATCTTCAACGCGATGTAATAGAGCCAGTGCTTCGGAAACGGTGTGTCGGGCTTGCTCATCGCGCGATCTCCCAGGTGGTGCCTTCTTTGGAATCCTTGATCACGACGCCCATCGCCGCCAGTTCATCGCGGATGCGATCGGATTCCTTGAAATCCTTGCGGGCGCGGGCGGCGGTGCGGTTCGAAATCAGATCGTCGATCTGCTTGGCATCGACGCCGCTCGCCTGTTGTTTGCGGCTCTTCCATTCCGCCGCGCTCACGGACAGGAAACCGAGCAGCCGGAGCGTGGCGGCGAATTCGCCGCGGTCGCGGTCGTTGCCGGAAGCCGCGACATTGCGCAGGCCGTGCAGCGCCGCGATCATCTGCGGCGTGTTCAGGTCATCCGAAAGCGCATCGATCACGGCATCGGACGGCCGGTCGGCTTTGGCGTCGGCGGCAATCTCGTACCAGTCATCCAGTGTCTTCGCGCTCTCCTCGAGGGCCTTCGAGGTCCAGTCGATCGGCGAGCGGTAGTGCGTCTTCAGCATATTGAGGCGCAGCACCTCGCCCGGCCAATCCGTCAGGGATTCCCGGATGGTGATGAAATTGCCGGTCGACTTCGACATCTTCTCACTCTCGACCTGCAGGAAGCCGTTGTGCATCCAGACATTGGCCATGCGATCGCTGTGAAACGCGCAGGCGCTTTGCGCCAGTTCGTTCTCGTGATGCGGGAACACCAGATCGATGCCACCGCCATGAATGTCGAACTGCTCGCCGAGATGCTTCCACGCCATCGCCGAGCATTCGATGTGCCAGCCCGGCCGGCCCGGCACTGAAATGCCCGACGGCGACGGCCACGACGGTTCGCCCGGTTTTGCCGGCTTCCACAGCACGAAGTCGGTAGAGTCGCGCTTGTAGGGCGCGACATCGACGCGGGCGCCGGCGATCAACTCGTCCAGCGAGCGGTTGGCGAGCGCGCCGTAGCGCGGCAGAATCGAGTTGGCCGCGTTCATCGCCTGCGGCGAGAACAGCACGTGGTCTTCGGCGACATAGGCAAAACCGCCCTGCACCAGCCGCCCGATGATCTCGCGCATTTCAGCGATATGCTCGGTCGCGCGCGGCTCGACCGTCGGCCGCAACGCGCCCAGCGCATCGACATCGTCGTGGAACTGCTTTTCCGTAAGCTCGGTGACCTTGCGGATCGCCTCGTTCAGCGGCAGGCCCGGAAAATCCCGCCCTGCGCGGTCGTTGATCTTGTCGTCGACGTCGGTGATGTTGCGGACATAGGTGACGTGCTCGGCGCCGTAGAGATGCCGCAGCAGCCGGAACAGCACGTCGAACACGATGACCGGGCGCGCGTTGCCGATATGGGCGAAGTCATAGACCGTCGGCCCGCAGACATACATGCGCACGTTGGAGGCATCGAGCGGCGTGAACGGCCGCTTCTCCTTGGTCAAAGTATCGTAGAGTCGTAATTCCATGGATATCCCGTCCGTTGCGGCCGGGCGTCCAGTGATCTCGTGTGAGAAAAGACGGCCTCAGCCAGCGAATCGCTAGCTCATAATCTCGCGGCAAATGCTGCAGATGGCGAGGTGGCCGTTCATGGCAACTACCATGGGGCAGCCCGGGGGACGGCGTCAAGGCCTTGCCGGGGCCCCCGCCAAGGGACTCGCAAAGGGTCTTGCAAAGCTCCGATTCGGCGGCCAAAGCCCGCCCGACACCGCCATGGTTAATCATTCTTAACCTTTTGGGTTTATTCCAACCCGAACAATTACGGGCGCTCCTCTCATTGATCGGTTCAACATGCGATTCCTGTCAGCCCTTTTGACCTGTATGTACCTGCTCGCCGCGACCGCCGCATTGGCCGACAGCCGGGTTTTCATCATCGCCAACCAGGCCGACAGCTACGGCGTCGACCAATGCCTCGCCAAGGGCGAAAAATGCGGCGCCCACGCCGCCCGCTCCTATTGCCAGTCGCGGGATTTCGCCCAGGCGGTGTCGTACCGGCGGGTCGATCCCGATGAAGTCACCGGTTCGATTCCCAAAGTTGCGGGCAACTGCAACCATGCCGGCTGCAACGAATACGTCGCCATTACCTGCCAGCGCTGACACTGTTCTGCTCCGGCAAGGTGGACGGCTACCTCCGCCACACCAGCGCCCCGGAAACGACGTGACGCTGCCCCGAGAAGCAGGTATGTGGGGCCGCGTCGGCCGCTTTTTTTGGCCTGCTATCATGGCTGGATATGGCTGAAACGTTGATTCTCCCCTTCTCTCGCTGGATCCTGGCCTGCGCCGCGCTGCTTGGCGCGGTCGCGCTGAGCGCCGGCGCCTCCGCACAGATGAATCCGGGGCCGCCGCCCTCACAGGGCGGCGTGGCGGCCAATCCGATGTGTCCGCGGCTGGAATCGCAACTGGCGACCATCGACCGCGGCGGCGGCAGCGGGGATCCGGCCAAGGAAGAGCAGATCCGCCGCTACCAGGAAGCCGCTTCGAAGCAACAGGGCGAACTCGATCGCGTCACCTCGCAGGCCAAGCGGATGGGCTGCGACAGTTCCGGCTTCTTCTCGCTGTTCTCGGGCCAGTCGGCGCAATGCGGTCCGCTCAACAACCAGATCCAGCAGATGCGCGGCAATCTGGATCAGATCATGACCAGCCTGGAGCGGCTGCGCGGCGGCGGCTTCGGTGGCGCCGAGCGCGAAAACCAGCGCCGCTCGGTGCTGGCGGCACTGGCCCAGAACAATTGCGGGCCGCAATATGCCAATGCCGCGCGCGGCGGCGGCGGCAACTTCCTGGACAATCTGTTCGGCCAGAATAACGGTGCCGGCACCGATCTCGGTCCGCAATCCGGAACCTACCGGACGGTCTGCGTCCGCACCTGTGACGGCGCCTATTTCCCGGTCTCGTTCGCCACCGTTCCGGCCCGGTTCCCGGATGATGAACGGAGCTGCAAGGCGCTTTGCCCGGCGGCGGAAGCCAACCTGTTCGCCTACCGCAATCCCGGCGAGGACATCAACCAGGCGGTTTCGATCAGCGGCCAGCCTTATTCGGCGTTGCCCAATGCGTTCAAGTTCCGCACCGAGTTCAATGCGGCCTGCGCCTGCAAGGCGGTCGGACAGACATGGTCCGACGCGCTGAAAACCATCGACGACAAGGCCGCCGCCGAACAGCAGGGCGACATCATCGTCACCGAAGAGAGCGCGAAGAAGATGGCGCGCCCGAAGGCGGCTCCGGCCTCTGCCAAGAAGGGCACTGCGGCGACCACGGCCACCGCACCTGCGGCGCCCGAACCAGCGGCTGCAGCCGATTCAACCGGCGCGGCCAAGGACAAACCGATCCGTTCGGTCGGCCCGACCTTCATCCCGACCAATCCGCCGGCGCGCTAAGGCGCTGGCCGCTCGGTGCCGGCTAACCCTCGAACGCTTCCGCCGATCCGCGGGCCGCGCGTGACACCAGCGCCTCGTCGGGCGCGGCGAGCGGCTTCCCGGTGTCGCGGAATTTGTTGGTAATGGGATAGCGGCGATCGCGCCCAAAGTTTTTCTGCGTCACTTTCACACCCGGGGCGGCCTGCCGCCGCTTGTATTCGGCGATGTTGAGCAGCCGGTCGATCCGCGTGACCACGGCGGCATCGAACCCGGCGGCGATGATGTCGACCAGCGGCTGCTCGCGCTCGACCAGCCGTTCCAGAATGCCGTCGAGCATGTCGTAGGGCGGCAGCGAATCCTGATCGGTCTGGTTGTCGCGCAGCTCCGCCGTCGGCGGTCGCGTGATGATGTTGACCGGGATGACTTCGCCTGACGGGCCGAGCGCGCCGTCGGGCTTCCATGCATTGCGCAGGGACGAGAGACGGAACACCTCGGTCTTGTAGATGTCCTTGATCGGATTGAAGCCGCCGTTCATGTCGCCATAGAGCGTGGCGTAACCGACCGACATTTCCGACTTGTTGCCGGTGGTGACCACCATGGCGCCGGTCTTGTTGGAGATCGCCATCAGCAGCGTGCCGCGGGTGCGCGCCTGCAAATTCTCTTCGGTGATATCGCGCGGTAACCCTGCGAATGTGCCGGACAGGATCTTCTCAAAGCCGTTCACGGCATCGGCAATCGGCAGCACCTCGTAGCGGAAGCCGAGGGCATCCGCCAGTTTTGCCGCGTCGTCGAGCGACACCTGCGCGGTGAAACGAAACGGCAGCATCACGCCGCGCACGCGCTCGGCGCCGCGCGCATCGACCGCGATGGCGGCGCACAGCGCCGAATCGATGCCGCCGGAGACGCCGAGCAGCACGCCGGGAAATCCGTTCTTGCCGACATAGTCGCGCAGACCGAGCACGCAGGCCGCATAGTCGCCCTGATCGCCATCGACGATCGGCGCCACCGGCCCTGAGCAGCGCCAGCCGGCCTCGGTCTTGCGCCACAGCAAGGTCGTGATGTTTTCCTCGAACGCCGGCAACTGCGCCGCCACCGAGAGATCGGCATTCAGCGCGAACGACGCGCCGTCGAACACCAGCTCGTCCTGGCCGCCGATCTGGTTGAGATAGACCAGCGGCAGCCCGCTTTCGGTGACGCGGGCGACCGCGATCGACAGCCGCAGATCGTTCTTGTCACGGGCATAGGGCGAGCCGTTCGGCACCACCAGGATTTCCGCGCCGGTCTCGGCGAGGCATTCGACGACGTTCTCGTAGTCCTCGGACTCCTCGAGCCAGATGTCCTCACAAATGGGAACGCCGACCCGGATGCCCCGGATCGTCACTGGACCCGCCGCCGGGCCCCGCGCGAACAGGCGCTTTTCGTCGAACACGCCGTAGTTCGGCAGATTGGCCTTGAACCGGATCGCCGCGATGCGCCCGCCATCGAGCAGCGCGCAGGCATTATAGAGCTTGCCGTCCTCGACCCAGGGCGTGCCGATCAGCACCGCCGGACCGCCGTCGGCGGTCTCGCGCGCCAGTTCCTCGATCGCCGCGCGGCAGGCCGCCTGGAACGCCGGCTTCAGCACCAGATCTTCCGGCGGATAGCCGGTGATGAACAATTCCGGCAGCACCAGAAGATCGCCGCCGTCGGCCCTGGCCCGCGCGCGGGCGGCGCGCGCTTTGACGGCGTTGCCGGCGACGTCGCCCACCGTTGGATTCAACTGCGCCAGGGTAATCTTGAACTGAGGTTCGGTCATTCCGCGATGGTGCCCTGCACAAGCGCAAACTGCAATTGCTTGCTTCAGATCAGGCCTATGCGCTCAGCGATGGCGAACAGCCAGAACAGCCCGGCCACGACCAGGGTGACGCCGACGGCCGCGGAGCCCATGTCCTTGACCCGGCCAATCTGCGGATCATGCTCGGTCGTCAGCCGGTCCGCGAGTTTTTCGATCGCGGTGTTGAGCAGTTCCACCACCAGCACCAACACCACCACCGCAACCAGCTCGACGCTGCGCATGGTGGTGACGCCGATCAGCCACGCCAGCGGCAACGCCAGCGCCAGCGCAAGCGCCACCAGCTCCTCGCGAATCGCCGCTTCCGAGCGGATGGCAAAGGCGAGGCCGTTGCGCGTATTGATGGTGGCCCGCCAGAACCGCAGCAATTCTACAGCCCCGCTGCGGCCGGCATCGGCTGCGCCTTGCCGGCGCGCTCCTGCTTGAGCGATTCGGCGATCAGGAACGCCATGTCGATCGACTGCTCGGCATTGAGCCTTGGATCGCACACCGTGTGATAGCGGTCGCTGAGATTCTCATGGCTGATGGCGCGCGCGCCGCCGACGCATTCGGTGACGTCCTGCCCGGTCATTTCCAGATGCACGCCGCCGGCATGGGTGCCTTCGGCGGCGTGGATCGCGAAGAACGATTTCACTTCGGACAGCACCCGGT
>JBBQUA010000058.1:0-25565 GCA_038212905.1 Hyphomicrobiales bacterium
GAGTGGGAGTAGGGGTACCTAGCTAGGCTCTGCAATCCGGATGTCTGACTTTGCGTAGGACAGTCGATCTGAAAGAGTGGATTAGCCGCAGGCGTAATCCACCGCATCCTCTCATTGAGTTCTGCTCATGATGGCGGTTTAGATTCGCTTCCAACGAGCTCTGACTCAAGCCACACTTCACGCCTTGAAGCGTTTCTCGCGATGCCATTGCAAGAAATGCGGGTGGGGCTGATCGACGGCGCGGACAGGAGGAAGAATGCGCCCGGTCTTGTTGATCATGGCGCGCACGCCAGCGATATCGTTCACATGCCGTGAGATCAGAATTTCGCGATCATCCGCGATGCTGATCAGGCCGCGGTCGAACATCCAATGCGCGGTCCCGGAGAGGGCAAGTCCATTGCTTACGATATCCGGCCCATTGGCTTCGACCGGTCGGATGTGCGCGGCTTCGACCTCCGCGCGCCCTTGGCCATTGATCAGCTTCAAGGACGTAATCGCACAGCGAGCATCGTACGCTCGCAGGACGATGCTGCGGAACACGCGGTCTCGGACTATGCGGGAAGCTAAATAGGCGATGCGATTCCGCTCTTGTTCATATTGGAAGACAAACTGGTTTTCCTGCATGCCAGGAGGAGCGGAAGGTGCATCGACCCGCGGCAGTAGGGCGATGTCATCAGGGAATCCGAGTGCGGTGATCCGATCGAAGTCTTCCGGAGAGATTGGCCGAACCGCCGATTGTGCGCGTCCGGAAATCTTTCCTTCCTCATTCAAAAGGCCCCGCTCGATAAGTCCGCTCGCGCCCCGGAACGGGACGTTATTGACGAAATCCAGATAGCTGCCTGCCTCAATGACGGCGATATACATGCCTGAAGTCCCCGGGTCGGGGATGACTTGCTGTACTTTGGCAATGGCAAAGTAGCCGCGCGCTTCCTGCGCTTTCCGTGGTTCGTAATAGATGATCCAGTCGCCGATGCATGCCTCGACGCGAGCGAAGTATTGGCTGGGAAACTGGTAGCGTTCGGCGGGACTGTCCTCGTAGATCGAATCGGACCGGTGGATGAATACCCCGAATGCCAAGAACCGTCTCCTGGAAGCCACCATGCGCGTGAACAGACACTATATCCTACGCTGCAGTGCCTTTGGGAGGAAATAGCCGCTGGCGCAATTCACCGCGCCCTACTCATCACGGCGCGCTTGCAATGGCGGGTTCCACTTTCGTTAGCCCGCCCGGGCTGTAAGTGGTCGTTGCAAATCTCCGGTCGATCCATGCCAAACCGCAAGATCGGTCGAGCACATTATGGCCGTGAGCGAATAGCTGGAGCCGCCACGGAGGAGGAACGATGAAGGCGGCACTGCAAAACTATCAGGCCCGGATGCGGCGGGTGCTCAATTACGGTGACAGTGCACTTAATAAATCGGTGAACTGCATAATTCAGTGCACTCCACATTGAAATTCGGGCGCCGATCCTTTATGTTCAACGGAATTCGAGTTTGTCTAACACGGGTAATCGTCATGGCCAAGGCATCAGCGAACAAGCCGACAGCACGCGGTGCCAAGCCGTCGGCAGCAAGGCTCCTCAAGGGCAGCGTGGGACGGACCAAGGCTATTCAGCGTGGTGCGGAAGCCGGCCGGCTTCCGGTCAGCCAGGCGCGGTTCGAAGCGGTCATGCAGGCGGCGGAACAGTCGGGCCTCCTGGGCGAAAAAGGCGGTCGCATCGGCGGCAGGGTGAGTTCGGCGCTGGTCAGGCAGGCCAAGCGGCAGACGGGTATCGATACCGATACCGACTTGATAGAGTTTGCGCTGGCGACGGTCGCGCTGGAAGACAACTTCGCGCAGGTGTTCAGGGAGTCTCGCGGCAAGGTCGACCCGGACTTTAAGCTCGGCTTCTGAGGTGGCGGCGTTCGATTTCGATGCCGCGCGCCGCTGGGCGCGGCTCGATCCGCGGACAACGCTGGCACGGCGAAGCCCCGACGAGCTCCCGTTCGTCGATGCGGGCGCGATCGGCGGCCAGGGCCTCTTGCTCGATACCTGCGTCTACATCGATCAGATGCAGGATCGCTCACCGCAAGTGCTGGACGATCTGATCGCGCAGCGTCAGGTCAACCATTCGACCGTCGCGATCGGGGAATTGATGCACACGGTCGGTGTGCTGAACCCGTCCGACAGGCGTACAGCAGGTGTCATTGCCGCGATCGGCAAGCAGATAAAGGCAATGCCGCCGCACCGGATTTTCGCGCCCGACACGGATATCCTTGGAAGAGCGGCGCTGTTGTCTGGAATCCTGTGCCGCCTGCAAGGATACGAAAAAGACGGCAAGCTGCGCGCGCTCGGGGATTGTGTGCTGTTCCTGCAGGCGCAGAAGCTCGGCCTGGTGGTGCTGACCGCAAATGTCAGTGACTATGACATCCTGCTCCAACTCGTCCCGACGGGGCGGGCGCTGTTCTATCGTCGGAGATGAGGCATTCACAGGGGCGGGCCGCTCAGCCCTTATAAACTTCCACCGTCTGCATCATGCCCATCTCCTCATGATTCATCATGTGGCAATGGACCATGTAGATGCCGGTGTAATCCAGGAAGCGTGAGCGGAACACGACCTGGCCGCCCTTGCGCTCCACGATTACCGAATCGCGCCATTCCGGCACGGCGCCGGACAAGACCATCACATTCCATAATGGTTCGTTCCGCAGTTTCCCCGAGCTGCGCTCCATTCAAGCAGCTGCCTCCGAGAGAGCTTCTCAACTTTGCCGATCACCGCGTCTCTCACCGCCGCAATAGCTTCTCGAACCGCTTGATCAGCCGCTCCCGCTTGAGGCGGGACAGCCGCTGGATCCAGAACATGCCGTTCAGCTGATCGATCTCATGCTGGTGGCAGACCGCGCGCAAACCATCCGACTCCTCGGTGTGCAGGTTGCCGTCGACGTCGTGATAGTTGATGCGGACGCGCTCATGTCGCTGGATGTCGTCATTGACGCCGGGCATCGAGACGCTGCCTTCCCGGTGCAGGATCATCTCGGGCGATGCCCATGTGATCTCCGGATTGACATAAGTCCGCGCGCCATCGATCGCGTCGAGATCGAGCACCACGACCCGCAGCGAGATGCCGATATGCGGCGCGGTGATGCCGATGCCGGGTGCTGCGTGCATCGTCTCCAGCAGGTCGTGCGCCAGGTCGCGCAACGCGCCGTCAAACACGGCGACGTGCTGCGCCGGGAGCGAGAGCCGAGGGTCGGGGTATCGAATAATGGGGCGGATGGCCATATGATTCGTAGTCGTATCTCTGTGATATGCCGATGAACAGCGCCAACCTAACCGGATCGAACGGCGATCAAGGCGGCAATATCCGCGATCGATCGGAATAAAACCTGAGGGTCGTCCTTCGACGGAACAAAGCCGCGTCGGATCCCTGCGTGATCGCCGCCCAGATTTTTGCGGGCGAGGCCTTGATGTGGCGGACGATGGTCACGCTCGGCGGGTTTTTGGTCATCGCTCGCCATCCTTTTCGACGAGTGCGACAAGCCGATCGATGCTGACCGTCCAGAAGCGTTCATAGCGTCCGAGCCACTCCATCGCCTCCCGCATCGGCCCGGCCGAAAGATTGACCGACACGACGCGACCGGTTTTGACCCGCGTGATCAATCCTGCATCGGACAGCACATCCAGATGCTTCATCATGCCCGGAAGTTTGAGCGAAAACGGCCGCGCCAGCTCGCTCACCGAAATTCCGGGCTCCTCCTTCAGCCGCAGCAGGAGGGCCCGCCGGGTCGGATCGGCGAGCGCGGAAAACGTGCGGTCCATCTGTGACGATTGATACTTCACCATATAGCGAAGTATTTCTGTTGGCGGTGGCGGAGTCAACCTTTGGGCGTCTGCGCGCCTGGGCTCGGATGGCGCTGCCAGCGCTGCCGTCTGCATTGCATGGGGTTGTTTTCGATATTTTGGTTTGGGGGGCGACCCTCTTCGGAAGCCCGCGACAAATCAACCCGACGGGCAAATTTTCGCTTAACCTGCCGGGCAAGTCACCTCGGGGATTCGCCCGTCTCACCTGTAGAATGTGGGCCGATACCCTCACGCTGCCCGGAAACCGAAACGATCATTCGAAGGTCATGCCCTCTCAGCCAACCTCACCACGGCCGCTCGGATTATTTCCGCTGGTGATGGTGGTCATCCTCGCGCTCGCGACCCTGGCACCCGCCGTTTGGCCGGAGTTTTATCGGCTGGTCACCGTGTCGAACATCAGGCCGGTTTCGGGAGCCGGGTTTTTGGGGACGCTCAGCGAGCCCACCCTGAGCGATGACAAGGTCCCGACCGGTGCGGAGCTCTATCTCATCGAGACGAAACGGGGCACCGCGCTGCATCGGCTCGGCGAATGGTGCGTGGTCGGAAGATTTGCCTGCGCCTGGCTGAACGCGCTGGTCGACTCCCATGATCCGGGGGCCACGCGCGAAGGGGAGAGGCGGCTCGGTCCCGGCGGTTCGCTGCATCAGGACATCATTGACAAGGGCAATGGCCGGTTTTCGGTGTGGCATGGCGTCGTCTATTTCAGCCTGCCGGACCACGTTCCACTCACCGCCGTGACGCGGCTCGAACTGCGGATGCCAAGCATGCCCGCGCTGCGCGCGGAGAAAGTCGATCCCTTGTTCTCCGCACTTCGATATCTGTCCACGCTCGGCCTCGTTGTCTGGGCCGCCGTCCGGCACCTCGGCCCGCGGCTCGGCTTGCTCTATCGCAATGTGCTGCCCGGGCTGATCGTCTCGGCGGTTCTGCTTGCCGTCGGCGTGCTGGGGACGGAGCTGTACCTTCGGCACGCCGGCATGTTCCCGGTGAGCGACATCAGATTCCCTTCGATGTTCGTCGACAAGATCGGCTTCCTGTTCAAGCCGGGCGACACGGTCAGGCTGACCAATGGCCTCGACTTCTGGGTGTCGGAAAAAGTCAATTCACGCGGCTTCATCGATGCCGAACCGGCCCTCCCCAAGCCTCCGGGGACGTTCCGGATCCTGCTGGTCGGGGATAGTTTCGTTGAAGCGGCGCAGGTCCCGATTGCGCAAAAGCTGCAGACGCTGCTGGCGGCGGATCTCAACCAGCGATTTCCCGACCGCAGGTTCGATGCCGTCGCGCTCGGCTTTTCCGGCACCGGCCAGGCCAACCAACTGCCGTTCTATGAACGTAACCGTGACCTCAAGCCCGATCTCGTGATCCTGCTGTTCGTGTCGAACGACTTTGCCAACAATTCGCCCGTGCTGGAAAGCCTGCGCCACGGGTGGCATCCCGATCATTCGCCGCGCGTCTTCATGCGCGCGCGGCCGGGCCAGCCATGTGAACGGTTACCGATCGATCCGGCCTGGCAAAAATCGCTTCTGTTCGGCGACATGGCGGAGCGGGCGAGCCAGCTGCGCGCCATGTCGCCGGATTTCGACAACGGCGTTCGCGGCTGGAAACCCACCCGCGGCAAGAAATCCACCGACATTCTGCAGGACATCTTCCTCGGACCCGGACCGCTACCGCCGGTATTCGAGGCTGCGGTCGCCTCGACGAAATGTGCGTTTATCGAGTGGAAGAAACTGGCGGAACAGGACGGGTTCAAGCTGCTGGTGGCCTCAGCAGATAACGTCGCAGGTCAAATCGAGCGGCTGAAAGGCATGACGGGCGAACTCGAGCTCCCGCTGATTGATCTCCAGCAAGAATTCGTCAAGCACCACGACCCGGCGCTGGCGCATTTCAAGAGCGACGGTCACTGGTCGCCGAACGGACACCGCTGGGCGGCCGCTGCGGTCGCGAACTACCTCGCGAACAATGGATATTTCGGTAGCAAGAAACCCTAGAAAAAGGGAACGCGGTACAGCGCGTAATTGAACGGGTCAGGAATCTCGCCCTGTTCGTTTGGTCAAGCCCGCTCGCTGCGCCCGCTTGTGAAATAACCTTGAAGGCCGGCGGGCTGCGCCGGATCGCTCGAATTACCATCAGAGACGATAGTGAACCCGTCGGTACCAGACCAAAAGAAATTAAACCGATCGGTTGACAATTAGCCTCGGGCGCTTATGCTTAACCACATGGTTGAACAATTCGCGCATCTCGATGCTGTCTTTCAAGCCCTCGCGGATCCGACGCGGCGGGCCATGCTGGGTCAGCTCGCGGAACGGGAGCTCACGATCGGGGAACTGGCGTCCCCCTTCAGCATGAGTTTTGCCGGCGCATCGAAACACGTGCGGGTGCTGGAAAACGCCGGGTTGGTGACGCGGACGATCCGCGGCCGCACCCATTTGTGCCGCCTCGAGGCGGCGCGGCTGGCGGAAGCCAATGCGTGGCTGCGGCGTTATCAGCGTTTTTGGACCGCAAAGCTCGACACGCTGGAAGCGCTCCTGCTTGCGGAAGACGAAGCGAAAGCAAAAAAGGTCAAGGAGTAGATCGATGACAGCACAAACCAGGCCCGATGCGTACGGCGCGCTGACCGAACCCGCGACGTTGAAGATCCAGCGGCTTCTGCCCGGTCCTGTCGAGCGAATCTGGGCGTATCTCACCGACAGCGAACTGCGTCGCAAATGGCTCGCGGCGGGCGCAATGGAGCTGAAGGTCGGCGCGCCTTTCGAGTTGGTTTGGCGCAACGGCGAACTCAACGACCCGCCGGCCGCGCGGCCGGAAGACTTTCCCGAAGAGCACCGCCTGCAGAGCCGGATCACCGAACTCGATCCGCCGCGCAAGCTTTCCATCGCCTGGAACAACAGCGGCGATGTCACCTTCGAGCTGGAGCCCAGGGGCGAGGGCGTCCTGCTCACCGTGACCCATCGCCGTCTGCCCGACCGCTCGACCATGCTCAAGGTCTCCGCCGGCTGGCACATGCATCTCGATGTTCTTGTCGCCCGCGCCATGGACAACGAGCCGGCGCCGTTCTGGGAAGGCTGGAGCCGGCTCCAGAAAGAATACGACCGGCGGCTTCCAGTCTGAAGCTGCCGTTCGACTCCGATCACAATAAGCATCATTAGCAAACAGGAGGCGAGCCATGACTCTGGCAATGAAGACTCACGTCGTTTCGGCAAAAGACTGGGAAACCGCGCGCGAGCAGATGCTCGTGAAGGAGAAGGCGATGACCCGCGCCCGTGACGCGCTGGCCGCCGAGCGCCGGCGGATGCCGTGGATGGCTGTGGAGAACGGGTACGCGTTCGAAGGACCCGGGGGCAGAGCGAGCCTGGTCGACTTGTTCGACGGCCGGCGTCAGTTGATCGTCTACCGCGCCTTCTTCGAGCCCGGCGTGCATGGTTGGCCACAACAAGCCTGCCGTGGTTGCTCCATGGTGGCCGACCAGGTCGCCCACGTCGCCCATCTGAACGCCCGCGCTACCACGCTGGTGTTTGCCTCGCGCGCGCCGCAGGCGGATATCGCGCGGCTGAAGGCGCGCATGGGATGGGAGGGGATACCCTGGTTCACCATCACCGACAGTTTCGACGCCGACTTCGGCGTCGGCGAGTGGCACGGCACCAACGCGTTCATCCGCGACGGCGACAAGGTTTTCCGCACCTACTTCATCAAGAGTCGCGGCGACGAGGCGATGGGAAGCACCTGGAGCTATCTCGACATCACAGCACTCGGCCGCTAGGAGGAGTGGGAAGACTCGCCAGAGGGCTATCCGCAGACGCCCACGTACAAATGGTGGAACTGGCACGACAGCTACGCGCCTGCTGGTGCGCCCGACAAGAAATGAGTCGAGGTGTCGGACGCGGGCGAAGCCGCCATGCGGGAACAGAACGGCTAGCGCTTTCCTCTCCTCTCCCTCCACGCACATCGCGCGTGGCGGGAGGGGGGAAGAAGCCAGGAGTCAAAAACATGAGCGAAGTTTTTTCCGGCAGACGCGGCTCCGGCGCGGCCGATGGTGCAGACGATACGCCGGCAACGATTGCCGCCGCCGATTTTCTCTACCTCGCGGCCGCGCCAACCTTCGCGATCATGGCGCTGCTGACAGCCGACCTCGGTGCTGCATCGCCGGATGCGTTGTGTGGTGCATCACCGCTGAGCGGAATGATCCCGATGTATTTGCTGATGAGCGCCTTTCATACCGCGCCGTGGCTGAAGCTGATCTCTGCCCGGCGCGGCCTCCCCACACTCCCCTGAAAGGAATAACATGAGCAAGGCTTTTACCGGCGGCTGTGCCTGCGGCGCGGTCCGTTTTGAAATTTCCGGCGAACCTGTCTTTATGAACCACTGCCAGTGCCGCGACTGTCAGCACAGGAGTGGCACCGGGCACGGCTCCTATCTGACCTTCATGGACAGGAAGAGCGTGAAGCTCGAAGGCAAGGCGGCGCATTGCGACGTCGTTGGCGATAGCGGCAATGTGAAGACGCACAGTTTCTGCCCGGCTTGCGGGTCACCGGTTTATCTGACGTTTGCGGCGATGCCGGATCTCTTCACGGTGCACGCGGCGAGCCTCGACGATCCCGCCCGCTTCAAGCCGCAGGCCGTCACCTATCGCGTGCGTGGTCACGCCTGGGACCATCTCGATCCGGCCGTGCCGAAATTCGACAAGATGCCGCCGACGGGTTCCTGAATCGGCCATTCGATATCCGGGCGCGGTTACGGTTGACGAAGCGGCTCGGCTCGGAAAAAAAGTTATCCGGCGCCTGTCGCCTTTGGCGCTTCCCGATCGTCTTGAAGGGAGAGACCCAAAACGGAGATTTGCAATGGACCCTTCTCGCTATCGTTGGGTGATTGTCGCGGCCGGCGGCATCCTGGGCTGTGTCGCAGTCGGCGCGATGTTTTCGCTGCCTGTGCTGCTTCAAGCCATCACACGCGATACCGGCTGGTCGATCGCCGGCGTGTCAAGCGCGATGACAATTGGCTTCCTGGCAATGGCGTGCGCCAGCATGGCCTGGGGCATGCTATCCGACCGGTGGGGGCCACTGCCGGTGGTGCTGACGGGATCGACCGTGCTCGCGGCGAGCCTGGCGCTCGCCAGCCAAGCAACCTCCCTGGTCGCATTCCAGTTTACCTTCGGTCTTCTGGTCGGTGGCTCGATCGCCGCGATCTTTGCGCCGATGATGGCTACCGTCACCGGCTGGTTCGATACCCATCGCAGCCTTGCGGTTTCGCTGGTGTCGGCCGGCATGGGCATCGCGCCCATGACCATGGCGCCGCTCGTGGCCTGGCTCATCTCCGGCCACGACTGGCGGACGACCCTGCTGATTGTCGCCGGGATCGTTGCCGTCATCATGATTCCGGTGTCGCTGCTGGTGCGGCGTCCGCCAGCGCTCGCGCACGGCAACGCCACAACGGCAAACGGCGAGCCGCAGGCCGAAATGTCGGTGGGCGCGGCGGTGCAATCGCCCCAGTTCATCATCCTGCTGCTGACGAATTTCTTCTGCTGCGCCACGCATTCCGGACCGATTATCCATACCGTGAGCTATGCCGTCAGCTGCGGCATCCCGCTGATAGCAGCGGTTTCGATCTACAGCCTCGAAGGGCTCGCAGGGCTGTTCGGCCGCATCGGGTTCGGCGTGCTCGGCGATAAACTGGGCGCCAAGCGCGTCCTCGTCGCGGGTCTGCTGGTCCAGGCCTTTGGCGCGCTGGCCTACGCCTTCGTGCGCGGCCTCGGCGAATTCTATGCCGTGGCGGCGCTGTTCGGCTTTGTGTATGCTGGCACGATGCCGCTCTACGCCGCGATCGCGCGCGAGAACTTCCCGTTGAAGATGATGGGCACCGTAATTGGCGGAACGGCGATGGCGGGGAGCCTCGGCATGGCCATGGGGCCGGTGGCGGGCGGTTTGATCTACGACACGTTCGCCAGCTACACGTGGCTTTATGTCGGCTCCTGGGCCATGGGGCTTGGCGCATTCCTGATCGCGATGACCTTCAGGCCGTTCCCCAAGGCAGACCCAATGGCACAAGCGGCGGCGACGCCGGTCGCGGCATAGTCCTGTTGGCGGAGCGGTGAGATCGTGGAGTACAAGGCCCGCTGCCATTGTGGACGTATCCGCTTCGCGTTTCGCAGCCCCGAGATCAAGACCGGGTGTCGCTGCAACTGTTTGTTCTGTGTCCGCAGGGGCGCGGTGCTGTCGTCGCGCTACATTCCGGCCGCCGACTTCACGCCGCATCATGATCCCGGTGACCTCGGTTGCTACCTCTGGAATGAGAAGGTCCTGAGCAACTATTTCTGCAGGAGTTGCGGCATCTTTACCTATATCGGCGACGGCGAGAACGCCCGGGAGACGGCTACCGGGTCAATCTCGGCTGCGTCGAGGGTCTCGATACGCTCGCGCTCGACGTCAGCGTCATCGACGGAAGGGCGTTGCCGGTGGTCGAGGAGTCCAGCTAAGGCAATGACATGCAGCGAGATTGAATCGGAGAATATGGTCGTCGCGTTCCGGAGCAGGGCGTTTCCATGAAGTCAACTCGCCGGGGTCGGACCTGATATTCCCGGGAGCCGATTGTGGCGGCGTCGAATATGCGGGATAATCACCTTCCCAAATCTCGTTGCTCTCCATTGTCGCCGAGGTAAAACCCATGTCACGCGTGTCGATCAAGTCGAAAGATGATCTGCCGGCCGAGCTCAGGCCGCTCTGGGACAAGATGACGACCTATGGCGCGTTCGAGAACCAGGCGGGCGGGATGGCGCACCGGCCGCCAATCTTCAAGCACATCTGGTCATTGCTGGTCGATCTGGCCGACGAGGCCGTGGTGTCGAAGCGCCATCTCGAATTGGCGCTGGTCACGGTTTCGCTGTTGAACCAGTGCGATTATTGCGTGTCGCACCATGCGCCGAAACTGACGATCCAGGGCATTTCGGAACAAGGCGCCGGACGTCTGCTTGAATACAAGGATCATCCCGAACTCGACGCGGTCGATAGGCTTGTCGTGGAATATTCCATCGCGGTGACCAGCAACTGGAACAAGACCCGCGATGAAGTCTTCACCCGACTTCGCGAGCATTTTTCCGAAGCCCAGATTGTCGAGCTGACCTGGCGCATCGCGCTGTGCGGCGCATTCAACCGCTTCAACGATGTCCTGCAATTCGATATCGAGCAGGGCGTACCCGCCCGGGACGCGGCTGAATGACTTCAGGTGCGGCTGCGCGTAGACGAAGATGACCCGCTTTTTCACCTCCCACCGATAGACAGGAAATACCGATGGCACGCGTGCGCTGTATCACCGAAATGGGCATGGGCGTCGACGTCCACGGCAAGGACTCCACCAAGGCCGCCAAACGCGCGGTCTCGGACGCGATCCGTCATTCCAGCCTGGGGTTCTTCCGGATGGTCGGCAAGACATCAGCCGACATGTTCGTCGATGTCACCATCGGCGTGCCGGATCCAGGCTCCGTCGACACCGCGGCGGTCGCGAAGGAGCTGCCTTACGGCACGGTGACCGTCACGGCGGTCAAGGGTGGGCTCGAAATTCCGGCCGAGAGCGGCGGCGATTCCATCATCATCGCCAATGCGGCCGTGATCGTCAGCCTCGATGACGGGAAGGGCGGCTAGACATCGCCTCGACAGAGACAATATTGATATCCAGCCACCACTGCCACCGCACCGATGAACGCCAAGACCCAAATCCGCTTCGATCCCGACGCCTTGCGCGAACGCGCCGGCGGCAAGGTGTTTGCGCGCGGCGAGGACTATCATCTCGACGGCCAGGTTCAGATTCTCAGCATCAGGCCGGAGCAGGTGCTGGCGCAAGTCTCAGGCACCGAGGATTACCGGACCGAACTCAGGGGTAGCGGCCGTGACATCGGCGGCGCCTGTTCGTGCCGCGCGTTCGCGGATCACGGCTTCTGCAAGCATATGGTCGCGGTCGGGCTTGCCGCGAACGATGTGGGTCCCGACGAAGTGGACGGTGGTGGCGCGCTGGATCGCATCCGAGAATATCTGAAGCAAAAGAGCGTCGATGCGCTGGTCGATATGGTCGTTGGCCTGGCCGAGCAAGATCCGGCATTGTTCGGCAGACTGGATGCCGCGGCGGCAGCGCTGCACGAGGATGACAAGACCCTCGGCAAGCGCTTGCGCAAGGCAATCGACCAAGCGACCCGCACGCCGGAATATATGGACTATCGCGAGATTCCGGATTGGGCGTCCAAGGTAGATGCCGTCCTCGACATCGTTGCCTCTCTTGCCTCGGGCGGGCGCGCCGGGCTGGCCATCGAGCTTGCGGATCACGCGCTCGACCGGATCGAGCAGGCGCTCCGAGATGTCGACGATTCCGACGGCTACGGCATATCGCTGCTGGGATGCGCGAGCGACATCCATCTCGCCGCGGTCTGCCAGCTCAAGCCCGAGCCGATCGAACTGGCCCGCGACCTGTTTGCCCGGGAAATGGCGGAAGGCTACGGAATTTTCGATGGCGCGGTACAGCGCTACGCCGACGTGCTCGGGGCAGCCGGTCTCGCCGAATACCGGCGCCTCGCCGGGTTGGCTTGGGAGAAAGCGGCTCGCCCGGCGGGCCGCAAGCGTCTGCGGACCGATGACGATCAAGCGGTCGATAGCTATAAAGTGATGCTCATTCTCGACTTTTTCGCGGAAAGCGACGGCGATATCGATGCCCGCATCGCGTTGCGGGCCAGAAACCTGTCGTCCCAATCGGAGTGCCGCCAGTTGGTTGAATTCTGTCTCCAGCACGGACGCGAAAAGGAGGCCCTGCGACGGGCCGAGGAGGCTCTGTGGATGTTCGAGGACGGGCCCCCGGATCCGGGGCTCGTGATGTCGACCGCGAACCTGCTGGCGAAGGCCGGCCGCAAGGACGAAGCGGCGGCCCATCTGTGGCAGCTGTTCAGGAAGCAACCCTCATTCGATTTGTACGCACGGCTTGGCGAGATCGGTGGCAATGAGGCCCGGGAGCAGGCGGTGTCGTTCCTGGAGCGGGCAGGCGGCAAGCGTTTGGGCTGGCTCAGTCCTGCCGATCTGCTTATTCGCATCTGGATCCAGGAAGAAAAGTTCGATGCCGCCTGGGCGGTCGTGCGGGCGCACGGTGCGTCCGGCCTGACGAGCGAACTTGCCGGCAAATGCGAGGCTAGCCATCCGCGTGAGGTGCTGGCCGTGTACAGCCAGCGGGTGGATCAACTGGTCAATGCCACCGGCAATGAAAATTACGCGCAGGCGGCGAAGCTCGTCGCGAAGATAGCAACCCTCCAGACGAGAAGTGAGCATGTTACCTACGTTCTCGGGTTGAAGAAGCGCTTCGAACGCAAGCGCAACTTCATCAAATTGCTGGGATGAGTTGATGCGGCACGCGAGCCCGCGCCCCGCTCAGTCCGCGCCCGCGATCCGGATCACGATCTTGCCGAAATGCTTTTGCTGCTTCATGGCGGCGACCGCCTCATGCGCCTGATCGAGATCGAAGACCTGGTCGATCACCAGCCGGTAGCCATTGAGCTTAATCGCCCGGCACATGGCGTCGAGGTTGGCGACGCTGCCGACCGTGATGCCGCGGACGGTGAGGTTCTTGCCCATCACCACCGCCAGCGGGAAGCTGGCTGCCTGATAGCCGGTGAGGACACCGATCACCGAGATATGGCCGCCGAGCCTGCTGGCCTTGACGGCCTGGGCCAGCGTTTCGCCGCCGCCGACCTCGACCACGAGATGGGCGCCTTCGCCCGCGGTGGCGGCGAGCACGGCGGCGGACCAGTCCGGCGTGGTGCGGTAGTTGATCAGCACATCGGCGCCGAGTTCCTTGGCGCGCGCCAGCTTCTCGTCGGAAGAGGAAGTGAGGATGACTCGGGCGCCCAGCATCTTGACGAAGGCGAGCGCGGCCAGCGAGACGCCTCCAGTGCCCTGCAGCACGACCGTTTGCCCCGGTTGGACCTGCGCCTCGACCACCACGCTGCGCCAGGCGGTCAGGGCGGCACAGCCGAGCGTCGCGATCTCCAGATGGTTCAGTCCGGCCGGCGCGCGCACCACCGAAGCCGTCGGCAGACAGAGATGGGTCTGCAGCGTGCCATCGACCTGATCGCCCAGCACGGGCGACATCACCTCGCGGGCCACCGGCCCGCTTTTCCAGTTGAGGAAAAAGTTCGGGATGACAGCGTCGCCGACCGCGAACCGCTTATTTCCATCGCCCACCGCCAGCACCGTCGCCGACGCGTCGGAGCAGGGGACGCGCGGAACGGGTAATCCGCGGATGCCGCCGTCGATGCCGACGAGATCGTGAAAGTTGAGACTGGTGGCATGAATCTTCAACAGCAATTCGCCGGCGCGCGGCTGCGGGATCTGGCGTTCGGTCGTCGGCGCCAGCACCCCGTTCCGCTCGATCTGACGTGCCTTGCCGGTCATGCCTGCCGTTCCTTGCCATGTTGAATGCGAAACTGATCGCCACTTACCTTCGTGCGGAAGGGCTACTCACCTGCCCCGCCGCCAAAATACCCGGGCTTTCCCGTCGTCCATGTCTCGCCCCACAACTGCCCGCCGCCGTCCACGGTCAGCGTCTCGCCGGTAATGAATTTTCCCGAGGGGGCGGTGAGGTAGACGCAGGCTTCGGCGATATCCCAGGGTGAACCTGCGCGCATCATCGGGTTGGACCGCGGGTAGGCGGCGCGGGCCTGTGGCGTATAGACGTTCCAGCCCTCGGTCTCGATCGCGCCGGGCGCCACGCAATTGACGCGGATGTTGAGCGGCGCCCATTCGACCGCGATGGCGCGCGACAACCCGATCACGCCGGCGCGCGCCGCGACCGAATGCGCGATGCCGTAGAGTCCGTGGGTGGTGACGACGACGATGTTGACGATGCTGCCGGAATGCCTGTGGTCGCGCCAGCGTTGTGCGGCGGCCTGCATCATGTACCAGGTGCCGTTGAGGTTGGTATTGATCACCGTATTCCAGCCCTTGATCGAAAAATCGATCGCCGCTTGCGGAAACTGGCCGCCGGCGCTGTTGATGAGAATGTCGACACGGTCAAGTGTACGCCAGACATGGTCGAACAGCGCGTCGATCGCTTCCGGCTCCCGGATGTCGGCGACCGCAGCGGAAGCTTTCAATCCATGGCCAGTCAAATCGGCGACGAGGCCGTCGAGTTTCGCCTTGTTGCGCCCGACTACGACGACATGTGCGCCGAGCCGCGCCGACAGCCAGGCGATCGCGCGGCCGATGCCGCCGGCGCCGCCGGAGACGACCACGACTTGATCCCTGAGCGCATCGGTCGCGTAAACCGTCGGATGCACCGCCAGCTCCGCGTCGGTCAGGCCGGGTTTTGCGTTCGCTTGGTCATCCATTGGCGATGCCAACCTTGTCTCATCAGGCTTGGCGTTACATTAGCCGCGCGACAGAACCGAAGCAAAGAAACCAGTTGCCATGTCCGACCTTTCCAATTTTCCGATTACCGCGCGCTGGCCGGCAAAACATCCCGATCGCCTGCAGCTTTATTCATTGCCGACGCCGAACGGCGTCAAGGTGTCGATCATGCTGGAGGAGATCGGGCTGGCTTACGAAGTGCATCTGGTCGACTTCGGCAAGGACGACCAGAAGACGCCGGAGTTCCTGTCGCTGAACCCGAACGGCAAGATCCCCGCCATCCTCGATCCCAATGGGCCCGGCGGAGCGCCGCTCGGCCTGTTCGAATCCGGCGCGATCCTGCAATATCTCGCCGAGAAGACCGGCAAGCTGCTGCCATCGGATGCCGCGCGTCGCTGGGAAACCTTCCAGTGGGTGCACTTCCAGATGGGCGGGATCGGGCCGATGTTCGGCCAGGTCGGCTTCTTCCACAAATTCGCCGGCAAGGAGTTTGCCGACAAGCGGCCGCTTGAGCGCTACGTGGCCGAGTCCAGGCGCCTGCTGGGCGTACTGGAAACGCGCCTCGCCGGACGGCGATGGATCATGGATGGCGACTATACGATCGCCGACATCGCCTCGCTCGGCTGGGTGCGCAACCTGATCGGGTTTTACGGCGCGCGCGAACTGGTCGGCTTCGATGCGTTCGGCAACGTCTCCGCCTGGCTCGATCGAGGCCTGGCGCGACCTGCGGTGCAACGCGGGCTGGAGATTCCGAAGCGGCCGTGACGGCTAAGCCTTAGCGTTTGAGAAGTTCATAGACCACCGGGTTGTCCGCGCAGGCGCCAAAGCCGCATTCCAGCAGCGTCGAAACCACATTGAGCGCCGTCAGGCCGATCACCAGCCAGACCGCTGACGTCGCGAATGCGCCGGGCGCGGGCTGCCTGGTCGCGGCGCCCGCCTCGAACTGACGGTCGAACAGCAGGATGACCGCGAGCAGGACGATGGCCGCCACAAAGCCGATCAGGGCCCAGGTATAATAGTGATAGCCGAGCAGGGCGGTGCCGTAGCCGGCATCGCCGGGCATGATGTGCAACAGCACCTGGCGGGTCGAAAAAGCGGCTCCCGCGACGGCGGCCAGCAGCGACAAGGCGTAGTGGCTGGGACGTGGTCCAAAGCGGACGTTCAGGATCGGACCGATCGCGAGCACCGCGAACTGGATGCGCTGCAGCAGGCACAGCGGGCAGGGCAGTTCCCGCAGCAGGAGTTGCGCGGCAAACGCCGCGGCCAAAACCAGCGCCACCGCGTAAAGGCCGAGCGCGTTGAGGGTGGTGGCGAATGCGCGGGTCATGCAGGCGCCCTCAGAACGACAGTTTCAGCGTATCGGTCGCATGGTGCAGATAGGTCGCGACGGAGGCCGCGAGCACCACCGCGAACAAGGCCAATGCGAGCGACCGCCGGCCGAACCAGGCCACCAGCATCACGATCGTGACGGCAAGAAAAAGCGCGGTGAATTCCATCTTCGCCCCGGATGCAAGCGAGCCTCAGGTACCCTACAATGGGCGACCGCCCAGCACCATTCCGGAATGGATCAAAATGCCCATCACTATCTACGGTATCAAGAATTGCGACACCATGAAGAAGGCCCGCGCCTGGCTCGACAGCCACGGTGTCGCCTACGATTTTCACGACTACAAGACCGCTGATATCACCAAGGGCAAATTGAAGGGCTGGAGCGACGAGCTCGGTTGGGAGACGCTGCTCAACCGTGCCGGCACCACGTTTCGCAAATTGCCCGATAGTGACAAGGAAAGCCTCAACGAGCGCAAGGCGCTGGCCCTGATGCTGGCGCAGCCTTCGATGATCAAGCGGCCGGTGCTGGATCTTGGCGGCAAATTGCTGGTTGGCTTCAAGCCGGAAACCTATGCGAAGGAGGTCAAGCAGCCACGCAAAGCCTAGCTCAGTTCGATGAGACCGTCTGATGCGTGGTGTTCCACCGCGTTGGGGACGAAGTCGAGGTCGATCACCGCCCGGATCACGCTGACGGGCGGCGTCGGGGACGTGATGCTCATCAGGTTGTCGACCTTGAATCTGCCCTCGATGCTGATTGCCTTGAACGAGCCGATGATCTGCTCGACCTTGCCAGCGCTCCCGAATGGCAGCAGCAAGCGCTCGTAGGAAACGTCCTTGCCGTCGGCGTCCTGCACCAGGGCAATCGAATAGATCGGCCGCCGGCGCGCCAGGCAGGCGCGGTAGTAGGGGCTTACCCACGCAAATCTCATTGGCCCGATCGCATCGTCGAGATAGCAATTGGTCCGCTTGTCGGGATCGACGGGCGTGCTGCCGTAGGTCGTGATCAGCCGCGTTCCTTCCTGGGTAATCAGAAATCGCGCGCCGTCACCCTCGCCTTCGACGACATATCTCATCATGTCCACGAGTTCGTCTTCGATTCGCTCCGGGCTATACCCCGCCAGTATCGGCAGGGCGCGGCTGCTATCGAGCGCGCGCAGCCACGCATTAAGCAGATCGCGCTGTTTCACGGATCTGACGACCGAGGGATTGGCGCTGACAAATTCCATTGCCAGTCTTAGCTGAATTCGATGACGTCACCGGCCGGAATACGGCCGGGCGGGCGATGGAACAGATCGCGGTCAATGACGGTGCGAAGTTTGGCCGTCGGCAGTGTGTCGTTTCCGCGCATCAGATTCCTGATTTCAAATCCGCCGTCTTCGCTGATCGTCTTCAGGGACGCGATCACGTGGGTGACATTGTCGGCTGCGGAGAACGGCAGCAGCAGTCGCTCATAGGCGACGATTCGTCCATAGCTGTCGTCGATGTTGGAGATGGTATAGACGGGGAGACGACGGGCGATGCATTCATGGTAGACCGGCATCACGATGGGGGCCAGTCGCGGGCCAAGATATTCGTCGAGCAACCGGCCTTTGCCGGTATGGCCATAGGCACTCGCCATCCGCGTGCCTTCACTCTGGATCGTCAGGTGCGGCGGCCAACCGGAGGTATCCACGGTATAATAGACGAGATCCGGAAGCTCCTCCTCGATCCGCGTGGGCTGGTACTCCTCGATGCGCGGCAGCAGGCGCTCCCGGGCAAAAAGTCGCAGCCAGGTGTTGAGCAGGTCGCGCTGCTTGATCGACTTGACCACCGAAGGGTTGGCGCTTTCAAAAGCCACGGCTGAAATCCTCAATAGCAAATGCCGGATCATCCGCCACCAGCGACGAATATTCTATGAAAAGGCGGGATCGCGTCCAAACACCGTTAATGGTTGCTTTCCGAACCGGGCCCGGCGGCAGCAAGAAATTCCACTACGCAGGCACTCCGGTTCCCGGGCCATTCGACCAATGGCACATCCGGAGCCGGCATTTACTGCCCGCGTATGGCGAGCTTTCGACCTTGCGTAAACCGTGCTGTTGACGGCATATTCCGGCCCGGAGGCGGCACGTCCGGGACGGGATTTTCCAAGGCGTCTGGGAGAACCTGCCGGTGGCAAGAATTGGTCATGCGCGAAGCTGGCTTCGCGGCGATGACTGTTGGGGGAATTTGATTGGCCGATGAGTTCATTCTCGAAACCCACGGATTGAGCAAGGAATTCGCGGGGTTCTTTGCTGTTCGCGATGTCGATCTCAGGGTCCGCCGCGGCAGCATTCATGCGTTGATAGGTCCCAATGGGGCCGGCAAGACGACGTGTTTTAATCTGCTGACCAAATTTCTGCAGCCCTCGGCGGGCCAGATTCTCTATAAGGGGCGGGATATCACGGCGATGGCGCCGGCCGATGTCGCGCGCCTCGGCCTGGTGCGCTCGTTCCAGATTTCAGCGGTGTTCCCGCACCTCACAGCGCTCGAAAATGTCCGGGTCGCGCTGCAGCGCCAGCACGGCCACTCCTTCGATTTCTGGCGTTCCAAGACGGTGCTCGACCGCTTTAACGGCCGGGCCCATGAACTGCTCGACGATGTCGGCCTCAGCGAGTTCGCCAACACGCCCGCGGTCGAAATGCCCTACGGTCGCAAGCGTGCACTTGAGATTGCGACCACGCTGGCGCTCGATCCGGAAATGATGCTGCTCGACGAGCCGATGGCCGGCATGGGCCACGAAGACATCGAGAAGATCACCGAATTGATCAAGCGCATCTCGGCGAAACACACCATCCTGATGGTCGAGCATAATCTCAGCGTGGTGGCCGACCTTTCCGACATCATCACGGTGCTGACGCGCGGGGAGGTGCTGGCGGAAGGCAATTATGACGCGCTCACCAGGGATGAGCGCGTCAAGGAAGCCTATCTCGGGGCCAATCATGACTGATTTGAAAGCTGCTGATTTGAAGATGACCGATGCCGCGCCAAAGTCGGCGCAAACACCCGGTGCGGGCACGCCGGTGCTGACGGTGCAGGATCTCGAAGCCTGGTACGGCGAGTCCCACATCCTTCACGGCATCAATTTCAACGTGAACGCCGGCGAGGTAGTCACGCTGCTCGGGCGCAACGGCGCGGGCAAGACCACCACGCTAAAATCGGTGATGGGCATCATCGGCAAGCGCACCGGCTCGATCCGTTTCGGCGGCCAGGACATCACCCGAACCTCGTCGGACAAGATCGCGCGCATGGGCGTCGCCTTCTGTCCCGAGGAACGCGGGATTTTCGCCAGCCTCGATGTGCGCGAAAACCTGCTGCTGCCGCCGGTGGTGCGCCCGGGGGGGCTGTCGCTCGACCAGATCTTCGAGCTGTTTCCGAATCTGAAGGAACGGCTCAACAGCCAGGGCACCAAACTATCGGGCGGCGAGCAGCAGATGCTGGCGATCGCCCGGATCATGCGCACCGGTGCGCGGTTCCTGATGCTGGACGAGCCGACCGAAGGGCTTGCCCCGGTCATCATCCAGCAAATCGGCCACACCATCGCGCGTCTCAAGAAGGAGGGTTTTACGATCCTCCTGGTCGAACAGAACTTCCGGTTCGCGGCGACCGTCGCGGACCGTTATTATATCGTCGAGCACGGCAAGGTGATCGACGGTTTCGCGAATTCGGATCTGCAAGCCAATATGGACAAGCTTCACACCTATCTCGGCGTCTGAACGACGTCTTCAAGCACGAGCCACGGAGATATTCATGAGAAACAGAATCTCGGCATTATTGCTTGGCACCGCGCTGGCGTTTGGCGCAACCAGCGCCGCCCTTGCGCAGGATAAAACCATCAAGATCGGCGTGCTGACCGACAATTCAGGGCTTTACTCCGACCTTGGCGGCGCCGGCTCCACGCTGGCGGCCCAGATGGCGGTGGAAGATTCCGGACTTGCGGCCAAGGGCTGGAAGATCGACGTGATTTCCGCCGACCACCAGAACAAGCCCGATATCGCGATCAACATCGCGCGACAATGGGCCGATGTCGAGAAGGTCGACATCTTCATGGATGTGCTGAACTCCGGCGTTGCGCTGGCGGTCAACAACCTCGTGAAGGAAAAGAACTCCATCATGATCAATACCGGCGCGGCGTCGTCGGATCTCACCAACGCGCAATGCTCGCCGAACACGATCCACTGGGTCTACGACACTTACATGCTGGCCAACAGCACGGGGCAGGCGCTGGTGAAGGCCGGTGGCGACACTTGGTTCTTCCTGACCGCCGACTACGCGTTCGGTGCGGCGCTGGAGCGCGACACCACCGCAGTCGTGGTCAAGTCCGGCGGCAAGGTGATCGGGGGCGTCAAGCACCCCCTGAACACCGCCGATTTCTCCTCGTTCCTGCTGCAGGCGCAGGCGTCCAAGGCCAAGATCATCGGCATGGCCAATGCCGGCGGCGACACCACCAATACGATCAAGCAGGCATCGGAATTCGGCATCGTCGCGGGGGGCCAGAAGCTCGCCGGCCTGCTGTTGTTCATTACCGACGTCCACTCGCTCGGCCTGAAGGTGGCTCAGGGTCTGAGCTTCACGGAAACCTTTTATTGGGATCTCAACGACGGAACCCGGGCGTTCTCGAAGCGTTTTTCGGACCGCATGAAGAACAAGGCGCAGCCCTCCATGGTGCAGGCCGGGGTCTATTCGGGACTGGTCCATTACTTCAAGACGCTGGAAGCGATGGGCGGTAATTCGCATGACGGCATCAAGATTGTCGAGAAAATGAAGTCCATGCCGACCGACGATCCCTTGTTCGGCAAGGGCTCGATTCGCGCCGATGGCCGCAAGATCCACCCGGCCTATCTGTTCGAGGTCAAGAAGCCCGCGGAATCCAAGGGCCCCTGGGACTATTACAAGCTGATCGGAACCACCCCGGGAGACCAGGCGTTCCGGCCGCTTTCGGAAAGCGCCTGTCCGCTGGTAAAGAAATAACAATGGCAGTCCGCCGGCGCCTCGGCGCCGGCGGCTTCCGTCCGACTTTGTCAAAAGATTGAGTTTCGAAAGATTGATCGATGCAGGCTCTCTACGCGCAGCTTCTGGTGGGACTGATCAACGGCTCGTTCTATGCGCTGTTGAGCCTTGGGCTCGCCGTGATCTTCGGGATGCTCAACATCATCAATTTCGCGCACGGCGCGGTCTACATGATGGGCGCATTCTGCGCCTATTTCCTGCTCAACGTCATGGGCATCGGATACTGGCCGGCACTGATCATCGCGCCGATAGCAGTCGGCATTTTCGGCATGATCCTGGAGCGGACCATGCTGCAATGGCTGTCCGGGCTCGATCATCTCTACGGACTGCTGCTGACGTTCGGGCTGGCGCTGATCATCCAGGGTGTCTTCCAGAACTATTTCGGCTCGTCGGGATTGCCCTATGCGATCCCCGATGAACTGACGGGCGGCATGAATCTGGGCTTCATGTTCCTGCCGATCTATCGCGGCTGGGTGGTGGTGTTCTCGCTGATCGTGTGCATCGCCACCTGGTATCTGATCGAAAAGACCCGGCTCGGCGCCAACCTGCGTGCCGCCACCGAAAACCCGACGCTGGTACGCGCCTTCGGCATCAACGTGCCCCGCATGATCACGCTGACCTATGGCCTCGGTGTCGGCCTCGCGGCGCTGGCCGGTGTGCTGTCGGCGCCGATCAACCAGGTGCGACCGCTGATGGGGGCTGACCTTATCATTGTGGTGTTCGCGGTGGTGGTGATCGGCGGCATGGGCTCGATCATGGGGTCGATCATCACCGGCTTCGCGCTCGGCGTGATCGAGGGACTGACCAAATACTTTTATCCCGAAGCCTCCAACACCGTGGTCTTTGTATTGATGGTGCTGGTGTTGCTGGTGAAGCCGACGGGACTGACGGGGCGGGCGACGACATGACGATAATGACCGAAGGTACCTTGCCGGCGAGCCCGCGCAGCATCCGCGACGAGATGATCGTGTTTGTATTGATGGCGGCGCTGCTGGCGGCTGTGCCGCTGTCTGGCATCTATCCGTTCTTCGTCATGCAGGCGCTCTGTTTTGCGCTGCTGGCGTGCGCCTTCAACCTGCTGATCGGCTACGGGGGCCTGCTGTCGTTCGGCCATGCGATGTTCCTGGGCAGCGCCGGCTACTTCACCGCGCATGCGCTGAAAGTCTGGGGGCTGTCGCCGGAGCTTGGAATTCTGATCGGAACCGCTGGTGCGGCCGGGCTTGGCGTCATCACCGGCTTGGTCGCTATTCGCCGGCAAGGCATCTACTTCTCGATGATCACGCTGGCGCTGTCGCAGCTGTTGTATTTCATCTATCTGCAGACGCCGTTCACCCATGGCGAGGACGGAATCCAGGGCATTCCGCAGGGGTATCTGTTCGGGGTCTTTGATCTCTCGAACTCGACGGTGCTCTATTACGTGATCCTCGTCGGCTTCCTGTCCGGTTTCCTGCTGATTTTCCGCACCATCAACTCGCCGTTTGGCGAGGTGCTCAAAGCCATCCGCGAAAACGAGCCGCGCGCGATTTCGCTGGGTTACAAGACCGAACAGTACAAGTTGGTGGCCTATATTCTGTCGGGTACGCTGGCCGGTTTCGCCGGTTCGCTGAAAGTGTTCGTGGCCCAAAACGCTTCGCTCACCGACGTGCACTGGACGATGTCGGGTGAAATCGTGCTGATGACGCTGGTCGGAGGCCTCGGCACGGTGTTCGGTCCGGTGGTCGGCGCCTTCGTCATCATCGCCATGCAGCAATATCTGGCCGGTTTCGGGCAGTGGGTGACGGTGATCCAGGGCGTGATCTTCGTAATCTGCGTGCTGACGTTCCGGCGCGGCGTGGTCGGCGAGATCGCCCATTTTTTCCGGCGGTCGCTCTGATCGGGACGTTTTGAGCAGATTTTCCAGCCCATAAAGCGGTGGATGACCGGGTTCCGGGCGCCGCTCGCTAGAGCGCTTGCCCTGTAAAATGGTTTATGACACCAGCGTGACAGACCGGCTCGGCCGGCCATTTTGCGACGATGGATACATACCAATGCTGATGCGCTGGTTTCGCGCCTTTCTTCCCCGGGAAGAACGGTTTTTCGAGCTTTTTGCCAAGCATTCCCAGGTCTGCGTGCAGGGCGCGCTGGCTTTGCAGGGCATGCTGCGCGGCGGCGAGGAAACCCCGGTGTTCTGCCAGCGGGTCAACCAGTTCGAAAACGACGCCGACAATGTCACCCGCGAGGTGCTCACCGCGGTGCGCCGGACCTTCATCACGCCGTTCGACCGCGGTGACATCAAGAACCTGATCACCTCGATGGATGACGCCATCGACCAGATGCAGCAGACCGCCAAGGCGGTGATTCTGTTCGAGGTCCGCACTTTCGAGCCGCCGATGCGCGAGATGGGAACGCTGCTGGTCGAGTGCGCCAACCTGGTCGGCAAGGCGCTGCCGCTGATGCAGGCGATCGGCGACAATGTCGCGATGCTGACCGCCATCACCGAGGAAATCGGCAAGCTGGAAGGCCGCATCGACGACCTCCACGATATCGGACTGAAGGAACTGTACCTCAAGCACCGCAATGCCAACACGATGGACTTCATCGTCGGCTCCGAAATCTACAAGCATCTGGAAAAAGTTTCGGATCGCTTCGACGACGTCGCCAACGAGATCAACAGTATCGTGATCGAACAGGTATAGGGCAGGGCCGCGCAGTGGACGCCACGCTAGCTCTTCCGATTCTGGTCGGATTAATCGCAGTCGCGCTGCTGTTCGACTTCCTCAACGGGTTGCACGACGCCGCCAACTCGATCGCGACGATCGTATCGACCCGTGTGCTGCGCCCGCAATATGCGGTGCTGTGGGCGGCATTTTTCAACTTCATCGCCTTCCTGGTGTTCGGGCTGCATGTCGCCAACACCATCGGCACCGGCATCATCGAGCCCAGCGTCATCGATGCCCAGGTGATCTTCGGCGCGTTGGTTGGCGCCATCGTCTGGAACGTGATCACCTGGGGATTGGGAATCCCATCCTCCAGCTCGCACGCCTTGATCGGGGGGCTGGTCGGGGCCGGCATGGCCAAGGCGGGACTTGCGGCGGCGGTCTGGACCGGCCTGACCAAGACGTTGCTTGCGATCGTGCTGTCGCCGCTGGTCGGATTCCTGCTGGCGCTGGTGCTGGTCGCGATCGTGTCCTGGGCCTCGGTGCGCTCGACGCCGTTCGCGGTCGATCGCGCCTTCCGCATCCTGCAATTCGTCTCGGCCTCGCTGTATTCGCTCGGACACGGCGGCAACGACGCGCAAAAGACCATGGGTATCATCGCGGTGCTGCTGTATTCGCAGGGCCACCTCGGCAGCGAATTCTCGGTGCCGTTCTGGGTGGTGCTGTCGTGCCAGGCGGCGATGGCGCTGGGCACCCTGATGGGCGGCTGGCGTATCGTCCGCACCATGGGCCTGCGAATTACAAAACTGACGCCGATGCAGGGATTTTGCGCCGAAACGGGTGGAGCCGCGACGCTGTTCATGGCGACCTGGCTCGGGGTTCCCGTCTCGACCACGCACACCATCACCGGCGCCATCGTCGGCGTCGGCGCGGCGCGGCGGGTCTCGGCGGTGCGCTGGAACGTGGCGAGCTCGATCGTCTATGCCTGGGTGATCACTATTCCGGCCTCGGCGATTATCGCGGCGCTGACATACTGGGCGGTCAATTTGATCCCGCTCGCCAAATAAGGCGTCAGGTCGCCAGCTTCAGTCCGACGATCCCGGCGACGATCAGGCCGATGCAGGCGATCCGCGCTACGCCGGCGGGATCGCCGAACAGCACGATGCCCAGGATTGCGGTGCCGACGGCGCCAATTCCGGTCCACACCGCATAGGCGGTTCCCATCGGCAGCGTCTTCAGCGCCAGACCCAGCATCCCGACGCTGGCGGCCATGCAGAACAGCGTCAGCACGGAGGGAACGAGGCGGGTAAAACCCTCGGTATATTTGAGGCCGACCGCCCAGCCGACTTCCAGCAAACCCGCGATCAACAGCAA
>JBBQUA010000059.1:0-25208 GCA_038212905.1 Hyphomicrobiales bacterium
GATTGCGCGCCGCCGAGCGAACAGGCCGCGATGTTGATGCGGCCGCCGTCGAGCCCGGCCATCGCGATCTTGTAGCCGATGCCTTACTCGCCGAGCCGGTTGGCGACCGGCACCCGCGCATTCTCGAAAATCACCGCGCGGGTCGGCTGCGCGTTCCAGCCCATCTTGCGCTCGTTGGCGCCGTACGACAGCCCCGGCGTATCGCCCTCGATCACCAGCGTCGAGATGCCGCCCGGCCCGTCGGCGCCGGTCCGCACCATCACGACGTAGAGATCGCCCTTGCCGGCGCCCGATATGAACTGCTTCTGGCCGTTCAGCACATAATTGTCGCCGTCGCGCACCGCCCGGGTTCGCAACGCCGCCGCGTCCGAGCCGGAGCCGGGCTCGGTCAGGCAGTAGCTCGCCAGCAGCTCCATGGTGCAGAGTTTTGGCAGCCATTTGTGGCGCTGGGTGTCGTTGCCATAGGCGTCGATCATCCAGGAGGCCATGTTGTGGATCGAGATGAAGGCCGACACCGTCGGACACCCCTGCGCCAAGGCCTCGAAGATCAGCGCCGCGTCGAACCGCGTCATTCCTGAGCCGCCGACGTCGTCGCGGATATAGACACCGCCCATGCCGAGACTCGCGGCCTCGCGCATCACATCAACGGGAAAATGCTTCTCCTCGTCCCAACGGACCGCATGCGGCGCGATTTTTTCCGCGGCGAACTCCCGCGCCATATCGCGAACCGCAATCTGGTCCTCGTTGAGGGCGAAGTGGCTCATTGCGGCCGCCAGTCGGCAAGCAGCGTCACATGACGGGCGAGGTCGGTACCGGCAATCCTGGTCGTAAATCTACGATCCGCCGTCACGAGTTGCGCATCGGCTTTTCGTGCCGCTTCCAGGTAAAGCAGGTCATAGATCGGATGCCGAAGCATGCAGGCATTTTCAAACGCGGGCTCGATCAAGTCCTCTACATCCATCAGATCGGGCAAAAACTGCGGTAACGAGTTGAAGTGATACGTCGCGTCTTGACGAGAAAGCATCCCGCGCATCGTCTTGCGAGCGAGAGCGTTGGCGATTTCGGTCATGATCAATCGCGGCGCGATGAGACGATCTCCGGTACCGTAGAGCTCTTTGACCACGTCGGACATGTCTTCAAGCACGAGCCATTTGACCGCCACGCTTGCGTCGACAACCAACGTCCTCACATCAAGCCTTCTCTGATCTCATCCAGGGTCAGAGAAGGCTGAATGCCCCTGCACCGCGAGTGAAAATACCGCGACACGGCAACCCCCTCTTCGGGCGTGAACTTCTCCTTGCGCGCCAGAACGAATTCGACCTCCTGCTCGAAGGTACGGCCATTCGAGCGCGCACGGCGCTCGAATGCCGCCTCCAACTCTTCAACGCGGCTTCGTACCTCTGCCTGTGCCATCGCAGCTATCTCCGAAGGAACTTGTCGTCAATGTTACCTCAATTCATCGTCGGGATCGAGAACTCCGCGCCTTCCTTGACGCCGGAGGGCCAGCGCGCCGTCACCGTCTTGGTCTTGGTGTAGAAGCGGATCGAGTCAGGGCCGTGCTGGTTGAGATCGCCGAAGCCGGACTTCTTCCAGCCGCCGAAGGTGTAGTAGGCGATCGGCACCGGGATCGGCACGTTGATACCGACCATGCCGACATTGACCTTGGCGGCGAAATCGCGCGCGGCGTCGCCGTCGCGGGTGAAGATCGCGACGCCGTTGCCGTAGTCGTGATCAGACGGCAGCGCCAGCGCCTCGTTGTAGTCATGCGCGCGAACCACAGAGAGCACGGGACCAAAAATCTCTTCCTTGTAGATCCGCATATCCTTGGTCACGTTGTCGAACAGGCAGCCGCCCATGTAGAATCCATTTTCATAGCCCTGCATCTTGAAGCCGCGGCCATCGACCGCAAGGGTGGCGCCTTCCTTGATGCCGACCTCGACGTAATCCTTGACGCGTTCCAGCGCCGCCCTGGTGACCAGCGGCCCGAAGTCGGCGGACGGATCGATCGAGGTGCCGATCTTCAGGCTTTCCACACGCGGAATCAGTTTCTCCATCAGGCGATCGGCGGTGGTCTTGCCGACGGGCACCGCGACCGAGATCGCCATGCAGCGTTCGCCGGCCGAGCCGTAGCCGGCGCCGATCAGGGCGTCGACGGTCTGGTCCATGTCGGCGTCCGGCATGATGATGGCGTGGTTCTTGGCACCACCGAAGCACTGCGCGCGCTTGCCGGTCTGGGCGGCCCGCTCATAGATATACTGCGCGATCGGCGAGGAGCCGACGAAGCCGACCGCCTTGATGTCGGGATCGTCCAAAATGGCGTCGACCGCTTCCTTGTCGCCATTGACGACATTGAGGATGCCCGGCGGCAGGCCAGCCTCGATCATCAGCGCCGCCAGCGCCATCGGCACGCCGGGATCGCGCTCCGACGGTTTCAGCACGAAGGCGTTGCCGCAGGCGATCGCGGGCGCGAATTTCCACATCGGGATCATCGCCGGGAAATTGAACGGGGTGATGCCGGCGACGACGCCGAGTGGCTGGCGCATCGAATAGATGTCGATGCCGGGGCCGGCGCCCTCGGTGTATTCGCCCTTCATCAGATGCGGAATGCCGCAGGCGAATTCGACCACTTCGAGACCGCGCTGGATGTCGCCCTTGGCGTCGGGAACGGTCTTGCCGTGTTCGCGCGCCAGGAGGTCCGCGAGCTTGTCGTAATCGCGCTGCGCCAGTTCGAGGAACTTCATCATGATGCGGGCGCGGCGCTGCGGGTTGGTGGCGCCCCACTCCACCTGCGCCACCTTGGCATTCTCGACTGCGGCACGCATTTCCGCCTTGGAAGCGAGATCGACCTTGGCCTGGACCTCGCCGGTCATCGGCTCGAAAACGTCGGCCGTTCGCCCCGATGTGCCCTTGACCTCGCGGCCGCCGATGAAATGTCCGATTGCACGCATATGAGAGATCTCCCTGGTCCCGGCTGGATCGCTTTGTGACCCGTTTGGACCCGCATTTTGCGGTATTCAAGTCCGAGTTATTGCACCATAGATGTGCGGAAATGCAGGATCAAGCCAGCGCGATCGATTGGGACGACTTCCGCTTCCTGCTGGCCATTGTGCGCGGCGGATCGGTCTCCGCTGCCGCGAAACAGCTCGGCGTCGATCATGCCACCGTGATCCGGCGTGTCGACCGGCTGGAGCGGCATCTCAAGGCAAAGCTGTTCGACCGCCGCAAGACCGGATATCTGCTGACCGAAGCCGGCCAGCGCGTCGCCGACAGCGCGGAAGCGATGGAATCCACCATCGTCGCCAACCAGGAGGCCGTCGGCGGGGCGCGCGCCCATCTGACCGGCACGGTGCGGATCGGCGCGCCCGATGGTTTTGGCAGCCATTTCCTGGCTTCCCGGCTGCTGCAATTCACCGAGCGCTATCCGGATCTCGATCTTCAGCTGGTCGCGACAGCGCGGCTGTTCAGCCTGTCGAAGCGCGAGTCCGATATCGCCATCAGCCTGACGATGCCGAAGGAAGGACGCGTGGTCGGGCGTTAGCCGCAGACGTAACCCAACATCTGGATGCGGAGTGAGACAATGGTGGGTTACGCTGCGCTAACCCACCTTACGCAGTTCTGGACTTCTTCGCAGGCTTCGCCGCTACAGGACGATCCAGCGCGGCGGCGCGGCCGGCGTCCAAAATGTCGTCTGACAATTCGCCTGAGCCTGCGATGCGGGACAAGACCAGCGCTCCCACCATGGTCGACAGCGTCGCCAAGGCCTGTTTGCGCGCGGTCTTCCGCGGAACTTCCAAAATCTGTTCGGCGAGCATGTCGACCATCTGCTCCAGCTTGACCGCGAACGCCTTGCGGGTCTTCGGACTCTCGCGGGCGATTTCGGCGCCCAGCGCGGTGACGGCGCAGCCATGGCCGGGATCATCGCGGTGCAGCGGCGTCAGATAGGTTTCCACGATGGTGGCCATGCGCTTTTCCGGCGGGATGGTTTCCGCCAGCTTGCGCCAACGTTCGGTCGAGCGATCCATCGCGTAGGCGAACGCCTCAATGACCAGCGCTTCCCGCGAATCGAAATGGGCGTAGAACCCGCCATGGGTCAGGCCGGCGTCCTTCATCAGATCGGCGACGCCGATGCCATGCGCACCCTTTTCGCGAATCCGCACCGAGGCCTTCTTCACGATCCGGGCGTGGGTCTCGAGCTTGTGTTCCCTGGAGTAGCGCATCGCGGTCCCGCAGCTGTTGGCTTTATCATATGTTTTCAGTCATATAATAGCACTTGCGGCTGCGGAAAGCTGCATCTTATTTCGCGCGCGGGGCTTCACCTACCATCGCGAAGGTCGCCGTCGCGTGCACCGCAAGATTGCCGGCACCGTCGCGCACCCATCCCTCGGCGTAGCTGGTCTGGCGACCGAGTTTCATCACCTTGCCTTCCGCCGAAATGGCCCCCGACTTCACCGACAGCGGCCGCAGATAAGTCAGCTTCAGGTCGAGCGTGACGGCGCCCTGCCCCGCAGGCAACATGGTCGAAATCGCGCAGCCCATGGCGGTGTCGAGCAGCGCCGCGGCAGTGGCGCCGTGCAGCAGCCCGATGGTGTTTTCCAACCCTTCATGCGGCTCCAGTTCCATCACGATCCGCCCGGGTTCCGCCTCCCGCAGCCGGAAATCGATCAGGCGGGCCATCGGCGGTTCCGGCAAGATCCCGTCACGAATCGCACGCATGGCGTCGAGGCCGGACATGCCGGCGGCCGCCTTCGCCACCGGACCCGGCGCCTGCCAGTCCACCACCCGCTCCCGCCGCGATCCGACAGCGAACAGGTGCGTGGTCTCCGCCGTATCAATGCTATCAACCGCCGTCATGTGCCCGCTCCATTATAAATGACGATCATCATATTACAGATGCGCCCGCCATTCCGCAACAGGTTGGGTCGTCTCAATGGCAATGGCTCGCGCACCACTTGACAAGGCGGCGCTTTGCCCCGGAAGTGACGGGCCCACGCTCACTTCCGGAAATTGCGAGACCGTCCATGCACATGCTCAATCCCTATTGCGGCGTCGACCGCGACCCGCGCGACGTCGTTCGCCTGACCATCTGCAATGCCGGATCGCTCAATATTCTGGGAACGCCCGCGATCAACGGCGTACGCGAGGGGCTGGAAGCCCTCGCGAGCGACAAGCAGATTCGTGTGCTTGTCATCGCCGGCCAGAGCGAGAAAAGCATGATCGGCGGCGCCGATATCAAGGAGATGGCCAAACTCGATCAGGCCTCGGCGGAGAAATTCATCACTGGCCTGCGCGATCTCTGCGAGGCCGCGCGCGCATTCCCCGCCCCTGTCATCGCGCGGATGCCGGGCTGGTGCCTCGGCGGCGGCCTCGAATTCGCCGCCGCTTGCGACTTCCGGATCGCCGCGCATGACGCCCATTTCGGCATGCCCGAGGTCCGCGTTGGTATTCCCAGCGTCATTCACGCCGCGCTGCTGCCACGGCTGATCGGCTGGGGCCGCGCCCGCTGGCTGGTGATGACCGCGGAAAATATCGATGCACCCACCGCACGGGCCTGGGGCTTGATCGACGTGGTCGCGCCGGAAGGCGGCCTCGATGCCGCGGTCGAGAAGACCGTGAAGATGCTGCTGGAATGCGGCCCGGAAGCACTGCGCGCACAAAAGGCCCTGCTCCGGCAATGGGAGGAGCTGCCGCTGAAAGAATCCATCGACCTCTCGATTCCCGTGTTCGGACAATCCTTCCTGACCGGCGAGCCGCAGCGGCTGATGCAGGGATTTATCGACCGCAAGAGATAACGGAAAACCCATGAGACCAGCCGGCAAAGGGCCGCTCGATTCGCTCTATTTCCAGTATCCGCACTTCCCGGCGCGGCATGTGCCCGAGTTGGAGGGCAGTGCGGCGCGGCACTCGGTCGTGATCGTCGGCGCCGGCCCGATCGGCATGACCGCGGCATTGGTGCTGGCGCGCTACGGGATCCGCAGCGTGCTGCTCGACCGCAAGGACACGTTTAACGACGGCAGCCGCGCGTTGTGCATCGCGCGGCCGAGCATGCATATCCTGGAGCGGATCGGAGCGGTCGCGCCGTTCCTCGACAAGGCGCTGGGCTGGCGGTTCGGCCGCAGCTATTACCGCGGCGAGCAGATTTTCCGGCTCGAGATGCCGCATCCATCCGGCGAGAAATACCTGCCGATGTACAATCTGCAGCAGCAATATATCGAGCAATATTTGCACGACGCGGTCGCGGCCTGCGGTCTGGTCGATATGCGCTGGCAGAGCGAGTTGACCGGCATCGAGTGTCGCAACGACGGTGTTTCCCTCAGCATCGCCTCGCCGGCCGGCGATTATCGCCTCGACGCCGACTGCGTACTTGCCGCCGATGGCGCGCGATCGCCGGTTCGCAGCCAGCTCGGCCTGCGCATGAAGGGCGAGAACTACGAAGGCAAATATGTCATCGCGGACATCCGCATGGACCACGACTTTCCGACCGAGCGCCGCGCCTTCTTCGAACCGAGCGGCAATCCCGGCGGCACCGTGCTGATCCACAAGCAGCCCGAAAATATCTGGCGGGTGGACTACCAGCTCCGCGAAGGCGAGAGCGAGGACGAGGCCTTGCTCGAAGAAAACATCCGCGCCCGCGTCGGCGCCATCCTCGGGGATATCGGCCACGACAAACCGTGGGAGCTGGAATGGTGGAGCATCTATTCCGCCAACACGCTGTGCCTCGACGACTACCGCCATGGCCGGGTGTTCTTCATCGGCGATGCCGCGCATATCGTGCCGATTTTTGGCGTGCGCGGGCTCAACAATGGCCTCGCCGACGCCGACAATCTCGGCTGGAAGCTCGCAGCGGTCCTCAACGGCGAGGCCGATGAAAGTCTGCTCGACAGCTATTCGCCGGAACGGCGCGGCGCCACGCTCGATGTCTTCGCCAATGCCACCAAGAGCACCCGCTTCATGACCCCGCCGACGCGCGGCTGGCGGCTGGCCCGCGAAGCCGCGCTCTCGCTCAGCTTGAACCACGAGTTTCCCCGCGGCCTCGCCAATCCCAGACAGATGCAGCCCTACACCTATTCGGAAAGTCCGCTGACGCCCTATCCGGAGCGCGATGCGGAGTTTGCCGGCGGACCGGCCAGCGGCAGCTTTCCGCCGAACGCGGAGCTGGCCGATGGCCATTTTCTGCTGGATCGCGCCGGCGACGGCATGACGGCGATCTTGTTTCGCGACGGTGCGCCCAACGCCGAACAGGCAGCCCTGCTCGCGCAGCTCGGCAAGCTCGACCGGCGCTTTGTCGCACTGCTTGTTCATTGTCAGAGTTCGGCACCGACAGCGGGAGCGATTGCCGATGCCGACGGCGAAATTACCCGCCTGTTCGATGCACAGCCGGGCACCCTTTATCTGTTGCGTCCTGACCTGCACATTGCCGGCCGCTGGAAGACCCTCGTCGCCGACGAAATTCTCGAAACCATCAGCCTTTGCCTGGGGAGAGCGACGCCATGACCGCGATGCCTTCGGAAGATTTCGAAGCCGCCTATGAGTCGCTGGCGATGGCGATCGATTCGGCCGGCCCCGGGCAGGAAGCGCTGTTCCTGACCCGGCTCGCACTGGTGCTCGGCCACGAACTCGGCGACATCGCCGTGTTCAGGAATGCGATCCGGACGGCGCTGGAAGGCGTTGCGGAGTAACGGCTTTCTCCCTGACCCGACCAGGATCGCCCGGCCTCACGACAATTTATCCCGCACCGCCGTTGCAATTCCTGCAACGCATTATATGATGGCCATAATGTAATTATCGCCCTTCGAAGCCTTTGAGGAATCCCGCCATGGCCGCGACCTCCGATCCCGTCGTCATCGTTTCCGCCGCCCGCACCCCGCTGGGCCGCTTCATGGGCGAGTTGTCGCCGCTCAGCGCCCACAAGCTCGGCTCCCATGTGATCGGCGCCGCGCTGGAGCGGGCCAGGCTGTCGCCCGATCGGATCGACGAGGTGTTGATGGGCTGCGTGCTGCCGGCCGGCCAGGGTCAGGCACCGGCACGGCAGGCCGCGCGCGGCGCCGGCTTGCCGGATGCGACGGGCGCCACCACCATCAACAAGGTCTGCGGCTCCGGCATGAAAGCCACCATGCTGGCGCATGACATCATCAATGCTGGCTCTGCCGCGATCGTTTTGTCCGGCGGCATGGAGAGCATGAGCAACGCTCCCTATCTGCTGGCGAAGGCGCGCGGCGGTTACCGCGCCGGCCATGACCGGATCATCGACCACATGATGATGGACGGCCTCGAAGACGCTTATGAGACCGGCCGCTCAATGGGCGATTTTGGCGAAGCCACCGCCGAGGCCTATCAATTCACCCGCGCCGATCAGGACGCCTACGCGATGGAAACGCTGAGCCGGGCCCGCAAGGCGGTCGAGGGCGGCGCGTTCAAAGCCGAGATCACGCCGATCACCATCTCCGAAAAGGCCGGCCCGCGCGTCATCGCCAATGACGAGCATCCCCTGAAAGTCGATCCCGCCAAGATTCCCTCACTGAAGCCGGCGTTCCGCGCCGGCGGCACCATTACGCCGGCGGCTTCCTCTGCCAATGCCGACGGCGCCGCGGCGCTGATCCTGACAAAACGCTCGCTGGCGGATCGCGAGGGATTGCCAAGCCTCGCCGTGATCAGGGGCCACGCCACCCACAGCCAGGAACCGCAATGGTTCACCACAGTGCCGATCCCGGCGATCCGCAAACTGCTCGACAAGGTCGGCTGGAGTGCCGATGACGTCGACCTGTTCGAGATCAACGAGGCCTTTGCTGTGGTGGCGATGGCGGCGCAACGCGATCTCGGCATTGTCAGGGACAAGCTGAACGTCAATGGCGGCGCCTGCGCGCTCGGCCATCCGATCGGCGCGACCGGCGCCCGGCTGATCGTCACGCTGCTGCATGCGCTGGAAGCGAAAGGCCTCAAGCGCGGCATCGCGGCGCTCTGCATCGGCGGCGGTGAAGCCACCGCCATTGCCGTGGAGCGCATCCCCCACTAGCGTCGCCGCGATGTCCTAAAACGAGGGAAGTGCGACATTTATGACGCGGGACCATTGGGTTAGGATGTGCAGGTCGGCTGCATGCCACAAGCCTTCCAGGCAATTTCTTCCAGCTAATTTATCAGAGGCTCCATGATCTCCAACTGGCTGTCCGCCGCCCTCGCCCGCCGCAACATCCATTACGGCTGGGCGATGGTCGGCGTCACCTTCCTGACCGCGCTGATCAGCGCCGGCACGGTCGGCGCGCCCGGCGTCTTCATCGTGCCGCTGCAAAAGGAATTCGGTTGGACCACCGCGGAGATCTCCTCGGCGCTCTCGATCCGCTTCATCCTGTTCGGGCTGATGGCGCCATTCGCCGCCGCGCTGTTGAACCGCTACGGCCTGCGCAATGTCACGCTGTCCTCGTTGCTGGTGGTCGCCTCCGGCCTCGTCGCGTCGTTGTTCATGACGCAAATCTGGCAATTGGTGCTGCTGTGGGGCGTGGTGATCGGCCTCGGCACCGGCATGACCGCGCTGGTGCTCGGCGCCACCATCGCCGCGCGCTGGTTTGCGGCGCGGCGCGGCCTCGTGGTCGGCATCCTCACCGCCAGCGTGGCGACCGGGCAGTTGGTGTTCCTGCCGCTGCTGGCGAGCCTCACCGAAAGGCTGGGCTGGCGGACGGCGCTGGTGCTGATCTGCGTAATGCTCGGCGTTGCGGCATCAGCGGTGCTGCTGGTGATGCGCGATCGTCCCAGCGATCTCGGCCTGCGGCCGTTCGGCGACGAGGGCACCGAGCCGTTGCCGGCGCCGCCGCCGAATACGGCACCGATCGTCGCGGCCGCACTCGGCGCACTGCGTGACGCCGCGAAGACAAAAGTGTTCTGGATCCTGTTTGCCACCTTCTTCATCTGCGGCGCCAGTACCAACGGCCTGGTGCAGGTTCACCTGATTCCGATGTGCCTCGATTTCGGTATCCCGCAGGTTCAGGCCGCGGGCCTGCTCGCCGCCATGGGTATCTTCGATTTCGTCGGCACCATCGCCTCAGGCTGGCTGTCCGACCGTTACGACAATCGCTATTTGCTGTTCTGGTATTACGGCCTGCGCGGGCTTTCCCTGCTGTTCCTGCCGTTCACCGACTTCTCGTTCTACGCCTTGTCGCTGTTTGCGATGTTCTATGGCCTCGACTGGATCGCCACAGTGCCGCCGACGGTGCGGCTGGCCGCGCAAAAATTCGGGCCGGAGCGCGCCAATCTGGTGTTCGGCTGGATCTTTGCCGGCCATCAACTCGGGGCCGGCGTCGCCGCGTTCGGCGCGGGGCTGTCGCGCACCGTGCTGGAGAGTTACCTGCCGGCGTTCTTCGTCGCCGGCGCGCTGTGCATCGTGGCAGCGGTAATCATCCTGGCGATCGCGCGGCCGGTGAAGGTGGCGGCGGCGTGAAGGGGCGAACGGTGAATGGTGAGTAGCGAATAGCAGGACTCTATTCGCTACTCGCTACTCGCTATACACCTAATCCTTACGGCCTGATCGAGAAGTTCGACGGCGGGCCCGGGGTGCGCAGCGGTTCGGCGAGCCGGGCGAATTCGCACAGCAGCGAACGGGTCTTGCGCGGATCGATCACTTCCTCGACCCAGAAGCGCTCGGCCGAACGGAATGGCGAACGCAGCTTGTTGAGGCGATCCTCGATCTCCTGCAGTTTTGCCTTGGGATCGTCGGCTCCCTCGATGTCGGCGCGATAGGCTGCCTCGATGCCGCCTTCCAGCGGCAGCGAGCCCCAATAGGCCGACGGCCACGCGTAACGCATCGAGTAGCGGTTGGCCGGCTGATGCACGACGCCGGCGACGCCGAAGGCGTTGCGCACGATGATGGTGCACCAGGGCACCGTGGTCTGGTTGACCGCGGCCATGGCGCGGACGCCGTGCCGGATGGTCGCCGCTTTCTCGGCGTCGAGCCCGATCATGAAGCCCGGGCAATCCATCAGATAGACCACCGGCAGATGGAAGGTCTCGGCGAGATCGACGAAGCGCACCACCTTCTGGCACGCTTCCGCCGTCCACGACCCGCCATAGTAAAAGGGATCGCTGGCCAGCAGCAGCACGGCGCGACCGTCGAGCCGGGCGAAGCCGGCGATGATGGAGCGGCCGAAATTGGCGCCCATCTCGAAGAACGAACCCTTGTCGACCACTGCGTTGATGATCGGACGCATCTTGTAGACCTGGCGGCGGTTGCGCGGCACCGCCTTCATCAGCGATTCATCCGCGCGCTCCGCATCATCGTCGCAGGCGATCGTCGGCGGCAAATCGAAAACCGACGACGGCAGATAGGACAAAAAGCGCTTGGCACAGGCAAAGGCCTCTTCCTCGGTGTCGACGGCATGGTCGACACCGCCGGCGCGGGTCTGGATGTCGGCGCCGCCCAGCTCCCATTTTGTCAGGTCCTGGCCGAGACGTTTGACGACAGGCGGACCGGCGACGAACATCGCGGAGGTCTTGGTCATGACAGAATAATGGCTGGCGGCAAGCCGCGCCGCGCCGAGGCCGGCGACCGAACCGAGCCCAAGGCCGACCACCGGCACGCGGGCCATGTTCGCGATCGTGTACCAGTACCACCGGGTGCCGCCGACGCCGCCCGGCAGATTGGCCGCGCCTTTGGTCTCGATGGTCTTCACCGAGCCCCCGCCACCGGAGCCCTCGATGACGCGGATGATCGGCAGCCGGAAATCGTGCGCCATCTCCTCGGCCATCAGCGGTTTGGCTGAAATCGACGCATCGGCAGAACCGCCGCGCACCGTGAAATCGTCGCCGACCACGACCACCGGCCGGCCCTCGATCTTGCCGCGGCCGAACACGCAGTTTGCCGGCGTCAAATGGGTGAGTTCGCCGCTCTCGCTGTATTCGGCTACCCCGGAAATCGCGCCGATCTCATGGAAGCTGCTCTGATCGACCAGTCCGTCGATGCGTTCGCGGACGGTAAGCCGGCCCTGGTCGCGCTGGCGCTTGACCTTGTCAACGCCTCCCATCTCGCGCGCGAACGCTTCGCGCCGGGCGAGGTCGTCGAGTTCCGGCTTCCAGGTCATTGGTATCCTCCGCCTTTATGATTTTGTTGTTTTGGGTCGCCACCGGAAGCGGTTTTCGGTCCATCCGATTGTTGAAGACATCGCCGTCGGCGCCCTCGAGCATGCTGCCGACCGCAAAACCGAGATCGAGCATTCGCGGCGCAACTTCCTTGTGCAGCCGCTTCTCGTCATACATCGCCGACAACAGGCCGATCGTCACCACCACGAATGTTTGATACTGCGGCGACCAGATCGGCACCGCCAGACCATTGATATGCGGGCTCCACAAGCCGCAGGCGACCACATAGCCGTGTTCTACAAGGAACCGCCGGTTGGCTTCGAGGCGCGGGCGCAACACCTTGGCGCCCGCGGGAATCTCGCGTTCCATTTCCGCCAGCAGCGCGTCGCCGACATCGGCATCGAGCGCCGCCGTATAGGCATGCCCCGCTGCCGTGCTCGCCATCGCAATGCGGCTGCCGGTGCTTTCATGCAGGCCGAGCGCATTGGCCGCGCGCGCAAATTCGAGATAGACGAGATGGAAGCGGTCGGGAATGACGAAGCCGACGGTGCCAGGCAATTGTTCGGCGACATCCTGCAACCGCTGCCGGATCAGGTTGCGCAGCTGCAAGCCCCGCATCATCGAGGTGCTCATCGCCACAGCACTTGGCCCGATGCGGTACTTCTGGTCGCGCGGCAGATAGACCAGCTGGCCCATCCGGGTCAGCGTGTGGGTCAGCCGCGACACCGTTGATCGTGGCAGCCCGCAGCGGTTGGATATTTCGAGGTTGCCGAGTCGCGCCTCGTGGCCTTCGAAACAGCGCAACACGTCGAACGCGCGCGACACCACCTGGATGACGTCGCCCTCGCCCGCGAGATCGCTGGCGAGCATTCCCTGCTTACTGAGCCGTTCCGAGCGTCTTCCCATGTGTTTTTTCCATTCCGTCAGGCGGAATAAAATTCCACTTGCAGATCAAGCTACCCTAGGCAATCTGCGTCCACAACAAGAAGCCGTTCGCGAGGGCATTTGTCCGACAGACGGTCCTCGGGAGAACGGAATGCCAGAAATCAAGATTGTGACCGAAGTGGCCGGACGCGTGTGCGCGCTTCCTGTTGAAATCGGCGGCAGCATCAATGATGGCGACGACATTGCATTCGTCGAAGCCATGAAGATGGAAATCCCCGTCGCCTCACCCGCAGCGGGAAAACTCAAATCGATACTCGTCAACATTGATGACGTCGTCGCCGAAGGCCAGGTACTCGTTATCATCGAGACGTAACGCGCATAGCTCGGACGTTGCCATCACCATCAGGCGATGACATGATCCGGCCAACAAAATCATCTTTCGCATAGCGAAACTACTGGAGGGAACATGATCCACCGTGTGATGGCGCTCGCGCCTGTCGTAGCCGCAAGCATTTCGCTGCTGACATTGCCCGCGGCTCACGCCCAGGACGTCAAGCTGCCGCCGACCATGACGTTCACGGCCTACGACACCGGCACCGCCGGTTTCAACATCGCGGTCGCTGTCGGCAAGATGATGAAAGACAAATACGGCAGCGATCTGCGCGTACTGCCCGCGGGCAACGACGTGGCGCGACTCTCTCCATTGCGCGCCGGCCGGGCGATGGCGTCGGCGATGGGATCCGGCACCTACTTCGCGCAGGAAGGCGTGTTCGAATTCGGCGCCAGGGAATGGGGGCCGCAGGCCCTGCAGCTGGTGCTGTCCACGGTCGACTGCAATGGCGCTTCGCTCGGCGTGGCGAAGGATACCGGCGTCAAGGAGGTCAAGGACCTCAAGGGCAAGCGCGTCGGATTCGTCGTCGGCTCGCCGGCTTTGAACCAGAACTCGCTGGCGATCCTGGCATTCGGCGGCCTCAAGCAGAGCGACATCAAGTCCGTCGAGTTCTCGAGCTACGGCGCGATGTGGAAGGGCCTGGTCAACAACGACACCGACGCGGCCTTCGCAACCACGATCACCGGTCCCGCCAAGGAAGCCGAAACGTCGCCGCGCGGCCTGGTCTGGCCGCCGCTGCCCCACGGCGACAATGCCGGATGGGAGCGCGTGCAGAAGGTCGGATCGTTCTTCTTCCGCCACATGGCGACCTGCGGCGCGGGCATTTCCAAGGACAAGCCGATCGAAATGGGAACCTATCCGTATCCAATCTTCGTGGTTTACGGAACGCAGCCCGCGGACCAGGTCTATGCCGTCACCAAGGCCATGATCACGGGCTACGACATCTACAAGGATGCCGCCGCCGGCGCGAGCGGGCTTGCCGCCGACCGTCAGACCAAGAAATGGGTGGTGCCGGTTCATCCCGGCGCGGTGAAGGCACTCAAGGAGGCCGGTCAGTGGAGCGACGACCAGGAAGCGCACAACAACGCGCTGTTCAAGCGGCAGGCGGTGCTTGCAGCGGCGTGGGCCGATTTCAACAAAGCCAGCCCGCCTTCCGACGACAAGGAATTCCTTGCGTCCTGGACCAAGGCCCGCGCCGCGGCGCTGAAGAAGGCCAGCATGCCGGACGGGTTTGAGGATTAATCTCTCCTCGTTCCCTTTCACTCAGCTCCAACGCCGGCGCGACAACGCGCCGGCTCATTTTGACGGGATATTGCATGGCTGCCTCAACCTCCGCCGCTTCTGAATCACCGGCGAAACGGATCGAGTTCGAGGATCCGCACGGCAGCCTCGCCAATCTGCAGGAGGCCGAAGTCTCGCGGGCGCGAACCCTGCGGGGCGGCTGGCGCTGGGCGCTGATCGTTGCCACCGCCGTGACGATTCTGTTGTGCATCAACCAGCAATTCTCGTTGCGGTTCTTCATCGGCTACACCCAGCTCAACACCGAATATTTCTACCTGCTGATCGCGTTGATGCTGCCGTTCACCTTCCTGATCTTTCCGGGTTCGGCACGCTCGCCTCTCGATCGCGTCCCCTGGTACGACATCCTGCTCTTCGTCCTGACCTTTGCCGCCGCAATCGTGCTGATGCGCAGCGTGCGCAAGGCCGCCGAAGCCGGCTGGGAGTTCGGCGGCGCGCCGATGCCGGTGTTCGTCGCCGGCCTGGCGATGTGGTCCGTGCTGATGGAGGCGCTGCGCCGTACCGGCGGCTGGAGCCTGCTGCTCAGCGTGCTTCCTTTTACCCTGTATCCGCTGTTTGCCGACGCCAACTGGCTCGGGCCCTTCCGCGGCACGCAATCGACCCTCGAGCAGGCGACCTCGTATCACGTGCTGTCAGGCGAGAGCCTGCTCGGCATTCCGATCCAGGCTTTCGCCGACACCGTGATCGGCTTTCTGGTGTTCGGCACCGCGCTGATGATGACCGGCGCCGGCAAATTCTTCATCAATCTGGCGTTCGCGATGTGCGGCACGTTCCGCGGTGGCGCCGCCAAGGTCTGCATCTTCGCCAGCGGCCTGCTCGGCATGATGTCCGGCTCGATCATTTCCAACGTGCTGACCGCCGGCACCATGACGATTCCCGTCATGAAGAAGAGCGGCTTCCGCGCCTCCTATGCCGCAGCGATCGAGGCCTGCGCCTCGACCGGCGCGGTGCTGGCGCCGCCGGTGATGGGTGCGACCGCGTTCGTGATCGCGCAGTTCCTCAACGTCAGTTACGCCGACGTCGCGCTGGCCGCGATCATTCCCGCGGCGCTGTTCTATATCGGCCTGTTCATGCAGGTGGATTCATACGCCGCCCGGCACGGCCTCGAGGGTATCCCGCGTTCCGAACTGCCGAGATTGATGGATACGATCAAGGACGGCTGGTACTACATCTTCGTCATCGCCCTGCTGGTCGTCATGCTGCTCTACTTCAAGCGCGAGAGCCACGCGCCGTTCTTTGCCACCGCGCTGCTGCTGGTGCTGAACCAGTTGTTCTCCAGGGATACCCGCTGGAAATTCACCACCATCAACAAGTTCCTGGAAGTCAACGGCCGAACTTTCGTCGAGCTGGTCGGCATTCTCGCCGGCTGCGGTCTCCTGATCGGCGCGTTCTCGATGACCGGCGTGGTCTCCAGCCTCGCCAACGATCTCCTGCGAATCGCCGGCGACAATGCCTTCCTGCTGCTTGGAATGTGCGCGATCACCAGCCTGATCCTCGGTCTCGGATTGACGACGACGGCCTGCTACATCTTCCTCGCCATCCTGGTGGCGCCGGCGCTGGAAAAGCTTGGTCTCAATCGGATGGCCGTGCACATGTTCATCTTCTATTGGGGCATGCTGTCGTCGATCACGCCGCCTGTTGCAATCGCCTCGTTCGCCGCGGCGGGGATAGCGGGCTCCCCGGCGATGAAGACGGGCTGGGAATCGATGTGGGTCGGCAGCATCATCTATTTCATTCCCTTCTTCTTCGTGCTGAATCCGGTGCTGGTGCTGCAGGGTGACAACCCCTATTTCGAAGCGCTCGGCCTGATGGCGCTGGCCGCGTTCGGCACCCTGTTCATCTGCGGCGGAATCCAGGGCTATCAAGCCTTCGTCGGCGATCTCCGTCGCACCGGGATGCTGGAATGGCCGCTGCGGGTGCTGATGGTGATCGGCGGTTTTGTGGTCGCGACGCCCGGCGGCGGCATTAACCCCCTCTCGCAACTTCAGATCACCAGCCTCGGGTTCGCGATCCTGACGCCGACGGTGGTGGTCGCGCTGCTGCTGATGCGCGGGCAACCTCTGATACCGGGCCAGTTGCGCGCGCGCTGATTGCGCGGCAAGACTGGGGGCGATGAAACAGCCGCCTCCAGCCTTTGCCGCCGCACCTGCCTCCTGGGCTTCCTCGAAACCGCCACTGCTGCGGTTCCTCGACCGTTGTCATGCGGATTTTTCGAAGGAGACCGCCGGCGCCGTCGCCGACTACATTCCGGAACTCGGCAAGGCCGACCCTGCCCATTTCGGAATCAGCCTCGCCACTCTGGACGGTCACGTCTACGAAGCCGGCGATACCCGGATCCCCTTCACGATCCAGTCGATGTCAAAGCCCTTCGTGTTCGCGCTGGCGCTGGATACGCTGGGTGCTACGCGGGTCGAGAGCGCTGTTGGCGTCGAACCATCCGGCGATCCCTTCAATTCGATCCGGCTCAATGCCGACAACCACCCCTTCAACGCGATGGTCAATGCCGGCGCGATCACCTGCAGCAGCCTGGTCCGCGAGGCCAAGGGCGATGGGGCGTTCGAATATATCCGCCAGGCGCTCGGCCGGTTTGCCGGGCGCGAACTCGCCGTCGATGAGGCTGTGTTTGCCTCTGAAAGCGTCAGCGGCGACCGTAACCGCGCCATTGCCTATCTGCTGCGCACGTCTCATGTCATCAACCAGGACGTCGATGCGGTGCTGGAGACTTACTTCAGGCAATGCGCCGTTCTTGTCACCGCGCGCGATATCGCCGTGATGGCCGCCACGCTCGCCAACCGCGGCGTCAATCCCGTCACCGGCGAACGGGTCATGACCCCCTACGCGATTTCGCGGACGCTGTCGGTGATGACCAGCTCCGGCATGTATGACTATGCCGGCGAGTGGATCTATCGCGTCGGTATCCCCGCCAAGAGCGGTGTCGGCGGCGGCATCCTGGCCGCCCTCCCCGCGCGGTTCGGGCTCGGCAGCTATTCGCCAAAACTCGACAGCCACGGCAACAGCGTGCGCGGCATCAAGGTGTGCGAGGCGCTGTCGCTGCATTACGATCTTCACATGCTCAACCGCAGCGACGACGCCCGCAACAGCATCATCGCCGACTACGACATCGGCAAGAATCCATCGCGGCGCGATCGTCGCCCGCATGAACGAAGAATCCTCACGGCGCACCACGGCGATGTCCGCGTTATCGAACTGGTGGGCACGCTTTCGTTTTCCAATGTCGACTACGTGTCGCGTCAGCTCGCGGCAAAGCCGCGACCGCAATTCGTCATCTTCGACCTTCGCCGGGTCACCTCGATGACGCGAGCCGGCGGCCGCCTGGTGGCCGAGGAGTTCCGCGAACTGGCGGCCCACGGCGTCACCGTGATTCTGTCCGGTATCAAGCGGGATTCGCCGGAGTGGCGCATCATCGGCGAATGGACCGGCGAACTCTCTAATGTGCGTGACTTTTTTTTGCTCGATGCGGCGATCGAATGGGCCGAAGACCAGGTGGTCTATCGCTACGGCGGCGCGATCGACTTTCACGAGACCACCGAATTGTCCGAGCAGGCGCTGCTGGCGGGCCTGACGGCGGAGGAACTGACCGATCTGGCGTCGATCGCGTCAGTCCGGTCCTACCGGCCGGGCGAAAAGATCGTCACCTCCGGCGAGCCGGCGACGTCGTTGTTCTTTCTACGCAGCGGCGCCGTGCACGTCACGCTACCCGACGGCATCAGGCTCGCGACGCTCACCGCGGGCATGGCGTTCGGCGAAATGGCGCTGCTGGAAACCCACCGCTCCGCCGACGTGCTGGCCGACGCTTCCGCCACCGCCTACGAAATCGCCCTGCGGGATTTCGAAAGCTTCCGCAAACAGCATCCGCGGGCCAGCGAACGCATCATGCGCAACCTCGCCCAACTGCTGGCCGACCGACTGATTGTCGCCAATACCAGGGTGGATCTGCTGACGGCGCATTAGAGCACGCAAACAACAAATAACGCCGCCGCAACAAATACCGTCGTGAAAACTAACTAACCACCTGCTCGACCGGCTGCATATCGATGCCAAAGGTTTCCAGAAACTTCGACGTCATCACGTAGAAGCCGACCGAAAGCTGCAGTTCGACCAGCGCCGCTGGCGTCAGTTTTGCCGCGATGGCGTTGAAGGTCGCGTCGGTCGGCTTGTGCAGCCTGACGATCTCGTCGGTGAAGGCCAGTGCTGCGCGCTGCACCTCGTTGAAGCAGGTCGCGGACTGCCAGTCTTGCAGCGCTTCGTTCTGCTCGTCGGTGACGCCGACATTCTTGCCGATCCGCTTGTGGGCGACGATTTCATAGGGCGCCTCGCACAGGATTCCGGTGCGCGTGATCGCGAGTTCCCGCACCACCGGGTCGAGCTCGCCCTTGTGGCGGATCGCGCCGCCGAGCCGGCAATATTGTTCGAAATAGCTCGGCGAATGCGCCATCATCCGGAAAATATTGGCGTTGCGGTTCTTGCCGAGAATTTCCCTGGTGCGCTCGTTTGATTTGGTGGTGTCGCAATAGTCGATGCGGGCCATGATTCACCTTGGGGGTTTTCTATTTTTTCAGGCTGCCTTGTCGAAGGCAGGTTCCATCGAAACACTATCCGCCGCTGGAGGCGGTAGCAACAGTCTGTTCCGTCTCGCAAATTGGCGGCAGCGCCAATTCGGTATAAATCAACCGCAGATTTTATCGGCGATCCGCATCGCCAATCTCGACATCGGCGAGTCAAAATGCCGCCGCATTGCTGTTCGACTTTAGCACGGTCGATATTCGCTGAGTGGGGACTCATTGGAGCGAATACTCGTCGCGGGGTGTTCCGAGTACAAATACTGACCGTCGTTGGCGCGCTCGCGCGGCGATGAGCTATGCCCAAATCAAGGGTGCCCAAGTCTGGGGAGATCGGCATGAAGGAAGCCACCAAAAGGGCGGCCTCGGAAGCGCTGGCGCAAACGCTGGCGGTGACGGCCATGCTCGTCATCGCCAGCCTTGTGTTTTACACGTGGTGATGACCGTCATTGCGAGGAGCGAAGCTGCGCTCGCAATGACGTTGAGAGATCACGGTAATTTCTCAAAATACGGCACCAGCCGCCCTGCGAACGGCAGGAATCGCGCCGTTACCTTGTCGCCGATGGAAAGGTCATTGTCGCCATGCGCCATCATGCGGAAGCCTTCGACCGTATCGACCAGCACGATGTTATAGGGGACATGCGCCCGGGTCTCGGGTGTCGCGGCGCGGCAGACCAGCGAAGTGGCATAGACCGTGCCCGCGCCGCTGGCGCGCTTCTCCACCGGATTTTGCGCGCCGCAGGCGACGCAGAAGCTGCGGCGGAAATACTGCAAACCGCCACAGGCGGCGCAGCATTGATAGACGATCGCTTCCGCGCCCGTGGTCCAGTCGGCGGGTTTGTCGCTCATCGCACCTGCTCCAGGAACATGCTGACATGCGACGACAGCACGCCGCCATCGCCGTGCAGCAGCGCGACCGAGGCGTCGCGGACCTGACGCTTTTCCGCGCGCCCCGTCATCTGCAGATGAGTCTCGACCAGGTGCGCCATCGCACCGCCGACACCACAATGACCGTAGCTCAGCAGACCCCCATGGGTGTTGAGTGGCATCGCGCCGTCGCGGCCAAAATGTCCGGAGCGTACCCTTGCTGCCGCCTCGCCGCGGCTGGCAAGGCCGAGGTCTTCCAGCAGCATTGCCAGCGTGATGGTAAAACTGTCGTAGACTGCGGCATAACGCACGTCCGAGATCGCGAGTCCGGCGGTCTGCTTCGCCTTGGCGACCGATATCTCGGCGCCGAGTTCGCTCAGGGCGGGCGCGGCCGTGATATGCTGATGGGTATGCGCCTGCGCGCAGCCGCGCACGCGCACGCCGGCCTCGCCGGTACGTTCGCGGCTGATTACGAACGCCGCACCGCCGTCCGACACCGGACAGCAATCCAGCAGTTTTAGTGGCATCGCCACCGGCTTCGAGGCCATCACATCGGCGACGGTGATGGCGTCGTGGAACTGGGCACCGGGATGGGTCAGCGCGTGGCTTCGCATCAGCACGGCGAATTCGGCGAGATCTTCCTGCGTCACGCCGTATTCGTGCATGTAGCGGGAGGCGACCAAGCCGTAATAAGCCGGGATGGTCGGGCCCAGCGGCACCTCGTAGTCGGAATGGCCGACCTGCGCCAGCGCCAGGATCGAGGCATCGCGGCTCTGCCCGGTCAGCCGGTTCTCACCGCCGACCACCAGCACATGCCGGACAATGCCGGCCTCGACCAGATGATGCGCCAGCATGGTCATGGCGAGCCCGGTGGCGCCGCCGACCTGAACGGCGTGGGCATAGGTCGGCTTGATCCCAAAATGCTCGGCGAACACGGTCGCCAGCATGATGTGCGGCGAAACCGTGGAGTAGCCGCACAGCACGCCGTCGATCTCGCTGCGCTTCAGCCCGGCGTCTGATATCGCCAGCTGCGCGGCCTGGCTCATCAGGTCGAGCGAGGAAGAACCCGCGTGCTTGCCGTAGGATGTGAGGCCAACGCCGGTGATGAAGCTCATGACGGCAACCTCTCCTCTTCCGTCATTCCGGGGCGCGACGAAGTCGCGAGCCCGGAATCCATACTCACGATCGTGGTTATGGATTCCGGGCTCGCGCTGCGCGCGCCCCGGAATGACGCGTTAAGATATCCGATCATCATCAATACGACTTCGGCATGCCCAGCACCTTCTCGGCGATAAAGCTGAGAACGAGCTGCGGGCTGATCGGAGCGATGCGCGGGATCAGCGATTCCCGCAAGTAACGTTCGACGTGATATTCCTTGGCGTAGCCGAAACCGCCGTGAGTCATGACCGCCTGCTCGCAGGCCTGGAAGCCGGCTTCGCCGGCAAGGTACTTTGCGGCATTGGCCGCCGGGCCGCATGGCAGGCCCTGGTCGTATTGCCAGCCGGCCGACATCACCATCAACCACGCCGCCTCCAGTTCCATCCAGTTCTTCGCAAGGGGATGCTGGATCGCCTGGTTCTTGCCGATCGGGCGGTTGAACACGATACGGCTCTTGGCGTAGTCGGTGGCGCGCTTCAGCGCCACCTTGCCGAGCCCGACTGCCTCGGCGGCGATCAGGATGCGCTCCGGGTTCATGCCGTGCAGGATGTATTCGAAGCCGCGGCCTTCCTCCCCGATCCTGTCCTCCACCGGAATTTCGAAATTCTCGAAGAACAACTCGTTGGAGTCGACGGCCTTGCGGCCCAGCTTCTCGATCTCGTGCACCGCGACACGCTTCTTGTCGAAATCGGTATAAAAGAGGCTGAGGCCGTGGGTCGGGCGCTTGACCTCCTCCAGCGGCGTGGTGCGCGCCAGCAACAGGATCTTGTTGGCAACCTGCGCGGTCGAGATCCAGACTTTCTGGCCGTTGACGACGTACTTGTCGCCCTGTCGCACCGCGCGGGTCTTCAATTGCGTGGTGTTGAGGCCGGTATTCGGCTCGGTGACGGCGAAGCAGGATTTGTCGCGGCCATCGACGATCCCCGGCAGCATGCGCCGGCGCTGCTCGTCAGTGCCGAACACCACGACAGGATTGAGCCCGAACACATTCATATGCACCGCCGAAGCTCCGGACATGCCGGCGCCGGATTCGGAAATCGTCCGCATCATGATCGCGGCATCGGTGATGCCCAAACCCGAACCGCCATATTCCTCGGGAATGCAGATGCCGAGCCAGCCGGCATCCGCCAGCGCACGGTGGAAGTCGGCGGGATAGCCGCCTTCCTTGTCCTTCTTCAGCCAATAGGCGTCGTCGAACCGGGTGCATATCTTGCCGATCGCGTCGCGGATCGATTCCTGGTTGGCGGTGAGCGCGAAATCCATGGTCTCAATTCCTCGTGGCGACGGGCGCTTTAGTCGTGACGCCCTCGCGGACCAGCGCGGCGATCTCGTCGGCGGAGTAGCCGGCATCCCTGAGAATTTCCTCGCCGTGTTCATTGAGGCGCGGCGCCAGCCGCGCCGACTCGACGGGCGTGTCCGACCAGGTGGCGGACACCTTCATGCTGCGAATTTTTCCTTCGGTCGGGTGTTCGACCACGGGAAAGTAATTCGTCGCCACCAAATGCGGGTCCTGCAACATGCTTTCGAGATCATGCATCGGCATCACGGGGACGTCGGCCTTGACCAGCAACTCGGTCCATTCGGCGGTGGTGCGCGTCTCCAAAATACGCGCGAGTTCGGCATAGACAATGTCGATATTGACAGCGCGTCCGGCAAAGGTCGCAAACTTCGGGTCGCGGCGCAGGTCGTCACGTCCGGTCGCCGCGAAGAAATTTTCCCATTGCTTGTCATTATAGACGATCACGCAGATATAGCCGTCCGAGGTTTTGTAAGGCCGGCGGTCGCGCGACAGATGCCGTGCATAACCGCCCTTGTCGAGCGGCGGCTCGTACGTCAGCCCGCCCATGTGATCGCCCATGACAAAACCCGCCATGGTCTCGAACATCGGAATATCGACGCGCTGGCCGCTGCCGGTGCGGTCACGATGCACCAGACTGGCGCAAATGGCGCCGACAGCCGTCAATCCCACGATGCGGTCGACCAGCGCATTGGGGACATAGCGCGGCACGCCGTCGCTGGTCTGCGCCATCAGCGCCGGAAGCGCGGTGGCGCCCTGGATCAGATCGTCATAAGCGGGTTTTGCGGCATATGGACCGTCCTGGCCAAAGCCGAACACGCCGGCATAGATCAGCCGCGGATTGACCTTCGAGATCACGTCATAGCCGAGCTGCAGCCGCGCCATTGCCTGCGGGCGCACGTTGTAGACCAGCACGTCGGCGGTGGCGATCAGCCGCAGCACGGCGTCGCGCCCGGCCGGCTTCTTCAAATCGAGGCAGATCGAGCGCTTGCTGCGGTTGGTGTTGAGGAACACCGGACCCATGCCGGCATGCCGGGTCGGCCCGATCTGCCGCGTTACGTCGCCATCCGGCGTCTCGATCTTGATGACGTCGGCGCCGTAGTCGCCGAGCATCTGGGTGGCATAGGGCCCCATCAGCACGGTCGTCATGTCGATGACCTTGATGCCCTCAAGTGGTCCCATGGCGTGATCTACTCCCGATGCGACGGTTTTCGCCGCGATTTTGCTTGTCGGGTCCAGTAACGGCAGCGCGTCGGGAAGTGCAAGGGCGCCAGGGGTATGGGCGTATGCGTGAAGAACCCAATGTTCCGTCGTCCCTGCGAACGCAGGGGCCCATACCGCGTGATCCAACGGTCAAGGCAATTGTGTCGGACGCCTTTCGCAAACCATTGCCGCCGCAGCGTATGGGTCCCTGCGTTCGCAGGGACGACGAGGAAGTTTACGTTCTCGTCGTAAACGACAATTCCGTCTTTGCTTACTTCGCCGGCTCCAGCACCGAAACGTAATTCGCAACCGCCGCCCCGCCCATATTGAAGATGCCGGCGAGTTTGGCATTCTTGATCTGCATGCCCTCGGGGGCCTGGCCGACCAGCTGCATCGCGGACATCACATGCATGGACACGCCGGTGGCGCCGATCGGGTGGCCCTTGGACTTCAAGCCGCCGGAGGGATTGACCGGCAGCTTGCCATCCTTCTGGGTCCAGCCTTCCTTGATGGCGCGGGCGCCCTGCCCGCGCGGCGTCAGGCCCATCGCTTCGTACTCGATCAGTTCGGCGACGGTGAAGCAGTCGTGGGTTTCGACAAACGAGAGATCCGACAATTGCACGCCGGCCGATTGCAGCGCGCGCTGCCAGGCCACGGTGCAACCTTCGAACTGAAGAATGTCGCGCTTCGACATCGGCAGGAAATCCTGTGCATGGGCGGTGGCGCGGATGTTGACAGCCTTGCCCATGGTTTTGGCGGTTTCCGCATCCGTCAGCACCAGTGCCGCGGCGCCGTCCGACACCAGCGAGCAGTCGGTGCGCTTCAAGGGTCCCGCGACGAACGGATTCTTTTCGCTCTCGGAGCGGCAGAATTCATAGCCGAAATCCTTGCGCATCTGCGCATAGGGATTGGCAACGCCGTTCTTGTGGTTCTTGGCGGCGATCATCGCCAGCGCGTCGGACTGGTCGCCATACTTCTGGAAATAGGCCTGCGCGATCTTGCCGAACACGCCGGCAAAACCGCCGGGGGTTTCGCCGTCCTCGGGCAGATACGACGCGCGCAACAGGTTGCGGCCGATTTCGGCCGGCGGCGTCCGCGTCATCTGCTCGACGCCAACCACCAGCACGATTTTGGCGGCGCCCGCGGCAATCGCCCGGATGCCCTGATGCACTGCGGCGGAACCAGTAGCGCAGGCATTTTCCACCCGCGTCGCCGGCTTGAAGCGCAAGGCCGGGTCGGCCTGCAGCACCAGCGAGGCGGTAAAATCCTGCGGCGAGAAGCCGGCATTGAAATGCCCGAGCACGATTTCGTCGACATCGCCGGCGGAAATGCCGGCGTCGGCCAGCGCATCGACGGCGACCTTCACCACGAGGCTCTCGACGGTCTCGGTATCGAATTTGCCGAACGGCGTGTGCGCCCATCCGACGATGCTGGCTGTCATGGTCGTTCTCCCTGTCTTGCTCGGAGG